>DASSLA010000118.1:0-13680 GCA_035689885.1 Marmoricola sp. | reverse complement strand
TTGCTGGTCAAGGTCAAGGCCGACTCCGACACCCGGGGGCAGGTGCTCGACGCCGTCCAGCTGTTCCGCGCCAAGGTGGTCGACGTAGCCCCCGACGCCATCACCATCGAGGTCACCGGCAACGCGGCCAAGCTGCGCGACTTCCTCGCCGTGCTCGAGCCCTTCGGCATCCGCGAGCTGGTGCAGTCGGGCATGGTCGCGATCGGCCGGGGCAGCCGGTCGATCACCGAGCGGTCCCTGCGGCCGGTGCCGGTGCCGGTGCCGGCGGCGCAGGGTGTGCCCGGGTGAGTTGCGCGTCAGGTTTCACCGGGCGCCCGGTGAAACCCCCTCCGGCACACCAATGCATTGGCCCGCTGGGCACAGTTTCGGCCCGACAGACTGTCCGTTTTGTACGCACAACCAAAGGAGCCCGACGTGGCTGAGATGTTCTACGACGACGACGCCGACCTGTCCCTGATCCAGGGCAAGAACGTGGCCGTGCTCGGCTACGGCAGCCAGGGCCACGCGCACTCGCTGTCCCTGCGCGACTCCGGTGTCGACGTGCGCATCGGTCTGCCGGAGGGCTCGAAGAGCCGCGCCAAGGCTGAGGCCGAGGGGCTGCGCGTGCTGACCCCCGCGGAGGCGGTCGAGGAGGCCGACGTCATCGTCATCCTCGCGCCCGACCACGTGCAGCGGAAGCTGTACGCCGAGTCCGTGGAGCCCAACATCGCGCCCGGTGACACCCTCGTCTTCGGTCACGGGTTCAACATCCGGTTCGGCTACATCACCCCGCCCGCCGGCGTCGACGTGTTCATGGTCGCGCCGAAGGGGCCGGGCCACCTGGTCCGGCGCGAGTACGTCGACGGACGCGGCGTACCCGTCCTCGTCGCGGTGGAGAAGGACGAGACCGGCAAGGCCTGGGACCTCGCGCTCTCCTACGCCAAGGCGATCGGCGGCCTGCGCGCCGGTGGCATCAAGACCACCTTCACCGAGGAGACCGAGACCGACCTGTTCGGCGAGCAGGCCGTGCTCTGCGGCGGCGCCTCCCAGCTCGTGCAGTACGGCTTCGAGGTCCTGACCGAGGCCGGCTACCAGCCCGAGGTGGCCTACTTCGAGTGCCTGCACGAGCTGAAGCTGATCGTCGACCTGATGTACGAGGGCGGCATCGCCAAGCAGCGCTGGTCGGTCTCCGACACCGCCGAGTACGGCGACTACGTCTCCGGCCCGCGCGTGATCGACGAGCACGTGAAGGAGAACATGCTGGCCGTCCTCGAGGACATCAAGAACGGCTCCTTCGCGGAGCGCTTCATCAAGGACCAGGACAACGGCGCCAAGGAGTTCAAGGAGCTGCGCGCCAAGGCCGAGAAGCACCCGATCGAGGAGACCGGGCGCGAGCTGCGCAAGTTGATGGCGTGGGTGAAGAGCCACGACTCCGACTACGTGGAGGGGACCGCTACCCGCTGAGTCGGCACCTCGGACCCGAGGTCGAGGACGCGGTCGATCCCGATCGCGTCGAGGAACGCGCGGTCGTGGCTGACCACGACCAGCGTCCCGCTGAAGCCGGCGAGAGCCGCCTCCAGCTGCTCGATCGCGGGTACGTCGAGGTGGTTGGTCGGCTCGTCGAGCACCAGGGTGTTGACCTGGCGCGCCTGGAACGTCGCCATCAGCGCCCTGGTGCGCTCGCCGAGCGAGAGCGTGCGCGCCGGGCGGTCGACGTGATCGGCCCCGAGGCCGAACTTCGCGAGCAGCGTGCGCACCGCCCCGCGACCCGGGCGGCCGAGCTGCTCGTGGACGAGGTCCGCCACGGACTCGTCGGAGTCGAGCAGTGCGCGGCCCTGGTCGATCACACCGACCCGGACCCGTGACCCGGTCGAGACCCGCCCGCTGTGCAGCGGTGTGCGGCCGAGCAGGGCGTGCAGGAGGGTGGACTTCCCGCTGCCGTTGGGACCGGCCAGCGCGAGTCGCTCGCCCTGCGTGACCACCAGGTCGACCGGGCCGACGCGGAAGTCGCCACGCGCCGCGACCGCACGGTCGAGGGTCCACACCACGTCGGCGGACGGGGGACCGGCGTCGATGCGGTAGCGCAGCTGCCACTCCTTGCGGGGCTGCTCCACGACCTCGAGGCGCTCGGCCGCCCTGCGGGTGATCGCGGCACGGCCGGCCTGCCGGTCGGCGCGGGCCCGGTGCTTCTCCCGGATGTGCTTGTCGGGCTCGCCGCCGAGGGCGACCTGCCGCCGTCCGCGGTCCGCCCAGTCGGCGCGCCGGCGGGCGGCCATGGCGAGGCGGTCGCGCTGGGCGACGTACTCCTCGAACGCCTCGTGCGCCTGGCGCCAGCGCAGCTCCCTGGCCTCGACGTAGTCGCTCCAACCGCCGGCGAAGTGGCCGACCTGCTGCTGGGCGAGGTCGAGCTCGACCACGTGGGTCGCCACCCGGTCCAGGAACGCGCGGTCGTGGCTGGCGACGAGCACCGGACCCCGGTGACGGGCGATGAACTCCTCGATGAGCTCGCGCCCGTGGTCGTCGAGGTCGTTGGTCGGCTCGTCGAGCAGCAGCACGTCGTACTGGCTGAGCAGCACCGAGGCGAGCGCCGCTCGCGCGGACTCGCCGCCGGAGAGGGACCCGAGGGGACGGCCGGGGTCGACCTCGAGCCCCAGCCCGGCCGTGACCTGGGTCAGGCGCTCCTCGAGGTCCGCTGCACCGAGGGCCAGCCACCGCGCCAGTGCCTCGGCGTACGCGTCGCCGGCTCCGGGCCGCTCGTCGGCGAGCCCCGTGGCCGCTGTGTCGAGGGCACGGTCGGCGGCCTCGACGCCGGTGCGTCTGCGTACGAAGGCGAGCAGCGACTCTCGCGGGTCGGGCGTGACCTGGGGGAGCCAGCCGATCGTGGCCTCGGGCGGGGTCAACCGGATCGTGCCCGTCTCCACGGGCAGCTCTCCGAGGACCATCCGCATCAGCGTCGACTTGCCCGATCCGTTCGGCCCGACGAGCGCGGTGACGCGGCCGGGCACGAGCACGAGGTCGAGGTCGCGGACGAGGGTGCGCGCGCCGAACGCGACGTCGACGCCGGTGATGGAAAGGGTCGTGGTGGGGGACATGCGTGAAGGCTCCGGAAGACGGGGGTCATGGGTTCGGGGTTTCAGCGCTTGTCCACGCGACGAGAGTGCCTCAACCACCGCTCGGGGGACAACCGGATTTCTGCTCCGGCCCGACCGCACCTCCCGCCGCTTGGCGCGGCCCGCGACACTGGGGCGGTGAGCACGATGCAAGGGAGCGGTCGCAGCGAGCGGCTCGGTTTCGGCACGGCCTTCCTCACGATGGCCGTGCTCGTCGTGGGGCTGTGGCTGCTCGAGGGCCTCGACCAGGCGAGCAACAACTCGCTGGACGGCTACGGCATCCGGCCGCGCACCGACGAGGGACTGCTCACCGTCTTCGTGGCCCCGTGGCTGCATGGCGGCTGGGCCCACCTGCTGTCCAACACCGTGCCGTTCTTCGTGCTCGGCATCATCGTGCTGCTCGAGGGCTGGCGGAGCTGGGCCCGCGCGACGCTGATCGTGCTGCTGGCCTCTGGCGCCGCGGTGTGGCTGCTCGCGCCGGTCAACTCGATCACCCTCGGCGCCAGCGGCATCGTGTTCGGCTGGCTCACCTACCTGCTCGTGCGGGGTTTCTACACCGGCAGCCCGAGCCAGATCGCCACCGGCGTCGTGGTCTTCCTGTTCTACGGCGGCATGCTGTGGGGCGTCCTCCCCACCGATGTGGGGGTCTCGTGGCAGGCGCACCTCGGTGGCGCGATCGGCGGCGTGCTGGCGGCCCGCGGCCGTCGTACGCCGCGACCGCGGCGGGTCAGCGTTTCCTCCTGACACGGAACCGAGCCGGACTGGTCGACCGGGCCGCCCGGACTGCGTGATCGCCTTGGCGGTGCCACCCTGAGGCGATGGGAGTCCTCGGGCTCCGGAGAGGTGTGCTTCGGAGCTTTCAGGTGGTGTGGGGGGCCGTCGCGATGAGCTTCGCGACGAGGCTGCCGCTCATCGACCTGCCCGCGTGGCCGAACGGGGCGGCCGGGTTCGCCGTCGCGGTCCGCCATCGGGTGAGCACCCGCATCTGCGGGACCTGGATCTACGTGCACAAGGGGGTGCAGCGGCCGCGACCTGTGCCGCGCCCTCGCCCCGCGGCGACCGCCGGGTCGCGCTGCCAGACCGTCACGGTGATGTCTGCGTCGCTCCGACAGCTGCTCGCGGCCGGAGAGTGACGCACTCACCCCACGAAACAGCCACTTCCCCCACGTTGCTTCGTGGGGGAAGTGGCTGTTTCACACGTTCACCAGTGAAACCACCAGCCGATCACTTCACCTCGGACCGCAACATCGTCCACAGCCCGATCACCAGCGGTACGACGACCCAGATCGCGGTCGTGGTGCCCAGCTGGGCCCACTGCTCACCGGTCATCGAGCCGTCGTACAGGGCCGAGGAGGCGTAGTTGAAGTCGAACCACGGGCCGTTGTCGCGCCACCAGACCTGGCTCGACGCGAGGGCGCTGGAGATGCCCGGCAGCACCAGCGCGAACACGAAGTAGGCCACGATCGCGCCCGCGGAGTTGCGGATCAGCGCGCCAAGGGTGAACCCGACGGTCATCCCGAGCACGCTGGCCAGGGTGATGTGGGCGAGCTCGAGCATCGAGACGTTCCAGGTGGTGTCGACGCCCGCGATCGTCGTACCCACGACGTTGCCGACGGCCCCGATCGCTGCTGCGAGCGCCATCCCGACGACGCCGATCGCGACGGTGCAGACCGCCTTGGCGGCGATCACTCGGCCACGGTGCGGCACCAGCGTGAACGTGGTCAGCGCGCTGCGCTGGCTCCACTCGCTGGTCACCGAGAGGACCGCGATCATCGGGAGGATCACCGACATCGGGAAGCCGAAGGCGGTCGCGAAGGTCTCGTAGGTGAGCTCGTTCTCCGGGGCCCAGAGGATCACCGCGCCGGTGGCGAGCACCGACGCGATCGCGATGCTGGCCAGCAGCCAGAACCCCGACCGGGTGTCGAACATCTTTCGCAGCTCCACCCCTACGATGCGGCCGAACGGGATCGGCGCGGGGGCGGGACGGGAGGCGGCGACGCTCTGCGTGGCCGGGCGCTCCAGGGTGGTGGTGGTCATGCTGCGGCTCCTTCTCGTTGTACGGCGCCATCGCGCTGCGCGGTGGCGGTGAGCTCGAGGAACATCTCCTCGAGCCCGGCCCCGTCGGCTGAACGGAGCTCGGTGAGGGCGATGCCGGCGTCGAGGGCGACCTGCCCCACCAGCGAGGCATCAGCCGTGGTGCGTACGGCGCCGTCGGGCCCGACCGCACCCGGGAGACCGGCGGTCTCGAGGGCGTCGACCAGTGCCGGCACGGCGCGGGTTCGGACGACAGTGCCCGCTGCGGCGAGCAGGTCCGCCTTGGTGCCCTGGGCGACGATCCGGCCGTTGCCGATGACCACCAGGTCGTCGGCGATCACCTCGATCTCGTGCAGCAGGTGCGAGGAGAGCAGCACGGTGCCGCCCTGGTCGGCGTAGGACCGCAGCAGGTCGCGCATCCACCGGATGCCCGCGGGGTCGAGGCCGTTGGCGGGCTCGTCGAGGATCAGCACCGCGGGCTCACCGATCAGGGCGGTGGCGATGCCGAGGCGCTGGCGCATCCCGAGCGAGTAGTGGCGCACCCGGCGGTCGGCCTCCTTCTCGGTGAGGCTGACCCGCTCCAGCATCTGCTCGACCTGCGACCGCGGCAGCCCCATCGTCTGGGCGGCCACGGTGAGGATCTCCCGCCCGGTGCGGCCGGCGTGCTGGGCCGAGGCATCGAGCAGCACTCCGACCTCGAGGCCCGGGTTGGGCAGCTCGGCGTACCGTCGCCCGGCCACGGTGGCACGGCCCGCGGTCGGCGGGGTCAGCCCGACCATGACGCGCATGGTGGTGGACTTGCCGGCGCCGTTGGGCCCGAGGAACCCGGTGACCCGGCCCGGAGCCGCGGTGAACGAGATGTCGTCGACGGCGGTGAAGCCGCCGTACTTCTTGGTGAGTGACTCGACTGTGATCATGCCGGGAATCCTCTGTGCGGACGGCCAACTCCCACATCGGGGACGTCGCTGGAGTCGACCCTGACCCACCCCTGATCCCACCCGGGTGTCCCCGAGACTTGGACGGGGGAACACGAACCGGTCATTTCCGGTTGTCACGGACATGAAGATCGAGATCTGGTCCGACGTGGTCTGCCCCTGGTGCTTCATCGGCAAGCGTCGGCTGGAGAAGGCCCTCGCCGCCACCGGGTACGACGCCGAGATCGTCTACCGCTCCTTCCAGCTCGACCCGGCAGCGCCCACGCAGCCCGAGCAATCCGTCGCCGAACACCTCGGTGCGAAGTACGGCGGTGGACCGGCGGCCGGGCAGCAGATGATCGAGCGCACGGAGGCCGTCGCCGCGGAGGAGGGGCTCCTGTTCCGCCTCGGCGAGGCGAAGCGGGTCAACACCGTCGACGCCCACCGGCTGCTGCACCTGGCGCTGGCCGACGGTCCGGAGACCCAGGCGCGGCTGAAGGAGGAGCTGCTCTCGGCGTACTTCCTGCGGGCCGAGAACGTCGCCGACCGCGAGGTGCTCCGCGCCGCCGCTGCCGAGGCCGGCCTGGACGCCGACCGGGCCGAGGAGGTGCTCAGCTCCACGGCGTACGCCGATGCGGTGGAGGCCGACATCCGAGAGGCCGCCGGACTCGGAGCGACCGGAGTGCCGTTCTTCGTCATCGACCGGCGCTACGGCGTCTCGGGTGCTCAGCCGGTCGAGACGTTCGTGCAGGTGCTCGATCGTGCGTGGCAGGAGGCCCACCCGCGCCTGCAGCAGGTCGGCGCCGGTGACGTGTGCGGCCCCGACGGGTGCCAGATCTGAGCCCTCGTCGTCCACAGGAGGAGGTCATCAGCTGTGGAGAACACAGGCCACCTGTGGACCACTCCGGCTCGGCTGTGGAGAACCTGCCTGACTTCGAGAATTGGCCGAAATAGTTGGCGAAAAGCCCTTGCGCACCCGGCGGGCAGGGCATAGAAATCTCTCACGCACTCCCTCCGGGGAGAGCGGATCACTCGGAACGAACGGTCCGTACGACGGGGCAACCCGTCGCGGCGAGCACGGTGACTGCGGCCGGGACCGGACGTGAGGAGTGATGATCGGGAGGTCACTGAGTCCGATCAACCAGAAGGGCCCAGCAACTCATACTTGCTGGGCCCTTCGCCTATGTTCCGGGGCTTTTCCGCGCCGGCTCTGCGGACTGTCTCCGGGCCCGTCGGGTAAGGAGCCCCGTGCAGACCTTCCTGCCCTACCCGAGCTTCGAGGCCTCCGCCCGAGTCCTGGACACCAAGCGCCTCGGCAAGCAGCGCGTCGAGTGCATCCAGGTGCTGCGCGGCCTCACCGTCGAGGGGTACGGGTGGCGCCACCACCCGGCGGTGAAGATGTGGGCAGGGTGCGAGGAGGCGCTCGGCCGCTACGCCTTCACCTGCTGCGAGGTCTGGACGGAGGAAGGGTTCGGCGACACCTGCGCCGCCACCATCGGCGCCGAGCTCGCCGGCGTCGGCATCACCGAGGTCCGCACCCAGGAGGAGCAGGAGGCTGCCGGGGCACTGCCGGCCTGGCTCGGCGACGAGGACTTCCACCGCAGCCACCAGTCGTCGTTGCTGCGCAAGGACCCGGACTTCTACCGGGCCCGCTTCCCCGGCGTTCCCGACGACCTGCCCTACCTCTGGCCCGCCGCGGCCGCGGCGGGTCGAGGCGCGGAGAGCTGACCTGCTCCCTCGCCCCAGCGGGTAGTGTGGCTCGTCGGCACAGCGTCGTGCTTCCCGGTCACCTTCATTCTGTCGTCGACCCCTTGCGAGGACCGCTGTGAGCAAGCCCGTCGTACTCATCGCCGAGGAGCTCAGTCCCGCGACTGTCGCGGCCCTCGGCCCAGACTTCGAGATCCGCCGGTGCGACGGCGCCGACCGTGAGCAGCTGCTCGCGACGATCACCGACGTCGACGCGATCCTGGTCCGCTCGGCGACCAAGGTGGACGCCGAGGCCCTCGCCGCCGCCGGCCGGCTCAAGGTGATCGCGCGCGCCGGCGTCGGCCTGGACAACGTCGACGTGCGCGCCGCCACCCTCAACGGGGTGATGGTCGTCAACGCGCCGACCTCAAACATCACCAGCGCAGGCGAGCTCGCGGTCGGCCTGATGCTGGCGGCCGCGCGACACATCAGCCCGGCGCACTCAGCGCTCACGCGTGGGGAGTGGAAGCGCAGCCGCTACACCGGCACCGAGCTGTACGAGAAGACGCTCGGCATCGTCGGCCTGGGCCGCATCGGCGTCCTGGTCGCCCAGCGGCTCGCGGCGTTCGGCATGGACGTCATCGCCTACGACCCCTACGTGCAGGCGGGTCGGGCCGCGAAGATGGGCGTCCGACTCGTCGGTCTCGAGGAGCTGATGGCCGAGTCCGACTTCATCAGCGTGCACCTGCCCAAGACCCCCGAGACGGTCGGCCTCATCGGGGCCGAGGAGCTCGCCATGGCCAAGCCCGAGCTGGTGCTGGTCAACGCCGCGCGTGGCGGCATCGTCGACGAGACGGCGTTGTACGACGCGCTCAAGACCGGCCGCATCCGCGCTGCCGGCCTCGACGTCTTCGCCACCGAGCCATGCACCGACTCGCCGCTGTTCGAGCTGGAGAACGTTGTCGCCACCCCCCATCTGGGCGCCTCCACCGACGAGGCGCAGGAGAAGGCGGGGGTCGCGGTGGCGCGGTCGGTGCGCCTCGCGCTGTCCGGCGAGCTGGTGCCCGACGCCGTCAACGTGCAGGGCGGCGTCATCGCCGAGGACGTCCGGCCCGGCATCCCGCTGGTGGAGAAGCTCGGTCGCATCTTCACCGCCCTCGCCGGCGAGGTGGCCCAGCAGCTCGACGTCGAGGTGCGCGGCGAGATCACGGCGTACGACGTCAAGGTGCTCGAGCTCGCCGCCCTCAAGGGTGTGTTCGCCGACGTCGTGGAGGACCCGGTCTCCTACGTCAACGCGCCGCTGATGGCGGCCGAGCGTGGCACCGAGGTGCGGCTGGTCACCGACCGGGAGAGCCCGGACCACCGCAACCTGATCACGCTGCGCGGCACCATGCACGACGGCACCCAGGTCTCGGTGTCCGGCACCTTGATCGGCATCGCGCAGCGGGAGCGGCTGGTCGAGGTCAACGACTTCGTGGTCGACCTCGAGCCGACCGACCACCTCGCCTTCCTGACCTACCGGGACCGCCCGGGCATGGTAGGCACGGTGGGGCGCATCCTCGGCGAGGCCGACGTCAACATCGCCGGCATGCAGGTCTCGCGCGACACCAAGGGCGGACAGGCGCTGGTGGCGCTGTCGGTCGACTCGGCGATCCCGCCGGAGGTGCTCGAGGAGATCCGCACCGCGATCGACGCCGACGTGGTGCGCGGGGTGAGCCTGCAGGTCTGAATCGTCGGGGGAACCGGCGCTCAGGCGACCAGGTTGCACGAGGTGCGCGGCCGCCAGGCCGGATCGACGACGGTCTCCCGCCATGCCTCTCCGAGCCGGGCGATCGCGTCGGTGAGCACATGGGCCGGTTGCGTGTAGGGCAGGCGCAGGAACCGGTCCAGCCCGCCCTCCGGGGCGAAGCTGGGGCCCGAGGCCAGCAGCACGTCGTGGCGATCCGCATGGGCCACCAGCGCGGTGGACAGCGCGTCCGGCAGCTCGCACCAGAGGTTGAGCCCGCCCGGGGGAGCGCCGACCCGCCAGTCCGGCAGGTGCTCGGCGACGGCGGCGAGCGCGGCGTCCCGCGATGCCCGCAGCTGCTCGCGCCGGTGCCGGAGCAGGTCCGCGCCGTGCATCAGCAGGTCGGTGGCCACCAGCTGCTCGAGCAGGGGTACGCCGAGGTCGAGGCTGAGGCGGGCCCGGAAGAAGTCGTCCATCTGCCCCTGTGGCACGCGGATCCAGCCCACGCGCAGCCCTCCCCAGAACTGCTTGCTCAGGCTGCCGATGCTCACCGCGTCGGGAGCGTGCGCGGCGAACGGGCGTGGCAGGTCCTCGACGTCGAGGTGCAGCCCGACCATCGACTCGTCGATCACCGGGACCGTCCGGGCCCGCTTCAGCGCCCGTGCCACCGCCGCCCGGGCAGGATCACCCATCAGGGTGCCGGTGGGGTTGTGGAAGTCGGGGATCAGGTACGCCACCCGTGGCCGCACCTGGCGCAGCGCCGCGATGAGCGACTCGTGGTCCGCCTGCCCCGGCGCGAGGTCGACCCCGATGATCCGGGCGCCGGAGTGGGTGAGCGTCGCGATGGCGTTGGGGTAGGTGGGGCTCTCGGTCACCACCCGGTCTCCGGTCCGCACCAGGGTGCGTGCCGCGATGGACACGCCGGCGAGTGCCCCGGGCACGACCAGCACCTGCTCGGGGTCGGTGGGCAGTCCGCGTTCGTCGTACGCCGCGGCCACGGCCTCGCGCAGGACGGGCAGCCCGGACGGGTAGTAGCCGGTGCCCGCGAGGTAGGCCGGCAGCTCGGCGACCGCCCGCTCGTAGGCGGCCAGCACGCCCGGACCCGGCACCGGTGCGGCGCAGGTCAGGTCGATCTTGTCCGCGGGCAGGTCACCGGGCGGGAGGAGGTGGTCGCCGCGATGGCCCCGGGTGGTGGGCAGGCTCGCCACGCTCCCGGACCCCTGGCGCGAGACGAGGAACCCGTGCTCGCGTAGCTCGGCGTACGCCCGCGTCACGGTGGTGCGACTGACTCCGAGCGCATCGGTGAGCTCGCGCTCGCTGGGCAGCCGGACCCCGACCGGCACGCGGCCGTCGGTGATCAGCACCCTCAGGCCCTCGGCCAGGCCGCGGTAGGCGGGGGAGCGGTCGAAGTCACCGACGAGGGCGGCCACCCGGGCGGCGGAGACCATGCGTGTCATGCAGGCCAGTGAAACACGATTGGCTATGTGCGACCAGTCCACTTTCTGGTGGAGTTGCTGCCATGACCAGTGACATCTCGGTGCAGGAGCTCGCCCCACGACGTGCCCGAGAGCTGGCGGCCCTCGGACCTGTCGCGCAGGTGCGCGCCGGACGGCTGCCGCGTCGACTCGTCCAGCTCGTGATCGGGCTCGCTCTCTACGGCCTGACCCTCGGCATGATGATCCGCGCGACGCTGGGCAACGCGCCGTGGGACGTGCTCCACCAGGGCATGGCCATCCACCTGCCGATGAGCATCGGCATGGCCGTGATCGTGATGAGCGTGGTCGTGCTGCTGCTCTGGATCCCGCTGAAGGAGATGCCCGGTCTCGGCACCGTCGCCAACTCCGTGCTCGTCGGGCTGTTCGCCGACCTGACGCTCGTCGTGCTGTCCGCGCCGGAGGAGCTGTGGGCGCGGGGCCTGCTGATGGCGGGCGGCGTGGTGCTCAACGCGTTGGCCACCGCGCTGTACATCGGCTCGCAGCTCGGCCCCGGTCCCCGTGACGGGCTGATGACCGGCCTGCACCGTCGTACCGGACTCTCCATCCGCCTGGTCCGCACCAGCATGGAGGTGCTCGTCGTCGCTGTCGGCTGGGTCCTCGGCGGAGTGGTGGGACTCGGCACCGTGCTCTACGCCCTGGCCATCGGCCCCCTCGTCCAGCTGATGCTCCCGCACTTCATCGTCGAGCTCCCCACCCCCCGCTGACCGGGCACTTCTGGTTGCTGGGAGTGCGTCGAGCGGGCAGTTCTGGTTGCTTGAACCACGCCGAGCGGGCAGTTCTGGTTGCCGGGAGTACGTCGAGCGGGCAGTTCTGGTTGCCGGTTGGTGACCAACGCCGACCAAAGGTGCCCGGTCGGCGGCTTAGCGCCAACCAAAGGTGCCCGGTCGGCGGGTTGGCGCCAACCAAAGGTGCCCGGTCGGCGGGCTATCGGCGGGTGGCGATGATCGCGGACGCGTCCGCGGCGACCATCACCTCGACGGCGGTGAAGCGCTCGTCGGTGAGCCACGTCTCGCGGAAGATGTCGACGCGGCCCGCCGTGATCGGCGGCCACATCTCGCAGGGCGTGAAGTCGTCGAGCACGACGATGCCGCCCGGCTCGACGAGGTCGGCGACGGCATCGACGCTGGCGTCGTCGGGGGCCGAGGGGTCGAGGAACAGCAGCGAGTACGGCCCCTTGTCCCGCAGGGTCGACCAGTCCGCGGCGAGCACCTCGACCTGCGGGTCGTCCTCGAAGATCTCCTGCGCCGCCGTGGCCAGCTTGGGATCGAGCTCGGCCGAGAGGATGTTGGTGCCGGACCGTACGCCAGAGCGCAGCCACGCGGTGCCCACCCCACAGCCGGTGCCGAACTCGGCCATCGTGCCGCCTCGGGTCGCCGCCAGGGTCGCGAGCAGGCGGCCGGTCTCGTTGCGGCAGAACGAGACGTAGCCGGCTCGGCGGGAGACGTCGAAGGCCCGCGAGACGACGGGCGGTACGTCGGGGGGAGCGCTCACCTGTCGAGTCTCGCAAATCGCAGAGCACACACCCGCCACGAGACATGGATCTCGGATCGTGGGACACCTTGGCGAGTCGCCCACGAGAGTCGGCGCGGACACATACGCTGTCTTCACCATGCGGAGGAACTTCGTACTTATTTGCCGCCGCGGCGAGGCCTGTATCCGATAGGCCACCTCGCCGCGGAGTTCGGCGTTCCCACGCCACCAGGCCCATCACCGCCCTCCGCGAGCGAGATCTCCGAAGTTCCACCCGCTACTTCGCTGAACTCCTCACCCACGTGATCCGTGGTCCTGGACCGAGTTCATCTCCTCCGGAGTGCACCAGCACATCCATCCAGCACAGAACTCATCCAGGAGCACCACGATGTACGAGATGTACCCCGAGTGGGGACCGGCACGGAACAACCCCGAGAGCCCCACCAGCCACCAGGCCGTCCAGGCCGCGCTTGACCTTCGAGACAACGGCGGGGAGCGCCCGGACGACAACTAGCATCGCCGGCATGCCAGAGCCCGATGCACCCACCTCCGGTCCCCTGAAGCTCGCGGTCATCCCCGGTGACGGGATCGGGCCGGAAGTGATCTCCGAGGCGTTGAAGGTGCTCGAGCAAGCCACGCCCACAGGCGTCAAGCTCGAGCCCACCCGCTACGACCTCGGTGCCGAGAGGTACCTCGCCACCGGCGAGGTGCTCCCGGACTCCGTCCTCGAGGAGATCCGTCAGCACGACGCGATCCTCCTCGGCGCCGTCGGCGGCAAGCCGGGCGACCCGAACCTGCCGCCGGGAATCCTCGAGCGCGGACTGCTCCTCAAGCTCCGCTTCGAGCTCGAGCACTACGTCAACCTGCGACCCTCGCGGATCTTCCCGGGAGCGGCCTCACCCCTGGCCGACCCCGGTGACGTCGACTTCGTCGTCGTACGCGAGGGGACAGAGGGCCCCTACACCGGCAACGGCGGTGCGATGCGCGTCGGCACTCCCCACGAGATCGCCACCGAGGTCTCGGTGAACACCGCCTTCGGTGTGGAGCGCGTCGTACGGGACGCGTTCCGTCGCGCCCAGCGGCGTCGTGGCCAGCTCACCCTGGTGCACAAGACCAACGTCCTGGTGTACGCCGGCGCGGTGTGGTGGCGCGTCGTGCAGGAGGTGGCCGAGGAGTTCCCCGACGTCACCGTTGACTACATGCACGTCGACGCGGCCACGATCCACATGACCACGAACCCGTCGCGGTTCGACGTGATCGTCACC
>DASSLA010000117.1:0-5621 GCA_035689885.1 Marmoricola sp. | reverse complement strand
CGTCCACAACCGGCGGACCCCGGATTTCCCCGCAAAACGACCCTTCGTTATCGTTGCCGGCTCCGCCATCCCTCAAGCCCAGGGGCAGGTTGACCACGCATGGGGAACCACCGCAGCGCTGACCGCGGCCGACGTCGATCGGCCACCGGTACGTCCTCGGTGACCCCACAGACCGCCGGTGCAACGTCGGGCAGCCGGCCCGGCCGCCGACGCGCCGCCCGTCCGGCCCGCGCCTCGCTGATCTCGCGGATCCCGGCGGTGCCCTCGATCGCGGGCGTCGCCGTACTGGCGGTCGCTGCGGTCGGTGCGGTCCACATGGAGCAGCAGACACCCGACGCCACCTCGGTCGCGCTGCGCTCCCCCTCGCCGATGCACCACTACGGCACCGACGCGATCGGCTTCTCCTCCGACCGCGAGATGGCGATCAGCCGTGACTCCGAGCGCCAGGCCCTCGCCGACGCCGCCCAGGCCCGACTCCTCGCCGCGGCCGAGCAGCAGGCCGCCGAGCGCAACGCGGAGCTGAAGTCACTGGGCCGAGCCGCCGAGGCGCGCGCGACCGCGATCGCGGAGAACCGCTGGAAGCTGCCGCTCCCCGAGGGCGTCTACCGGATCAGCGCAGGCTTCGGGATGGCCGGCAGCCTCTGGTCCAGCGACCACACCGGCCTCGACATGTCGGCCCCCTCCGGCACACCCATCACGGCCGTGGCCAACGGGGTGATCACCGAGACTGGCTACGACGGCTCGTACGGCAACAAGACCGTCCAGCGCCTCGAGGACGGCACCGAGATCTGGTACTGCCACCAGACCTCGTTCAACGTCAGCCCGGGCGACACCGTCACCGGTGGCCAGCAGATCGGCTCCGTCGGCAGCACCGGCAACTCCACCGGCCCGCACCTGCACGTCGAGGTGCGCCCCGGTGGCGGTGACCCGGTCGACCCGATGCAGGCGTTCATCTTCCACGGGCTCAACCCGTAGGTCTCCGGGGCAGCGCTCCCTAGAGCTTCTCCACCGGCGCGTAGCGCAGCAGCAGCCGCTTGACGCCCTCGGTGCCGAAGTCGATCGAGGCGACCGCGTTGTCGCCCGCGCCCTCGAGCGCCACCACCGTGCCGAGGCCGAAGGTGTCGTGCTGCACCCGGTCACCGGGGTCGAGGGACGGGATCGCGCGGCCGGCCTTGGCCTTCTTGGCGGCGTCCGAGCGGGCGGTCGCGGTGCCGAAGCGACGCTGGGGCGCCGCCCGGCCGGCGGAGCCCGGCATCGAGAACGCGGGCCGGTTCCAGGACGTCATCGCTCCCGCCGTACGTCGCCAGTCGACGAGGTCGACTGGCAGCTCGTCGACGAACCGGGACGCCGGGTTGTGCTGCGGGGCGCCCCACGCGGAGCGCACCACGGCGCGGCTCACGTAGAGACGCTCGCGCGCCCGGGTGAGGCCGACGTAGGCGAGGCGGCGCTCCTCCTCGAGCTCGGGCTTGTCGCCCAGCGACCGGGCGTGCGGGAACACGCCGTCCTCGAGGCCGGTGAGGAAGACCACCGGGAACTCCAGGCCCTTCGCGGTGTGCAGGGTCATCAGCGTGACCACGCCCGGGTCGGGCTCGGCCTCGCCGTCGCCGTCCGAGGGCGCGTCGGGGATCTGGTCGGCGTCGGCGACCAGGGCGACCCGCTCGAGGAAGTCGGACAGTCCCGGCGGGGGTGCCTCCTCGGCCTCGGCGTCCGCCGGGTCGGCCGACGGACCAACCTGCGGGTCGTCGGAGAACTCGCGGGCGACCGCGACCAGCTCGGCGAGGTTCTCCACCCGGGTCTCGTCCTGGGGGTCGTCGGAGTCCTCGAGCTCCTTGAGGTAGCCGCTGCGGGTGAGCACCTGCTCGAGCACCACGTCGACGCGCTCGCCGGCGGCCACCATCTGCTGCAGCTGCTCGATCACGTCGACGAAGCCGCGGATCGCGTTCAGCGATCGGCTGGCCAGGCCCGGGGCGTGCTCGGCGCGCTGGAGCGCCTCCCAGAAGGTGATCCGGTCACGCTGGGCGAGGCCCTCGATGCAGGCCTCGGCCCGGTCGCCGATGCCGCGCTTGGGGGTGTTCAGGATGCGACGCAGCGACACCGAGTCGGACGGGTTGACCAGCACCCGCAGGTAGGCCAGCGCGTCGCGCACCTCGCGGCGCTCGTAGAACCGCACGCCGCCCACCACGCGATAGGGCATCCCGACGCGGATGAACACCTCCTCGAAGACGCGCGACTGCGCGTTGGTGCGGTAGAACACCGCGACGTCGCCGGCGCGGGCGTGCCCGGCGTCGGTGAGCTCGTCGATCTCCTCGGCGACGAAGCGCGCCTCGTCGTGCTCGTCGTCGCCGACGTAGCCGACGATCCGCTCCCCCTGGCCGGCGTCGGTCCAGAGCTTCTTGGGCTTGCGGGAGTCGTTGCGCTCGATCACCGCGTTGGCCGCGGTCAGGATGGTCTGGGTCGAGCGGTAGTTCTGCTCCAGCAGGATGGTCCGGGCGTCGGGGAAGTCCTGCTCGAAGTCCATGATGTTGCGGATGTTGGCGCCGCGGAACGCGTAGATCGACTGGTCGGCGTCACCGACCACCATCAGCTCGGCGGGCTCGCTCCGGTCGGCGTCGGACCCCTGGTCGGTCTCCGGCACCTCCATGGATTGCGCGCAGAGCTCGTGGATCAGGGCGTACTGCGCGTGGTTGGTGTCCTGGTACTCGTCGACGAGCACGTGCCTGAAGCGCCGGCGCCAGCTCTCCCGGACCGCGGGGAACGCCCGGAAGAGGTGCACCGTGGTCATCAGCAGGTCGTCGAAGTCGAGGGCGTTGGCCTGCCGCAGGCGGCGCTGGTACTCCGCGTAGGCCGCGGCGTACGTCTCCTCCTGGTGGTTGCGGGCGTCCTTGGCGGCGTCCTCGTGGTCCTGCAGCTCGTTCTTGGCGTTGCTGACCCAGTTGAGCACGGCGCGCGGTGGGTAGCGCTTCACGTCGAGGTCGAGGTCCTTGCAGACCAGCGTCATCAGCCGCTTGGAGTCGGCCGCGTCGTAGATGGTGAAGCTGGACTTGAAGCCGAACTTGTCGATCTCCTTGCGCAGGATGCGCACGCAGGCGGAGTGGAACGTGCTCACCCACATGATCCGCGCGCGGCCGCCCACGAGCTCCTCGACGCGCTCGCGCATCTCCGCGGCCGCCTTGTTGGTGAACGTGATCGCCAGGATCGAGCCGGGGTGGGCGTTGCGCTCGGAGATCAACCAGGCGATCCGCCGGGTCAGCACCCTCGTCTTGCCCGAGCCGGCGCCGGCGACCACGAGCAGCGGCGCCCCCTCGTGCACGACGGCCTCGCGCTGCGGGTCGTTGAGCCCCGCGAGCAGCTCCTCGCGGGTCGGACGGCGAGGTCGGCCGCGGCCCTGGCGACTGTCGGCGTCACGGCGTCCGTCGTCGGTCGCGGCGTCCCCGCCGGGGCGCTCACCCGCCATCGACGGCAGGCCTGGGATGGGGAACTCGGTCATCGCACGGCAACCCTACGTGGGCACACCGACGCTCCGGAGCCGGTCCCACAGGGCCTCAGACCGACTGCTCCCACCACGGCTCGAGGGCCAGTCCGGACGCCCGGTCGCCGGCCCCGTCGTCCAGCTCGACCCGCCTGCCCGGAGGCGGCAGCGCCAGCGAGACGCCCTGGTCCGCGGCCTCCTTGCGCAGCCACTCGACCGGCGCGGCCCACTCGTGGAAGGCCAGGTCAAAGGTCGCCCAGTGCACAGGCAGCAGCACCTCGCCGCGCAGGTCGCGGTGGGCCCGCACCGCCTCAGCCGGGTCGAGGTGTACGTCGGGCCAGCGCCGGTCGTAGGCCCCGATGGGCAGCACCGTCAGGTCGAACGGACCCAGCCGCTCACCGACCTCGGCGAAGTCTGGGGTGTAGCCGGTGTCGCCACCGAAGTGCACCCGGACCCGCGTACCGGCGACGGCCCATCCCGACCACAGCGTGAGGTTGTTGGTCAGGCCGCGCCCGCTGAAGTGCCGGGCCTCGACGCAGGTGATACGCAGGCCGGCGACGGTGACGTCCGCGTCCCAGTCGAGCTCGAGGATCCGGTGCTCCGGCACGCCCCACCGGCGCAGGTGGTCTCCCACGCCCAGCGGCACCACGAACGGCGCGACCTGGGTGCGCACGAGCGCGTCGACGGTGGCGGTGTCCAAGTGGTCGTAGTGGTCGTGGGAGATCAGGATCGCGGCCAGCGGCGGCAGGCCCTCCACCGGCAGGGGCACCGGGTGGTGGCGACGCGGTCCGGCCAGCTGCGAGGGCGACACCCGCTCGCTCCACACGGGGTCGGTGAGCACCCAGTGGCCCTCGACCTCGAGCAGCACCGTCGCGTGGCCGAGCCAGGTCGCGGCGAGGGTGCCCGCCTCGGCCGGCAGGTCGGGCCGCTCGACTCGCACCGGTCCACGCGGGCGGCCGCGGTCACGCTTGGTGGCGAAGTCCCGCGCGAGCGCCAGCCGGCCGCCCCGCGGCACCACCTGCGCCGGGAGCCGGTTGTGGAAGGCCCCCGCCCGCCACTGCGGCGAGTCGAGGCCCCGGTCCTGCGAGCCCCGTCGCCCGGCCCCCAGCGCTCGTCGTACGTCGCGCACGGCAGTCACCACGGGTGCCGCCAACCGGCCCGATCCGGCGAGCACACCGCTGATCAACGGGACCCTGAGCCTGCTCACTGGTCCAGTCTGGCCGAGGTCGACAAGAGCGTCCGGTTGCCGCGCGGTCCTAGGCTCGCTGCAACCACTCACCGGCAGGTGCCCATGTCCTCGTTCGACCGCGACCCCCTCGGTCCCGCCCCGCGGCGGCACCGGGCGCCGCGACACGCGGGCATTCCCGACCGGCCGGTCGCGCGGGAGGTGGTGCACACGCTCGTGGTGATGGTGGTGACCGTCATCGTCACCGCGACCGCCATCGCCGTGGTCAACCCGCAGCTGGTCCCCGACCCGGTCGCCGGTGCGCTGGGCCTGCGGCCGGCGCCACTCGGCGAGGCGCCCTCGGTGAGCGGCACCGGGAGCTACACCTTCCTGCAGCGGCAGCGCGTCGACCCCGACGCCCCGGTGGCCTACGACCCGTGCCGCGAGATCCACGTCGAGGTCAACCCCGACCAGGGGCCCCTCGACGCTGTGGAGATGGTGCAGGAGGCGCTCACCGAGGTGGGCGAGGCGACCGGGCTGCGCCTGGTCTACGACGGGACCACCGACGACCGACCGCACTGGTCCGGCCCGACCACGCCGTTCGGCCTGGGCCGGGAGGACCCGGTGCTGGTCTCGTTCGCCACCAGCGAGGAGGTCTCCGAGCTGAAGGGCAAGATCGCCGGGATCGGCGGCAGCGCCTCGGTGACCGACGAGCGGGGCCACTCCCGCTACGTCACCGGCCAGGTCACCCTGGACGCCGACAGCCTCGACTCGCTGCTGCGTCGGCAGGGCGGGGAGGAGCGGGCGCGGGCGATCCTGCTGCACGAGCTCGGACACCTCGTCGGGCTCGGCCACGTCGAGGACGAGGGCGAGCTGATGCACGCCCGCAACACCGGCCGCACCGACTTCGGCCCCGGGGACCGGATCGGACTGTCCCGGCTCGGCCAGGGGCGGTGCTTCTAGCTGCCGCTCAGCCCGACGGTGCCG
>DASSLA010000116.1:0-19013 GCA_035689885.1 Marmoricola sp. | reverse complement strand
GTCAGCCGCGGCTGCTCGGAGCCGGCGTACTTCGCCAGCTTGAGCTCGGCGGCCAGGTCGAGCAGGAACTTCCACTCCTTCGGGGTGAAGTCGAGCTCCTTGACGAAGCTGCGGTGGTGCAGGTTGAACGCCATCTCAGATCCCTTCCCTCTCGACGGGGCACGTCATGCACCGCGGGCCGCCCCGTCCACGTCCGAGCTCGCTGCCCTGGATGGTGACCACCTCGATGCCGTTCTTGCGCAGGTAGGTGTTGGTGGTCACGTTGCGCTCGTAGGCCACCACCACGCCGGGGCTGACGGCCAGCACGTTGCAGCCGTCGTCCCACTGCTCGCGCTCGGCGGAGTTCACGTCCTGCGTGGCGGTGAGCACGTTGATGCGGTCGAGCCCCAGCGCTCCGGCAATCGCGGTGTGCATGTCCTCCGGCGCGTGCGCGGCGACCTTCAGCTCCTTCTCGGTGTCACCTGGCTCGATCGTGTACGACGGCAGGTTCCCGAGGCCGGCGTACTGGGTGAAGGTGTCCTCGTTCACCATCGTCATCACGGTGTCCAGGTGCATGAAGGCCCGCTTCTGCGGCATCGACAGCGCCACGATCCTCGACGCGCTACCGGCTGCGAAGAGCCGCTGGGCCAAGCGCTCGACGCCCTGCGGGGTGGTGCGCTCGCTCATCCCGATCAGCACGGCGCCCTTGCCGATCACCAGCATGTCGCCGCCCTCGGCGGTCGCGGGCTTGTTGACCGACCCCTCGGACCAGACGTGGAAGTCGGTGCCCGCGAACAGCGGGTGCCAGCGGTAGATCGCCTCGTAGTGCACGGTCTCGCGCACCCGGGCCTTCATCCGCATCGCGTTGATCGCGACCCCGTCGTAGATCCACGCCGAGGTGTCGCGGGTGAACAGGTGGTTGGGCAGTGGCGGCAGGAACAGCTCGTCGATGCCGAGCGCGGAGAAGACCACCGAGTGGGGTTCCTCGACGTGCTCGAGCAGCTCGCGCTTGCTCATCCCGCCGATCAGGTACTTCACCAGCGTCTCGTCCTCCATCGCGGCGAAGGTGTTGTAGAGGGTGTCGACCGCCATCGGGCCGAAGACCCGCTCGTCGAAGGACGCGTCGAGCACGTGCTTCTTCGCCTCGGGGATCGCGATGGTCTCCCGCAGCAGGTGGTCGAAGAGGTGCACCTTCACACCGAGGTCGCGCAGCGACTCGGCGAACGCGTCGTGCTCCTGCTTGGCGCGCTTGACCCACAGCACGTCGTCGAAGAGGTAGGAGTCCTTGTTGGTCGGCGTCAGCCGCTTCAGCTCCAGGTCCGGCCGGTGCAGGATCGCCTGTCGCAGGCGGCCCACCTCGGAGTCGACGTGCAGTCCCATGCCCTTCTCTCCTCCCACGTGACACGGGCGACCGACCGCCCGCACCCCACCACTGTGGCCCCCGATCGGGTGTCCGGTGAGGGCCGAAGGTCCCCCGCTCTCGGGCCCTGCGCCCGATGCCTCCGAGGCACGCCGAGGAGTTGTCTGGACGCAGATCCACACGAGAGGGAGAGGTCACCATGTCCACGGAAACTGTGAGCCGGAAAACCGAGGCCTCGCCCCCTCCGCCGCGCCGGAAGTTCACCTTCCCGAGCGCCTTCTCGGTGCTCGCCGGGGTGACGGTGGCCGTCTGGCTGCTGGCGTTCATCATCCCCACCGGGGCCTACCGAGTCTCCGAGGAGACCGGCGGGCCGGTGCCGGGGAGCTACGAGGCGACGGACGCCGGCCTCTCCTTCACCGACCGGCTGATGCAGCTGTTCATGGCACCGGTCAACGGCCTGTACGGCGTGGAGTCGTCCGAGACCGGGTTCATCGGCCCCTACGAGGTCGGTGAGCTGTTCGGCGCCGCCGGAGTCTTCCTGTTCGTCATCGCGATCGGCATCTTCATCACGATGGCGATGCGCACCGGTGCGATCGACAACGGTGTCGCCCGGATCGCCAAGCGCTTCGGCGCCCGTGGGGCGGTCGTCATCGCGATCCTGATGGTGCTGTTCTCGGTCGGGGGCACCACCGAGGGGATGGCCGAGGAGACCCTGGGCTTCTACGCCCTCGTCGTACCCCTGATGCTCAGCCTGGGCTACGACCGCATGGTGGCCGCGGCCACGATCCTGGTCGGCGCCGGCATCGGCGTGCTCGCCTCGACGGTGAACCCGTTCGCCACCGGCGTCGCCTCCGACGCGGCCGGGATCGGCATCGGCGACGGCATCGGGCTGCGCCTGCTGATGTACCTCGTGCTGGTGCCGGTCGGAGTGCTGTTCGTGCTCCGCTACGCCCGCAAGGTGAAGGCCGATCCTGCGAAGTCGATGACCGAGCCCCAGGAGGGCGACGCCGAGATCGCGGAGCGCGGCATCGGCGAGGTGCCCACCCTGACCGGCAAGCAGAAGGGCGTGCTGGGCGTCGTCGCCTTCACCTTCGCGTTCATGATCTTCGCGATCGTGCCGTGGGCGCAGATCTTCAACGGGCCCGACGCGGAGAGCTTCGCCTGGCAGCTCGACTGGTACTTCCCCGAGCTGGCCGCACTGTTCATCGTGATGTCGATCGTCGTCGGCCTGATCGGCGGCCTCGGCGAGAAGGGTCTGACCGACACCCTGGTCCGCGGCGCCGGCGACTTCATCGGCGTCGGCCTGATCATCGTCCTGGCGCGCGGCGTCACGGTGATCATGAACAACTCCGAGATCACCGACACGGTGCTGCACTCGATGGAGTCCGCGGTCAGCAACACCTCCTCCGCGGTGTTCGGGGGGCTGATGTTCCTGCTGAACATCCCGCTGGCCTTCCTGGTCCCCTCGACGTCCGGGCACGCGGCCCTGGCGATGCCGATCCTGGCGCCGCTCGCGGACTTCGCGGAGGTGCCGCGCTCGATCGTGATCACCGCCTACCAGTCGGCCTCCGGCCTGGTGAACCTGGTCACCCCGACCTCGGCGGTGGTGATGGGCGGTCTGGCGCTGGCCAAGGTCCGCTACGACCAGTACCTGCGGTTCATGGCACCGCTGTTGCTGCTCCTGCTGGTCGCCTGCACGGGCTTCGTCGCGCTCGGCGCGGTACTGGCCTGACACAGGACCCGGTGCTCCTTCCGGCGACCCCTTCGGCCGGGAGGAGCGCCGTCATGTCCTCTCGCACATGTGTTCGAACGTCTGCTAGCGTCGGCAGCGTGTCGGTCGACTTCCAGCCTTCACTGTTCGACGCGTGGCCCGGCTCCCACGTCGGCGTCGGGCCGCTCGCGGGCCGCGTCCAGCGCACCGAGCTCTCCCGCGGCGCCTGGGTCGACGTGCTGCCGGGGTGGTTCGAGGGCGCCGACGAGGTCTTCGCCGAGCTCCTCGAGCGGGTCCCGTGGCGGGCCGAGCGGCGTCCGATGTATGACAACGTCGTCGACGTCCCCCGGCTGCTGCACACCTACGGCATCGGCGAGGAGCTCCCGGTCCCGGCCCTGACCGAGGCGCGTGACGCGCTCTCGGCGTACTACGCCGCCGAGCTCGGTGAGCCGTTCGTCACCGCGGGGTGCTGCTACTACCGCGACGGTCGCGACTCGGTGGCCTGGCACGGCGACAACATCGGCCGCGGACGCGCCCACGACACCATGGTCGCGATCGTCTCGTTCGGCTCGCCGCGCAAGCTGCAGCTGCGACCGGTCGGCGGCGCCATCGCGGTCGAGCACGCGCTCGGCCACGGCGACCTGATCGTGATGGGCGGGTCCTGCCAGCGCACCTGGGAGCACGCCGTGCCCAAGACCGCCCGGCCGGTGGGACCGCGCATCAGCGTGCAGTTCCGGCCGCGCAACGTGTTCTGAGGCCGGGCGACAGGCACAATCGGAGCATGGACGACCTGCCTCGTGAGCTGCGCGGTGTCTCGCCCGACCCGCTGGACCGGCGTACGACGCCGTTGTGGGTGTGGCTGACCGCCCTGGTGCTCGTGGTCGCCATGGTGGCGTTCGCCCTGTTCACTGCATTCTGAGGGGGCCGTGCATGGCCCGATCGTGCGAGGAAATCACCCATCGGGGTCACTGACTGCGCCGACACCCCTGCCTAGATTCGTGGGATGACGGTGTCGTGGGGCTATCGGCTCGGCCTCGGACTTGCCGCGTCGTACTTCGTGCTCGGAGTGAGTGCACTCTGGACCAACCAGGGCCGCCCCGAAGGGGCCCTGCTGTGGTCGGGGATCGCACTGGTCTGCGGCGCGCTCATGCTCGTGGCCGGCGTGATCGGTCCCTGGGACCACGCTTCCGTCGAGCTCTCCCTGATCATCGGCGGCCTCCTGCTCGGGATCATGGCCACGCTGTGGACGCTGATCATCCCGCTGGTGGCCGTGGCGGTCGCCGCGGTGCTGCTCCGCGAGGTGGTGCTCGGCGAGCAGACCCGCGAGGACCGGCCACACTGAGGCCCCCCACCGTCCCCGGGACGCACGTCGGCCCCGGTCCGAGTGGACCGGGGCCGACGCGTGAGTGCTCGGGTCAGGCAGGACTCAGAAGTCCATGCCGCCCATGCCGCCCATGTCGCCACCGCCGGGAGCGGCCGAGGCCTTCTCCGGCTTGTCCGCGACGACTGCCTCGGTGGTGAGGAACAGCGCGGCGATCGACGCCGCATTCTGCAGCGCGGATCGGGTGACCTTCGCCGGGTCGATGATGCCCGCGCTGATCATGTCGACGTACTCACCGGTGGAGGCGTCGAGACCGTGACCGGCCTCCAGG
Organism: Marmoricola sp.; assembly: GCA_035689885.1. Taxonomy (GTDB): domain Bacteria; phylum Actinomycetota; class Actinomycetes; order Propionibacteriales; family Nocardioidaceae; genus Marmoricola. The sequence goes on along the minus strand of DASSLA010000116.1, from coordinate 14,311 downwards.
TGGCGCACCTTCTCGGAGATGACGCCACCCTCCAGGCCGGCGTTGACGGCGATCTGCTTCAGCGGCGCCTCGGTCGCCACCTTGACGATGTTGGCGCCGGTGGCCTCGTCGCCCTCGAGGTCGAGCTTCTCGAATGCCTCGACGGAGGCCTGCACCAGGGCGACGCCGCCGCCGGCGACGATGCCTTCCTCGACGGCCGCCTTCGCGTTGCGGACAGCGTCCTCGATGCGGTGCTTGCGCTCCTTGAGCTCCACCTCGGTGGCCGCACCGACCTTGATGACCGCCACGCCACCGGCCAGCTTGGCCAGGCGCTCCTGCAGCTTCTCGCGGTCGTAGTCGGAGTCGCTCTTGTCGATCTCGGCACGGATCTGGTTGACCCGACCGGCGATCTGGTCGGCGTCGCCCGCACCCTCGACGATGGTGGTCTCGTCCTTGGTGATGACGACCTTGCGGGCCTGGCCCAGCAGCTCCAGCCCGGTCGACTCGAGCTTGAGGCCGACCTCCTCGGAGATGACCTGGCCGCCGGTCAGGATCGCGATGTCCTGCAGCATGGCCTTGCGGCGGTCGCCGAAGCCCGGGGCCTTGACGGCAGCGGACTTGAAGGTGCCGCGGATCTTGTTGACCACGAGCGTGGACAGCGCCTCACCGTCGACGTCCTCGGCGATGATCAGCAGCGGCTTGCCGGACTGCATGACCTTCTCGAGGATCGGCAGCAGGTCCTTGACGTTGGAGACCTTCTGGTTCGCGATCAGGATGTAGGGGTCCTCGAGGACCGTCTCCATGCGCTCCGGGTCGGTGACGAAGTACGCCGAGATGTAGCCCTTGTCGAACCGCATCCCCTCGGTCAGCTCGAGGTCGATGCCGAAGGTGTTGGACTCCTCGACGGTGATGACGCCTTCCTTGCCGACCTTGTCCATCGCCTCGGCGATGGCGTCGCCGACGGTGGTGTCCCCACCGGCGGAGATGGTGGCGGTCGCCGCGATCTGCTCGCGGGTCTCGACGTCCTTGGCCATCGCGAGCAGGCGCTCGGAGACGCCCTCGACGGCCTTCTCGATGCCCCGCTTGAGCGCCATCGGGTTCGCACCCGCAGCAACGTTGCGCAGACCCTCACGCACCATCGCCTGGGCGAGGACGGTGGCCGTCGTGGTGCCGTCACCGGCCACGTCGTCGGTCTTCTTGGCAACTTCCTTGACGAGCTCGGCCCCGATCTTCTCGTAGGGGTCCTCCAGCTCGATCTCCTTGGCGATGCTCACACCATCGTTGGTGATGGTGGGCGCGCCCCACTTCTTCTCGAGGACGACGTTGCGGCCCTTGGGGCCCAGCGTCACCTTGACCGCGTCGGCGAGGGTGTTCATCCCACGCTCGAGCCCGCGGCGGGCCTCCTCGTTGAAGGCAATCAGCTTCGACATGGCTCTTGGTGTTTCCTCACGCTCAAGAGAATGGTGGCTGCCTCGTCGCCCGCGACGGACGGCCCGGGCTGACCCGGCGGACCCTTCCCGCCGGCGCCTTCGGACCTCGACTCGGTCAGCCGTTGATCGTTGGTGCGGTTGTCACTCTCACAGGGAGAGTGCCAACGCCATTCTTAGCACTCGCCCCACACGAGTGCAAACGTTTCCGCTCCTCGGTCAGCGGCGTCCGAGCACGCTGACCACGAGGTCCACGAAGGCCTCGGCGTTGCCCGGCAGCACGTCCAGGTAGAGCCCCGGCTCGGTGGCCTCCAGCTCGCTGACCGCGAGGCTGCCGTCGGCCAGCCGCATCTGGTCCACCCTCGCATAGTCGAGCCGCTCGCCGAGCACCGCCTCCGCCGCCAGGACCGCGCTCCCGGCCAGGTGGGCGGCCTCGTCGGTGACCTCCACGGCCACGGTCTGCCCGCCGTACTGCTCGTGGACGCGGATCTCGCCGGCCGCCGGGTGCTTCTGCGCCTGCGAGACGACCTCGCCGCCCAGCACGAACACCGAGGTCTCGCCCTCCGTGCGCACCGACTCCACGAGCGGCTGGACGACCCACGGCCCCGGACCCAGGGCGGACTCGTCGAGATCCGGCGGACCACCGTCGGTGCCGTCGAAGACGACGACGCCCCGCCCGCCGACGCTCACCCGAGGCTTCACCACGACGTGCGGCTGATCGCTGTCAGAGACCTCGGCGATCGCTGCGGGCAGCTCCTCCTCACCGTCCGCGACCACGGTGGGCACCACAGACACCTGCTCGCCGAGCCCGACGAGGTAGGCCTTGTCGGTGTTCCACTCGAAGATCTTCGCGGAGTTCAGCATCCACGGCAGCGATCGCGCCCAGGCCAGGAACTCGTCGCGGCGCCGCGAGTAGTCCCAGGTCGACCGGACGGCGACCAGCCCGGCGGACCAGTCCACGCTCGGGTCGTCCCAGACCACCCAGCGGGCGTCGATCTCACGCGCCTCGAACGCGTCGATCAGGTGTGTGGTCCCGGTCCACTCCTCCCCCTTGGGCAGGTCGACACAGGTCGCGAGGAGCACGAGGGGTCGGGTCACGGGCACCACGGTAGGGGCGGTGGCAACCGGTTTCGGCTCGATCGCCGAGGAGTCGGCGAGCCGCTCAGTCGGCCAGCTCGGGCGGGAACCCGCCCGTCGCGATCGGTCCCCATCGCTCGATGGTGACCCGGATCAGCGACTTGCCCTGGTCGCGCATCGCCTGGCGGTACTCGTCCCAGTCGGGGTGCTCCCCCGAGATGCACCGGTAGTACTCCACCAGCGGCTCGACCGCGTCGGGCTGGTCGATCACCTCCGCGGTGCCGTCGAGCTGCACCCAGGGCCCGTCCCAGTCGTCGCTGTGCACCAGCACCGAGGCCGCGGGGTTGCGGCGCAGGTTGACCGCCTTGGCGCGCGCCGGGTACGTCGAGACCACCACCCGACCCTCGTCATCGACGCCGCAGGTCACCGGCGACAGCTGGGGACGCCCGTCACTCCTCGTGGTCACCAGCGTCGCGCGGTGCCGTGGTCGCACGAAGTCGAGCAGCTCCTCGCGCCCGACGCGGTCCGTGGTTGCGATCTTGTGAGCCATCGCCCCAGTGTGCCGGGCCAGGGGACACCGGGTCAGTGCGTCCCGCGGCGAGTGAGCACGGCAGTCACCGGGACAGCCACGGCCAGCACGGCGGCACCCAGCCCGAGCACGTCGTAGCCGGCCACGTCGATGACGACGCCGGCGAGCGCACCTCCGGCGGCGGCCACGAGCCCCATGCACAGGTCGGCGGCCCCCTGCGAGGAGGCCCGGTCGGAGACGGACAGCGACTCCACCAGCAGGGTGGACCCGCTCACCAGCGTGCCGGACCAGCCGAGGCCGAGCAGGAACAGCGCGACGGTCAGCGCGGTCGACGCCCCGGTGGGGGTGGAGGCGGCCAGCAGGCCGGCGACGACCTGGACCGCGGCCCCGCCGAGCGCCACCGGGCGAGCGCCCCAGCGGTCCACCGCCAGTCCGGTCAGGGGCGAGAGCGCGAACATGCCGAGCACGTGCACGCTGATCACGAACCCGATCAGCTCGAGGGCGGCACCCCCGTGGTGCATGTGCAGCGGGGTCATCACCATCACCGAGACCATCACCACGTGGCCGACCGTCATCGTGGTCAGGCCGAGCACCGCCTTCGGGTGCTGCCGCACCGCCCGCAGCCCGTGCAGCACCGAGCCCCGCGCCGTGGTGTGCTCGCCCCGGACCTGTCGCGCCGTCACGAGGGGATCCGGCCGCAGCAGCACGGCGATGAGCAGGCCGCCGAGCGCGAACCCGGCGAGCGACAGCACGAACGGTCCGGTCAGCACGGGGATGCCGAGGGCCCGCGCCAGCGGCTCGGACGGGCCGACGAGGTTAGGACCGAGCACCGAGCCGATCGTGGTCGCCCACACCACCAGCGACAGGTCCCGCCCCCGGTGCCGTGGCTCGGCGAGGTCGGCCGCGGCGAACCGCGCCTGGCTGTTGGCGGCGGCGCCACCGCCGAAGAGCGCGCTGGCCGCGAGCAGCAGCGCGAACGAGCCGACCACGCCGGACAGCACGATGCCGACCGCGCCGACGCAGGCGAGCGCGTAGCCGAGCAGCAGGCCGGGCCGTCGGCCGCTGCGCGCCATCAGCGCCGCCATCGGGATCGCGATCAGGGCGCCGCCGAGCACCTGGAAGGTGCCACCGAGGCCGGCGTACCGGGCACTCCCGGCGATCTCCTCAGCGAGGATCGACCCGACGGCGAAGCCGGTCGCGAGCCCGACACCGCCGAGCACCTGCGACCCGACGAGGGTCGCGACGGTACGCCGCTGCAGGCTGGGGAGGTCGACCGCCGACACGACCGGCGACTCGTGCATGGAGCCGCCGGGGCCGTCATCGGTGCGCACCGGGCCAGTGTGCCCTGTTCTGCACGGCTTGCGGGCCCACTGGTCTGGACTGCCCGGTTGCAAAAATGAACCATTTTCACGTCGCGTTGACGCCGCGCGCGAACGGTCGAACACGAGGCGCGAGGGGGCTGCATCGCAGGAGGACGAGTATGCGGAAAGACGGCGGACCTACTCGGGAGGAGACGACAGGAACGGGTATCGGGGCCACCACTGGCGCGGGCACCGGAGCAAGCGCGGAGGCGAGACCGCTCGACCCATCGGGCGAGGGTGCGGTCTCCCGGCGGTTGTTCCTGCGGGTCGGCGCGATCGGCGCGGCCGGCGCCGGCCTGGCCACGGCAGGGGCACTGGGCGGGCCGTACCTTTCCCACAAGGGGCTGCTCTCACCCGACGGCGCGTTCGGGGCGACCTCGACGGCCCTGGGTGACCTGTTCTACATCGAGAACTTCCCGACCAGTCCACTGATCCTGAACCCGTTCACGGATCCGTTGCCGATTCCGACGGCCCTGAGGCCGGTCCCGCCGACGGAGTTCAAGTCCTGGTCCAAGCCCCCCGGCCCGGGCCTCGGCCAGCAGAACTCGCTGGACAACGACCAGCACCAGATCTGGCCGGGCAAGATCGGCTACCCGGACCCGATCGTCTACCAGATCGACATGCTGGTCCGGCCGCACGCGTTCACCTCGTCCCAGGTGCTGCCGATCGACAGCGACGGCAGGCCGACGGTCTCCTTCGACGCCTCGGGCAAGCAGTACGCCGCGGGCACGAAGCGGACCCTGCCGCTGAGCACGGTCTACGGGTTCAACGGCACCTTCCCCGGCCCGATGATCAACGCCGAGTACGGCAAGCCGGTGCTCATCAGGTTCACCAACCGTCTCGACGAGAACCCGTGGGGCCTGCCCCGCCAGGACTTCGGCTCCAACGACATGTGCTTCCTGACCCACCTGCACAACGGGCACACGGCGCCGGAGAGCGACGGCAACCCGCACTACGCGTTGCAGCACGGTCCCAAGCACCACGGCTACGACGTCAAGACCTGGGTGGACAACCTCTACCTGAACTGGCCCGCCGGCAACGACGACCGGGAGAAGCAGAGCTTCTTCTGGTTCCACGACCACACGATGGACCACACCGGGGCCAACGTGTACAAGGGCATGGTCGGGCTCTACCCCATCTACGACCCCAAGGGCGGGATGGACATGGGCGACGAGCGTCAGGGCCTGCGGCTGCCCGGCGTACGCACGAACCACGCCGACGGGTCGTTCGACGTCGACTACGACATCCCGCTCGCGATCTTCGACTGCGCCCTCGACGACGGCGTCACCACCCATCAGGACATGCACGACGGCATGGGTGAGTACCCCGAGGCGGGGAACCCGAGGACGCACCCGGAGTGGTGGGGCAAGACGTTCTACAAGCACTTCCCCAACCACGGGTTCGTCGGCGACATCTTCACCGTGAACGGCACCGCCTTCCCGGTGCTCCACGTGAAGCGGCGCAAGTACCGCCTCCGGTTCCTCGACGCGTCGGTGGCCAGGATCTACGAGTTCAAGCTGATGACCTCCACCCGCGGCCCGAGGTCGGCGGCCTCGCTGGGCTACAAGGACGAGGAGCTGCAGGGGCAGTACCGGATCCCCGACGGGCAGCAGTGCATGCAGTTCACCCAGATCGCCGCGGATGGCGGGCTGCTGCCGGTCCCGATCAAGCGGAGCTCCTTCGAGCTGTGGCCCGCCAAGCGGCGGGAGTTCATCGTCGACTTCAGCAGGTACCAGGACGGCACGCCGACCACGAAGGGTGACGTCATCTACCTGACCAACGTGATGGAGATGACCGACGGCCGGATGTGGGACAGCTCCAGCCGCGACGGTCTCGACCCGGAGTACAAGGTGCCGGTGATGAAGATCGTCATCGGCGACACCGCCCCGGACAACAGCCAGATCCCGACGAAGCTGCGTGACCTGCCCCCACTGCCGACCAACTGGAAGAACATGCTGGACAACCGGATGATCTTCGAGGTCAAGCGCGGCAGCGCCGGCGGCGAGGTCGAGTGGCTGATCAACGGCAAGCCGTTCGAGGCAGGCATCTCGGCCACGAGCCTGACGAACCGCGCCGGGAAGGCCCCTCGCGCCCAGCAGCGCAAGGGCAGCTTCAACCTGTGGGAGATCCGCAACGGTGGCGGTGGCTGGGTGCACCCGTTCCACCTGCACATGGAGGAGCACCGCGTGGTGATGCGCAACGAGCGCGACGTCACCAGCACGGTGGACAAGGCACACCCCGACGACAAGTCGAGGGAGGACCTGGTCGCGCTCGACCCGGGGGAGTCGACGATCATCTACCGCGGCTTCCGTGACTTCGTCGGGCCGTACGTCGCCCACTGCCACAACCTGGCGCACGAGGACCACGCGATGATGTTCGGTTGGGACATCATCCCGTGACCGCGCAGGCCGTGCTGCCCGCGGACGCCACCCGCACGGCGCGGTGGCGGGCGCAGCCGTGGGACGTGCCGTGGGGCGCGGTGCTGGGCTTCGGCGCCGCGCTCGCCCTGGCCGACTGGTTCTGGGTGGTGGCCCTCGGCGGCGCCGTCGGGTCGATCCAGCGCGTCGAGGCGCCGTTCGCCCGGTGGCTGGGCGGCTCGCTCGTCCTGTTGCCCCTCTTCGGGCTCGCGGTCCTGGTGGCGCTGTCGGTGGCCCGCCGGAGGTACGGCGCGGTGGTGCGCCGGGCGCGCACGGTCATGGCGACCGGTCTGATGGTCGTGGCCGGCGCCAGCGTGGTCGGCATGGGCACCCTGGTGGCCAGCGCAGCGTTCGACTACCGGTTGCAGGTGGCCCAGCTGGACGAGATGTCCACGATGGGCACGAGACGCTGCGTGGACCAGTGCCTGGAGGCCCAGCAGCAGGCGACCCTGACGCTCCACCTGCGCGCGGCGCTGCTCGGCTGCCTGCTGCTGGTGGTCACCAACCTGCTGCTCGTGGCTTGGCTGGTCGCCGTGCGCGGCGGTCGGTTGAGCCTCGAACGGGCGGCGCCGGCAGCGGCCGAGCGGTCGTGGCGGGCCGAGCTCCAGCGAGTGCTGGTGGCCGCCCTGGTCGGCGCCAGCGCCGTGCAGGTCGCGTTCGCGGCCGAGCACCTGACCGGGCTGGTCACCACGACCCTGTTGCTCGTGCTGGTGGTCGCGGGGGCGGAGCTGGTCTGTGCGGGGCTCCCGCCCGGACGCACCGCTTGGGTCGCCACGGCGATGCTCGCGGGCGGCCTGGTGGCGCTGGTCGTGGGCGCCCACGTCGCAGGGCGACCCCTCGGCGTCCCGGGGTCCGGGCCCGGTGGAGTCGGGCTGGCCGAGGTCTCGGCCGTGCTGCTCGCTGCCGCTGCCCTCGCCACTGCGGTCGTCCTGATCCGCGGGCCCCGCTGGCTGGGCGAGCGCCCCGCCTCGGCGTACGCCCGCAGGCTGGGGCTGGTCGCCGTCGTGGCCGTGACCGCGCTCGGGCTCGCCGGCAGCGGCCTGGCGGCCCTGGACCTCGGCGGCCTCGGCGGATCAGGAGGCTCGCCCGGTCACTCGCAGCCCGCTCACTGAGCTCACGCCGGGGCGAGCCCAGCCCCGGCCCTGGATAGTAAGGAACGTTCGGGTCCGTCCACCCGCCAGGATCCGACCCGAACGTTCCTTGCTACCGGAAGGTCAGCCGCCGGCGACCGCGGGGATGATGCTGATCTGGGTGCCGTCGGGGGTGGGGCTGCCCAGGCCGTCGAGGAACCGCACGTCGTCATTGCCGACGTAGACGTTCACGAACCGCCGGATCTCCCCGGCGTCGTCGAGCACGCGCGCCTTGATGCCCGCGTGGTTCGCCTCCAGGTCGTCGAGCACCTCGGCCAGGGTCGCGCCGTCGGCGGTCACCTCCGAGGAGCCGCCGGTGTAGCTGCGCAGGATGGTCGGGATGCGGACGGTGACGCTCATGTCTCTCCTCGTTGGTGGATCTGGTCTCAGACGACGCCGCTGCCGGTGAAGGCGTCGTACGACGGGTCGATGGTGGCAGCCGGGGCGACCTGGCCGGAGACCGCGTCGAGGGTCTTCAGGCCCATGCCGGTGTTGATCACGACGGTCTCCAGGCTGGGGTCGAGCTGGCCGGTCTCCACCAGCTTCTTGGTCACCCCGACCGTGGTGCCGCCGGCGGTCTCGGTGAAGATGCCCTCGTTGCGGGCGAGCAGCAGAATGCCTTCCCGGACCTCGTCGTCGCTGATGTCCTCGACCGCGCCGCCGCTGCGTCGGCAGATGTCGAGCACGTAGGGCCCGTCGGCGGGGTTGCCGATCGCCAGGCTCTTGGCGATGGTGTCCGGGCGGACCGGGCGCACCACCTGGTGGCCGTCCTTGAACGCGGCCGAGACCGGCGAGCAGCCGGTCGCCTGGGCACCGAACACCTTGTAGGGCTTGTCCTCGACCAGTCCGAGCTCGATCAGCTCACGGAACGCCTTGTCGACCTTGGTCAGCTGGGAGCCGGAGGCCACCGGGATCACGATCTGGTCGGGCAGCCGCCAGCCGAGCTGCTCGGCGATCTCGTAGCCCAGGGTCTTCGACCCCTCGGCGTAGTAGGGCCGCACGTTGACGTTGACGAAGGCCCAGCCCTCCTCCTCGCCGGCGATCTCCGAGGCGAGCCGGTTGACGTCGTCGTAGCTGCCGTTCACCGCGACCAGCGAGTCGGTGTAGACGGCGGAGTTGACCTGCTTGGGGTGCTCGAGGTCGGCGGGGATGAACACCACGGTCTTGAGGCCGGCCCGGGCGCCCGCGGCGGCGACGGCGTTGGCCAGGTTGCCCGTCGAGGGGCAGGCGAAGACCTTGCTGCCGAACTCGGTGGCCGCGCTCAGCGCGCAGGCCACGACCCGGTCCTTGAACGAGTTGGTCGGGTTGGTCGAGTCGTCCTTGACCCACAGCTTGTCGATGCCGAGCGCGCGGCCGAGGTTGCGGGCCTCGAGGAGACGGGTGAACCCGGGCTCCATGTTGGGGCTCTGCTCGATGTCGTCCGGCACCGGCAGCAGCGCCTTGTAGCGCCAGATGTTGGGCGGACCGGCCTCGATCTCCGCGCGGGTCACCGCCGGGAACTCATAGGCGATCTCCAGCGGACCGAAGCACTCCGTACAGGCGTAGTGCGGACCGAGCGGGATCCGGTGGCCGCACTCGCGGCAGGCCAGGGCTCTGGCGTTGCCGAAGGCCCCGTCCCGCAGGTCGGTGGCCGGTACGTCGGCGGTGGCGATGCTCAAGGAGGCCTCCTTCTCATCTTCCCCGGGCCGACTCTCGGACCAGGACGGATGTGGCACCACTCCTGCATCCTCGACGGGTCGGGGCGACTGGTCGGAGGCTCAGCAGGCGGTTGCCGGGGCTTCAGCGGGCCGTGTCCCTCTGCCCCTCTCGATGAGCAAGCACAACCCTAGGAGGCCGTCTCAGGATGCGCACATCGGTACCGGCATGCGAGACGTGCCCATCTCAGGGCCCACCTCAGGCGCGGCGCGACCTGAGGTCCTCGGTGAGCTCGCGCAGCAGGTGCATCACGCCGTCGGGTCCGTCCACGACCACGTCGGCCAGCTCGACCAGGGTCTGCTCCTCCGCCGAGCCGGAGCACACCAGCAGCCCGGGGGTCCCCTGGCCGCGCAGGTCCTCGACCGCCTTGAACGCCTCGACGTCGCCGAGGTCGTCACCGATGAACCCCACCGCACCGGCGTCGAGCTCCTCGAGCAGGCCGCGCAGCGCGGCCCCCTTGTGCATGCCGGGGGCGCGCACCTCCACGACGTGGCGGCCGGGCTCGACCGTGAGGTCGTTGACCCGCGCCGCCTCGCTCAGGGCAGCCAGCAGCCGGTCGAACGCCTCGTGCCCGTCGGGCATCCGCCGGGTGTGCACCGCGACGGCGAGACCCTTCTCCTCGACCCAGGCGTCCGCGGCGTCGGCCTCGCGGAGCAGCCGGGGCAGTCCGCTCATGAAGGTGGCCAGCCCGCGCGGAGGGGCCGGCGAGACCACCCGGCGGTCGGTGGAGGTCCAGCGCTCGTGGCCGTACTGGCCGAGCACGAACAGCTCGCGCCCGTGCTCCCCCACCTCGTTGCCGATCCGCTCGAGGCCACCGAGGTCGAGCACCTGTCGGGCCGGCCGGCCGGTGATCACGGCGACGGCGCGCACCTGCTCGGCCAGGGCGACGAGGACGTCGCCGGCCTCGGGGTGGATGTGCGCGCTCTTCGGGTCCTCGACGATGGGCGACAGCGTGCCGTCGAAGTCGAGTCCGATGACCAGATGGTCAGCAGCACGCAGCAGCGCGGCGTACTCCCGCTCACCGATGGCCGAGCCGAAATCCATGCGGGCAGCCTCGCAGCCGCGCGGGCGAGTTGTCGAAGTCGGTCTAGCCGTAGTCCTCGGTCAGGATCACGGTGAGGCGGTCGAAGCTCATCGGCTCCTCCGCGGGCTTGGCCCGGGCGATGCCGAGGTCGCGGGCCAACGCCTTGCCGGCCTGCTTGAGCCGCGGCGGGAAGTAGACGGTGCTGCCGTCGACGGTGCCGTACCAGTTGTCGGAGCCGAGGACGTTCCACCCGGCGGCCTGGGCCTTCGCCGCGACGCCGCCGGCGAGCCCCTTGATGCGGGTGTTGTTGAAGACCTCGACCAGCACCTCGCCGCGCTTCACCGGCTTGGGCTTCGGCTTGGGCTTGACGCTGGGGGTGGTCGCCGTCGCGGTGGGCGTCGGGGACGGTGACGGCGTCTCGCTGGCAGTGGTGCGCGCCGGGGTCGCGGCGTCGCTCGGGGCGTCGGGGTCGTTGGCGACGAACACCAGCGCGGCCATCGCGACGGCGGAGACGCACAGCGCCAGGAGCCTGGTGGGCATCACGAAGCCGCGCTCGTCACGCACGCGGGACACGGTCACTCCGAGACGTCGAAGCCGAGCCGGCGGGCCGAGCGCTGCCGCTGGCGCGTGGCGCGCAGGCGGCGGAGCCGGCGGACCAGCAGCGGGTCGTGGGCCAGGGCCTCGGGACGGTCGATCAGGGCGTTGAGGACCTGGTAGTAGCGGGTCGAGGACATGTCGAACTTCTCGCGGACCGCCTGCTCCTTGGCCCCGGCGTACTTCCACCACTGGCGCTCGAAGTCGAGCATGGCTGCGTCGCGCTCGGACAGCTCACCGGAGCCGTCGGGCTGCGGGTTGTTGTTGAGGGCGTGGCCAGCAGCCATCGGGGTCTCCTCGAACGATCGGGGAAGGGCGTCGCGCCTCATCATAGGTGACGGAAATACATCGTTGTGATTCGGCACGCGGGCGTGGCGCGGGCGCCCTGACTACGGTGGCCCCGTGCAGACGATCCGTTGGGGAGTGCTCGCGCCTGGACGCATCGCGCACTCCTTCGCCAAGGACCTCGCGCTGGTCCCCGATGGCGAGCTGGTGGCGACCGGCTCGCGCAGCACGGAACGGGCCACCACCTTCGCAGACGCGTACGGCGGCCGGGCGCACGGGTCCTACGCGGCCCTCGTCGAGGACCCGGACGTCGACGTCGTCTACGTCGCCTCGCCACACGCCCTGCACGCCGAGCACGTGCTGCTGGCCCTCGACGCCGGCAAGCCGGTGCTCTGCGAGAAGCCGCTGACCCTGGACGCGGGCTCGGCCGAGGAGCTGTTCGCCGCCGCGGAGTCACGCGGGCTGTTCCTGATGGAGGCGATGTGGACCGCCTGCCACCCGACGATCCGGACCCTGCTGCGGCTGCTGGCCGACGGCGATCACGGCTCGGCCCGGCAGGTGCACGCCGACCTGGGGTTCGTGGTCCGCGCCGACCCCGAGGACCGCCTGCTCGACCCCGACCTCGGCGCCGGCGCGCTGCTCGACATGGGCATCTACCCACTCACCCTGGCCGAGCTGGTGCTGGGCGAGCCGAGCGAGCTGCGCGGCGTGGCGCACCGGTCGCCCAGCGGCATCGACCTCGACGTCGCGATCGCCGGCCTCTACCCGGGCGGTGGCACCGCAGCGCTCACGGCGTCGATGACCTCCCACTCGCCCCGCACCGCGACCGTGGCCACCGAGGTCGGCTGCTTCGAGCTCGGCCGCGGCTTCCACCACCCCGAGCGGCTGCGCTGGACGCCGTACGACGAGGGCGCGGGGGACGCGCCGGGCGAGCCGCAGTGGATCGAGCCGGACGAGGCGGTCATCGGGAAGGGCTACGGCAACGAGATCGCGGAGGTGCACGCCTGCCTGCGCGCCGGACGGCTGACCAGCGAGCTGGTCCCACCCGCGCGGACGCTCTCGCTGCTGCGCCAGATGGACGAGCTGCGCCGGCAGGTCGGGGTCAGCTACCGCCGGTAGGGTGCGACCCGTGAGTCCCCGCAACCGCAAGCGCTCCACGGCCGACATCGTCGTGGTGGCCAACCGGATGCCGGTCGACCGGGTCGTCGGCGCGGACGGTGAGGTCACCTGGCGCCGCTCCCCCGGCGGGCTGGTCTCCGCGCTCGAGCCGGTGATGCGCAAGAACAACGGCGCCTGGATCGGCTGGCCCGGTGACACCGGGTCCGAGCTCGAGCCGTTCGAGGACGAGGGACTCACCCTGGTTCCGGTGACCATGTCGGAGCAGGAGTTCTCCGAGTTCTACGAGGGCTTCTCCAACGCCACGCTGTGGCCGCTCTACCACGACGTGGTGGCCAAGCCGTCCTTCCACCGCGAGTGGTGGGACTCCTACGTCACGGTCAACCAGCGCTTCGCCGACGCGGCTGCCCGCCACGCCGCGAAGGGCGCGATCGTGTGGGTGCAGGACTACCAGCTGCAGCTGGTGCCGGCGATGCTGCGCGAGCTGCGCCCCGACCTGCGGATCGGCTTCTACCTGCACATCCCGTTCCCGCCGGCCGAGCTGTTCTCCCAGCTGCCCTGGCGTCGCCAGATCCTCGAGGGCCTGCTCGGCGCCGACCTGGTCGGCTTCCAGCTCCCGGGCGCGGCGCAGAACTTCGTCCGGCTGGTGCGGCAACGGGTGGGCCACAAGACCCACCGCGACACGATCTACCTGCCCGACGGGCGGATGGTGCAGGCGCGCGCCTTCCCGATCTCGATCGACTTCGAGGGCTTCGAGGAGCTCGCCCGCACCGAGGCGGTGGAGCGTCGGGCGGCGCAGATCCGGCGCGACCTGGGCAACCCCACGCGGGTGTTCCTCGGCATCGACCGGCTCGACTACACCAAGGGCATCTACGCCCGGCTGCGCGCCTTCAGCGAGCTGATCAGGGACGGCCACTTCAGCGTCGAGGACGCGGTCTTCGTGCAGGTCGCGACGCCGTCGCGCGAGCGCGTCGACCAGTACCGCATCCTGCGTGACGACATCGACCGCCTGGTCGGCCGGATCAACGGCGACCTCGGCCGGATCGGCCGCCCGGCGATCTCCTACCTGCACTCCTCGTTCCCGCGCGAGGAGATGGCCGCGCTCTACCGGGCCGCCGACGTCATGGTCGTCACGCCGTTCCGTGACGGCATGAACCTCGTGGCCAAGGAGTACGTCGCCTGCCGCTTCGACAACGACGGCGCCCTGGTGCTCTCGGAGTTCGCCGGCGCCGCCGAGGAGCTGCGCCAGGCGTGGCTGGTCAACCCCTACGACATCAACGGCATGAAGGCGACGATGCTCGAGGCCTACGACGCCGGCGAGAAGGAACGCTCCCGCCGGATGCGCGCGATGCGCAAGACCGTCGCGGAGAACGACGTCGCCCACTGGGCCTCGACGTTCCTCGACGTCCTCTCGAACGCGCAGCCCACGCACACGAAGACGACGCGGCCGGTCAAGGGCGCCTGAGGGCTGGTCCGTCCTGCAGGGCGGTCGTTGCTGCGCGTGCTGCGTCCTGCGGTCGGGTCGTCGTACGGTCGGACGTCCTGCGGAGCGGGGTCGTCCCAGGTGGCCATTCGCAGGACCTCCCGGGTTCGCGCAGCCAGATCGCAGGACGTACGACGGACCGCCGCCGCTCGTGGGACCCCGAGGCGCCCCGATCCGCATGTAACGCGGAGTCA
>DASSLA010000115.1:0-16788 GCA_035689885.1 Marmoricola sp. | reverse complement strand
GGTGGAGCGCCGGCGGCCGACCAGGAGGTCCCCGTGCACCACTCCGACGGCATCGCCCGCATCACCCAGGACCGCATCGACGACCTGAACCACGCCCGACGCTGGGCCAACCGGCGCTCGACGTCGCGCGCCACCATCGGGTGGGGCTCGCGGTGACCCTGTTCAGGCTCTCCTCCGCTGTCCGCGACGACGGGGACTCGGTCGTCGCCCGCATCCGCGGCGGGGTCGTCGCCGTGCGGCCCCTGCTGGCCGGCGAGTACGACGCCCTCGGGGCAGTGTTCGACGGCATGTCCCGGGCGTCGCGCTACAGCCGCTACCTGACCGGGCTCGGCGGGATGCCGGCCTCGATGGCCAGGGCACTGGCCGACGTCGACGGTAGCCGCCACGTCGCGTGGCTTGCGTCGGTCGACGGAGAGCCCGTCGGCATCGGCCGCTGGTTCCGCACCGCACCGGAGACCGCCGAGCTCGCCTTCGAGGTGGTGGACCGGCACCACGAGCGGGGCATCGGCACCGTGCTGGTGGACGTGCTCACCACGGTCGCGGCCGTGTCGGGCATCCAGCGCCTCGAGGCGACCGTGCTGCCGACCAACGAGCCTTCCCTGCGCCTGCTCGAGCGCGTGGGACTCGCGTTCCGCGCCGAGGACGGGCTGCTCGAGGGGTCCGGCCGGTTGCGGCTGCTCGCCTCACCCCGGGTCGACCGGCCCGCAGTGGCCCGCATCGCGCTCGCCGCCGCAATCCACCCGAACGAGCCATGTGAACCGGCCGCCGTGGGAGCACAATGACGCGGGGAGGTGGAGCGGTGCTCGTCCGTGTGCTCGGCCAGGTGTCCCTCACGACACCCGACGGCGCCGACGTGCTGCTGCCCGGAGCCCGTCAACCCGCGCTCCTCGCCGCGCTGGCGGCTCGCGCAGGACGGCCGGTCAGCGCCCCGCTCCTGCAGCACCTGCTGTGGGGCGACCAACCGCCGGCCAACCCGTCGGCGACGTTGCACGGCACCGTGTTCAAGCTCCGGTCCAGCCTGGCCAAGGCTTCCGGTCGCGACGTACTGCTCACCCGCGAGGGCGGCTACCTGCTCGACCTGTCCCCGGCCGACCTCGACTCGGCCGAGTTCGACCGGCTGGTCGACGACGCGCGCGACCTGCCTCCGGACGCGGCCGCCGACGTCCTCGAGCGCGCCCTGGACCTGTGGCACGGCCCGGCGTACGGCGCCTTCGCGGACTCCGAGATCGCCCAGCTGGAGGCACTGCGACTGGAGGAGCGCCGTCGTTCCGCCGTGGAGCGGCACGGTGAAGCGCTGACCGCCTCGGGACGTGCCGGTGACGCCGTGTCGCTGCTCCGGCCGTTCGTGGCCGAGCACCCACTGCGGGAGGGCGCCCGGATCGCGCTGATGCGCGCGCTGCACGCGGACGGCCGCACCTCGGAAGGCCTGGAGGAGTACCAGCACCACCGGTCCCACCTCGCGGAGGAGCTCGGCCTGGAGCCGTCCGCGGCGATGGAGGAGGCGCAAGCCGAGCTGTTGCGCAGCGCCGACACGTCGACACCAGAGCCAGTACGGGGCCAGGGTCTGTCCGGGATGCAGGTGCACCACCTGCGCACCGACCGCGGCAACATCATCGCCTACGGCACGACCGGCAGCGGCGCCAAGGTGGTCGTACTGCTCGGCTGGATCTCGAGCCTCGACGTGCTCGCCTCCGGCCGTGATCCGCGGTCATCACTCCTCGAGCGGCTCACCGGCAGCCTGTCCGTGACGTTGTTCGACCGGGCCGGCACCGGCCTCTCCCCCGGTCCCGTGCCTGACTACGGTCTGGACGCAAGCGTCGCCGAGCTCGGCGAGGTCATCCGCGCCGTGCGGCCGCCGGTGTCGCTGCTGGCGATGTCCGCCGCCGGTCCCATAGCCGTGACCATGGCCCACCGCCGCCCGGAGTGGGTCGACTCGCTGGTGCTGTTCGGCACCTTCGCCGACGCGGGCTCGACGTTCCCCGACCAGCGCCTGCGCGACATGGTCGTCGAGATCACCCGCACTCATTGGGGCATGGGCTCGAAGATCCTCGCCGACCTCTACCGTCCCGGCCTGTCCGACGAGGCCGTCCTGCACCTCGCCAAGGTCTTCCGCGACTCCTCCGACCCGGAGGTGGCCGCGGCGTACCTCGAGGCGCTCTACCGCCAGGACGTCTCGCACCTGCTGCCCGAGGTCACCGTGCCGTCCCTCGTGCTGCACTACCGGCGCGACCGGCTGATCCCGTTCGAGGGCGGTCAGCAGCTGGCCACCGGGCTGCCGCAGGCCACCTTCGTGCCGCTCGACGGCAAGGTGCACCTGCCGGACGCCCGCGACCTCGACGCGATCGAGGAAGCGATCCTCGCCCACGTGCAGCGGCACGCCTCGACGAGCGTCGACGGAGCTCAGCGCCAGCCGAGCACGCTGGTGCCGAGGTAGATCGTCGGGAACCACACCGCGAACACGACCACCGGCAGCCACGCCACCCGCGTGGGGTGCGGCACGAACCAGCGCGTCCCGACGACCAGCAGCACCAGCCAGAGCAGCACGAGCAGCACGGTCACCCACCACGGTGCGTACGGCGCCGTACCGAGGATCAGGAACAGGGTGCACGCCAGGCCACCCATTCCCACGAATCCCCATGGGGAGACCTGTCTCCTCTTCACGGCAGGCACCCTACGGCCGTGCTCCTTGCCCCGCTCCCCCGCGGGGTTCACGATGCGGGCATGAGCGAGACCTACTTCGACCTCGCGGACCCGCAGTTCGACGTCACCTCCCAGGAGGTGCACGCCGCACGCGAGCGCGACTGGTACGTCGTCACCAACTACGGTCACGCGGTGCTGCGGTACGACGAGGTCAACCGGTTGCTCAAGGACAGGCGGTTCAGCCAGGGCAACGCGAAGTGGCCGGCGCAGAACGGCATCCACTCGGGGCTGTTCAGCGACTGGTGGAAGAAGACGTTGCTCAGCCTCGAGGGTGAGGACCACGACCGGATCCGTCGACTGCTGCGGCCCGCCTTCGGCCGCAAGGTCGTGCAGGGCTGGGTGCCCAGCTTCCAGCAGCTGGCGACCGAGCTGGCCGACGGGTTCAGCGAGCGCGGACACGTCGAGCTCATCTCCGAGTTCGCGGAGCCCTACTCCACCCGGGTCATCTGCCGGATGCTCGGGCTGCCGGAGGTGGAGTGGCCCCAGATCGCGCACTGGGCCGACGACCTCGGCAAGTCGTTCGGCATCAACGTCGGCAACGACGTGGCGGTCATCGAGAAGGCACTGGACGGGCTGTACGGCTACTGCAATGAGGTGATCGCCGATCGTGCGGCCCACCCGAGGGACGACCTCGTCACCTCCTTGGTCGAGGCGCAACAGCGCGCCGACCTGTCCGCCGACGAGCTGGGCGTCGCGCTGGTGTTCCTGATCTTCGCAGGGATGGAGACCACCCGGAACCAGATCGGCCTGGCCGTGCAGACCCTGCTGGCCCATCCCGACCAGTGGCGCCTGCTCGCCGAACGCCCCGACCTCGGTCCCAACGCCGTGGAGGAGGTGATGCGGGTCAACCCGACGGTCACGTGGGTGACGCGTGAGGCGCTCGACGACGTCGAGGTGCAGGGGTTGCGGATCCCCAGGGGCGGGATCATCCAGATGTTCTCCCACTCCGCGGGGACCGATCCGCGCGTGATGGGCGACCCGGCGTTCGACATCACGGCCTCCCATCCCCCGCACATGGGCTTCGGGGCCGGTGTGCACCACTGTCTGGGGCACTTCGTCGCGCGCGCCGACATGGCAGTGGCGCTGCCGCTGCTCGCTCAGCGGATGCCTGACGCGCAACCGGACGGGCCGGGTGTGTGGTTACCGGTGTCGGGCAACACGGGGGCGGTGGAGTTTCCGATCCGGTTCACGCCGACGGCGGTGTCCTAGTCTTCCTCGGCGTCCGGTCGCCCGTGGCCCCTCGTCAGATCACCACTTCAGGTACCAGTTCGCCCGCCGGTTCGACGGGCTGAGCGTGGCGACGGCGTACGTCGACGCGAACTGGTACCTGAAGTGGCGGCGCCACCGACCACTGGCTCCACCGCCCGGACCCCGCTGCGAGCCAGCGACCGGCGGGTTCTTCGAGAGTGACCAGCAGGCGTTGATCGGCCTGAGCGGTGACCAGCGCCCGTTCCGCGTGTTCGCACTCAGCAACCCTGCGCGGGTGGTCGTGGACGTGCACCACGGCTGACCAACCGACGCGTTTCGTCGCTACGTTGGCCTCGTGCCCAGGTTCAGCTTCCAGCTCGACGTGCGGGACCCACCCGCGAAGGTGATGGAGGCCCACCTGGACTTCTCCGAGCGCCGACCGGAGATCTGGCCGAACCTCACGTCCCGCCTGTACGAGGTGCACGAGGTGGGCGACGGAAGGGCAGACGTCACGGAGGGCACGGCCATCCCGGGGCTCGACATCTGGGAGCGGTGCACCTACGAGTGGACCGATTCGACGATTCGAATGGTGCTCACCGAGGGCAGGATCTTCCGGCGGGGAGGGACGGTCGAGATGCGCGTCGAGCCGCGCGGGAACGGAAGCCGGATCCACGTCGACTACCACCGCCGGTCGAAGACACTGGCTGGGCGGTGTGTCGGCGCGCTCTTCCAGTTCTCCGGCGGCGCCCCCATCAAGACCTCGTTGCTCAAGGTGCACGGCCGGCCCGAGTGACGCTCAGCCGTCGTGCTGTCGTACGACGGCCTCGGCCACGACGAGGTCCTCCCACGACATGCCGACGCTCTTGAACACCATCGGCCTGTCGGCGCGCACCTCGGTGGCGCCCGTCACGACGTCGCGCATGGGCACGAGGTCGGCCGTGGTGATGGTGCCTTCGTCGATGGCGAGGACGACATCGCCTGCTTCGCGCAGTGCCACGGCGACGTCCTCGACGACGACGGTGGCGTGGCCGAGCAGGGCTGCGTCGACCTCACGCGCGTCGGGCTCGTGCGAGCCGACGGCGATCACCACCGCCTCGTCGCGCAGCAATGACGAGTCGAAGACCGGGGTTCGTGCCGAGGTCGCGCACACGACGACGTCGGCCGACCCGAGCGCCTCGTCCGCCTGGGGCGTCGCCAGGGTGACCGCATCGAGCGGCGTACGGGAGGGATCGCGCACCACGTAGGTCGCGTGGTCGATGTCGCGGACGGCGGCCAACGTGGCCAGGTGGCCGACCGCCTGCGGGCCCGCGCCCACCACGGCGACCCGCAGCGGTCGCTCCGTGAGCCGCGGGAGGACCGCAGCGACCGAGACAGCCGGTGTCCGTAGCGTGGTGAGGGCGGTCCCGTCGAGCGCGGCCCGGAGCGTGAGGGCCTCGCGGTCGAACAACAGGTAGGTGGCCTGGATCCGCGGCAGCCCGCGAGCGGGGTTGCCCGGTGCGACGGTCGCGACCTTGACGCCGGCTGCACTCCCGGACTCCGACGGCATCAGCAGGAACTGGCCGGAGCTGAGCGCAACGACGTTGCGAGCAGGGTCGATGGCCGGTTCCAGGCCGCCGACGAGGGCCCCGGTGACGGCCCGGATCGCGGCGGCCGGCCCGAGGGCGGCGACGGCGTCCGCGTCGAAGTACTCCACGGCAGTCAGGCGGCGCCGGTGAAGGCCCGGTCGACGGCATCGGCGAATGCCGCCATCGAGGGGAACTCCAGGTCGTAGCTCCACTCCCCCGACGGCTCCGGCGTGGCGCCCCAGCCGGGCCGGTCGTGGCGACGGTTGATCCACACCGACGGCAGCTGCTCACGCTTCGCCGGGACGTGGTCGTGGAAGAGGCTCTGTGCCACGTGCAGCAGCTCCGAGCGCTCCGCCCCGAGCTCGGGAAGCGTCGCGTCGAGTGCCCGGAAGTGGTTCTCGGCAGGCTTGTAGGCGCCGACGTCCTCAGCGGTGATGATCGCCGCGAAGTCCCCGCGCAGGTGGCGGTTGCTGCCCGCGAACCCGTCGCGGTGCACGTTGGACAGGATGATCAGCTGGTAGTGAGCCCTCAGCCTGGACAGGGCATCGGCGGAGTCCGGGAACGCCGGCCAGTCCGGCACCGAGTCGCCCAGCCGCTGTGCCCACTCGTCGCTCACCGGACGACCGAGGTCCTCGCCCGTACGACGGAAGGCGGTCGCGAGCACGTCGGGATACGACGTTGCCGGGGTTTCCCGCTGGACTGCGGCCTCGTTGCCGCCGTACGCAAGCAGCAGCTGCTCGTCACTCATCTCGAGCCCCTGCCCGCGCGCCCACGGTGCCAGGACGGCCGCGATCCCGGTCTCCCAGTCGATCAGGGTGCCGTAGCAGTCGAAGCTGAGCGCCTTGAACGTGGTCAGGTCCACGTCGGCCATGTCGTGTCCTCCCTCGCGTCAGTCGGCTGAGCCGAACGCCTCCGACTGCCGCCTCATGATCTCCCGCATCGAGGTGCCGCGGTCGACGCCGTACACGGTGCCCGGGAAGTCCAGCGGCTCCTGCGTGCCCCAGAGCTCGTCGTGTCGGTCGGGCGAGAACAGCTCCGCCGGGTCACCCGCGGCGATCCAGCCGATCGGCACGGAGGTGCCGGGCCGCAGGCGCGAGTTCACGTGCAGCACGCTGCCGATCCGCAGCTCCGAGCCGGTCCCCGCCCACGAGCCCGGGAACATCGAGACGCCGGTGGCGATGAACACCTCGTCCTCGACCGTGGTGCCGTTGAGATGGGTGTGCGGCCCGACGAGCACGTGGTCGCCGATGGTCACGGCGTGCCGACGACGGCCGCGCACCAGGGCGTGCTCCATCACCACGACGTTCTCGCCGAGCGTGACCGGCCCCATCTCCCCGTTGATCACCGCGAGGTCGAGGACCCTGGACCCGGGACCGATCGTGACGTCGCCACGAATGACGGCGGTCGGCGAGACCGAGGCGTCGGCATGGATGTGACCCATCGGGTCAGAGTGCCACGCGGTGGGCGCGCCGCCCCGTCCAGGTCCGGTCGAGGACGAGGTCGAAGTCCTTGCGCCAGGTCGCACCGCGATCCTCCGACGCCTCCCACGCGCCCGAGATCTGGTCAGGCCGCACGTCGGCGACGTAACGCTGGAACATGTCGGGGTCCTCGCGGGTCAGCGTCCAGCGAGAGCCGTCGAACGTCATGGCGAAGTCCCGGCAGACGCCTCGTTCGTCGTGGTAGAGCGCCGTGTAGGTGTCCCGCGCGTCGCTGCGACCCAGCACCATGACCATCTCGCTCGTCGCGTCCCCGACGTCGCCCCGCATCGTCCAGCGGAACACCAGGAACGCGTCGTGCAACCACTCGACCGTCGCCTCGCCGGGCACCTCGAGGTCCGCCGGCTCCAGGAACCACGCGTTCTTCAGAGTCGTCCGCCAGGTCCCGACCAGGACGTCCAGCCGCTGCATCTCCTCGTTGCGCATCGCGTCTCCTCGCCGTCGCCGCGGCTCAGACTGCCACGCGCGGGCGCGTACGGTCGATCCGTGCGCGCGACCCCGGGCCCGACGACATGAGCGACGACGACATCGCCCGCGAGGTCCTCGCCGCCAACTCGTCCGTCGTGGTGTCCACGGCCGACGCGGACGGGGGGCCGTGGGCCTCACCCGTGTGGTTCGCGACCGAGGGCAGCCCGTACGACGTACGCGTCGGCGTGGATCTCTGACCGAGGTCAGCGGTCTCGATCGGAATGCCCGGAAGCGTCGCACTGATGGGAATTGCATGACCCCGACGG
The DNA here is from genome assembly GCA_035689885.1 of Marmoricola sp. Classification (GTDB taxonomy): domain Bacteria; phylum Actinomycetota; class Actinomycetes; order Propionibacteriales; family Nocardioidaceae; genus Marmoricola. The sequence goes on along the minus strand of DASSLA010000115.1, from coordinate 9,105 downwards.
GCCATTGCGCCGCGCTCCGCAGCGACGGACGCTCGTGAGAGCCGCCCCGGGCTGAAGCCTCGGAGAGAGTTGGCTGGTCGATGGGCCGACGTGCTCGACACTCGAGGACCGGCAAGCTGCCGGTGATCGCGCTCACCCTCGTGACGGTCGCGGGGTGCGGCGGCGACCAGCCCGCGGAGTCCGCGAAGTCCGCGGAGTCCGCGGAGTCCGTGCAGGACGGCCTCGTCGGGGAGTGGCACCGCGCCCAGAGCTGTCAGCAGGTCCTGGCGGCGTTCGAGGCAGCAGGTCTTGCCGAGTCCCAGCGCGGCTGGTTGCAGGGGAACTTCTTCGGCGGTTCACCAGGGCCGGCCGACGGCGACCCGTGTGCGGGTGCCGACGGGCCGCTCGAGCACGATCACTACTTCACCGGTGACGGCCGGTTCGGGTCGCACGACGAGAACGGCGAGGCCGTCGACGACGGTGACTACCGGAAGGTCGACGTCGACACGATCGCGTTCCCGTCGCACGCCCGCGAGTTCCGCTACGACGGAGACATCCTCGTCGACTACGCGGTCGACGCGGGCGAGCTGACGTTCGACGTGAACGTGCCGAGTCCCTGTGACGGGGCCTGTGCCCAGGCCTACGCGTGGGCCCTGTCTGCTTTCGCCTCCGGCCCCTGGCAGGCCGGCGAGGTGCCGCGCTAGCTCCGTCGACGCAACGCTCGTGGGAGACCGATCAACGATGACGAGAAAGACCGAGTCAGCGTTCCTCGCCGGAGGCTGCGCTTGGATCAGGCAACCCCTGCTGACCCAACCCGCCGGGTGCTCTTCACGCGCACCGGATGGATGGGTGGTCACGCCGACAAGCCGACCGAGGAGGTATTGCCCGGCGACGCGGAGACGGTGAAAGTCGTCTTCGATCCCGACGTGTTCTCGTTCCGAGCGCTCCTCGAGGTCTTCTTCCAGACCCACCGGTCTGACCTCGATGAGGACGTCGTCGGCTCCATCTACCGATCCGAGATCCTCTGGGAGGAGGGCCCGGAGCATCAGGACTACGTCAAGCGATACCCGGGAGTCCTCGAGAACCCCCTTCCCCCGCCAGAACGACAGCTCCGCGGCGCCGCTCAGCCAGTATGCGGGTCCTAGAACGACGCCTTGAGGGCCTCCAGGGTGATGGTGCGCTCCTTGACGGCGAGACGGCGCCAGATCGGTGTGCCCAGTCGCCACGCGCCGTACGACGCCAGCCGACCGCGGTGTCGGACCAGCGTGGTGTTCTCGTCGATGCGCTGCAGGTGATAACCCGGCCAGCCCTCGAACTTGAGCTTCCCCGACTTCGACTTCTCCCACCAGTGAAAGACGACCGTGTGTGGCGCCTCCAGCTCGGCGATCTCGCCGGGCATCGGCCCCTGGCTCGTCTCGTCGACGAACGTGGTGCCGACGGCGGGTTCACCAGGCGAGGTCTGGTGGGTGTGCTCGAGCATGCTCCCGGTGCCGGCCATCCACGTGTTGTAGCCGTCGATGTCGACGAGGCGCGCGAACACGTCCACGATCGGCGCACTGATGGTGCGCTGGATCTCGAAGTCGATGGGCTCCACGAGGTCAGGATCCGCCGCTCACTCAGGCGACGCAAGGATGTAGTGCGGGCTTGGCTGAAGGCCCGACTTGCGAAGTTTCGCCTCCATGCTCCGCCGCATCGGGCGAGAATCACCCACGAGCGCTGCGGATCCGGACCGCAGGAGCTCCCCCTCGACTCGGAGACTCCTCATGACCTTCACGCAGGCCGTTCGCTCGGTGCTGAGCAACTACGCCCAGTTCTCCGGGCGCGCGCGCCGGTCGGAGTACTGGTGGTTCTACCTGTTCACCGTCCTCGTCGGGGTGTTCACGTCCGTCATCGACGCGGTGCTGAACCTGGCCTTCAGCAACGACCTCGGGATCGTCGGCACCGTCACCAGCCTGGGGCTGCTGCTGCCGACCCTGGCCGTCACGGCTCGGCGCCTGCACGACACGGGGCGCACGGGTTGGTGGATGCTGCTTCCGGTCATCCCCCTGGTCGCCACCATCGTCGTGGGCTTCGCCGCGGTGATGGCGATGTTCTTCAGCAGCGGCGAGGACGGTGTCACGGCGCTCTGGGCACTGTTGGCCGTCTGCGTGATCCTCACCGTGGCCGCGGCCATCACGATCATCGTGTTTCTGTGCCTGGACTCCAACCCCGGCCCGAACAAGTACGGCCCCTCCCCCAAGCAGCCCTGGCCGGCCGGTCCCGGCGGGTACCACCCCGGCCCCGGCTACGGTCCGGCGTACCCGGCACCCGGTGCAGGGCACCCGTACGGCGCCCGGCCGCAGCGTCCGGCTCCGCCAGCGCGGGGGTCCTATCCGTTTCAGCCGTAACCGGTCTCGGCTTGCCCTGGCGCCTGACGGCTGCGGTCATGTCCCGCCTCGTCCGCACCGCAGTCCGATCGTGCTGCTCGCCCGGACTCGCGAGTCCTGCTCTTCGAGGGTCGGGACCTCACTGACGGTGACGACCGGAAGCGCTGGTTGTTCACGGCAGGTGGCGAAGTCGAGCCGGACGAGACCCTCCCCGACGCCGCGAAGCGTGAGCTCCGCGAGGAGACCGGCCTGACCGGCCCCGCGCTGGTAGGCCCTTTCCAACGACGCGAGGTCAACCTCGTCGACCATGGTCAGCCTCAGCACCAGGTCGAGTACTACTTCGCGGCCAGGACCCACGACGTGCGGCTCGACGCCGAGGGGTGGACCGACCAGGAACGTCGGGCCGTGACGTCGTGGCGCTGGTGGACCGCGGCGGAGCTGGAATGTCGCCCGATCGCCGACAACTGCCGGTTCGGATCCGAGACCTGGTGGTGGAGGACCAGGCCCGCCGCAACAACCTGTGCTGGTCGGTATTCGGCGACTGACCTGTGGCCGGTCACCCCGACCACACGTCCGCCCTCACTCGCTCGGCGGCTCCTGGAAGGCCCGGACCTCGATGCGGCCACCCAGGGCCTTCGACGCCCTGGAAGCCCAGTCGACGGCGGTCTCCTCATCGGCGACGTCGATGACCCAGAAGCCACCGAGGTACTCCGGAGCCTCGACGAACGGACCGCTGACCTTGGTCGGAGAATCGCCGGTGTTGTCGACGGTGATCGCACTCGACGGCGGCATCAGGCCGCCGGCGAAGACGAACGCGCCGGTCGAGGTGAGCTCCTCGATGATTGCTCCGGTGGCAGCCAGCGCCGCCTCGAGCTCGGCCGGGTCCATGGTCTCCATGGTCGGCTCCTCGTCGGAGTCGTGCGGGACGGACAGCAGGTATTGAGTCATGTCGCTGCAGACCGCCTGCGACCGGCAAACTCATCGGCCGAGTCGGTGAACGCGATCAGTCCTCGAGGTCGTCGTTCCACTTCGGGTCGTTGTCCCACTCCTCGTTGCGCTCCTGGACCTTCGCCAGCGCACGATCCGCCTCCGCCTCCGAGGGGTACGGACCGAGCCGGTCGGCGTTCTTGCAGCCGTCCCGGCCCTCGACGGAGTGGTGCTTGAGGCAGTACCAGAACTCACTCATGTCGCTGAAACTACACTCGCCCTCGTGACCCCGATAGCGCCCGGAACCATCTCGCCCCGCCGGCCCGTGCCTGCCCACATCCCGCGGCCGGAGTACGTCGACAAGCCCACTCCCGAGCGGTTCACGGGCTCCGAGGTCAAGGACTCCGACACCATCGAGCGGATGCGCATCGCCGGCAAGCTCGCCGCCGCGGCGCGCGACCTGGTCGGCTCGCACGTCGCACCCGGTGTCACCACCGACGAGCTGGACCGCATCGGCCACGAGTTCCTCTGCGACCACGGCGCCTACCCCTCCACGCTCGGCTACAAGGGCTTCCCCAAGTCGTTGTGCGCCTCGGTCAACGAGGTGATCTGCCACGGCATCCCGGACAGCTACGTCATCCAGGACGGCGACATCGTCAACATCGACATCACCGCCTACCTCAACGGCGTCCACGGCGACACCAACGCAACGTTCATGACGCCGGGCACGCCGCAGGAGGTGCGCGACCTGGTCGAGCGCACCCGCGAGGCACTGCGCCGGGCGATCAACGCGGTCAAGCCGGGCCGCCGCATCAACGTGATCGGCCGGGTCATCGAGTCCTACGCCAGGCGGTTCGGCTACGGCGTCGTACGCGAGTTCACCGGCCACGGGATCGGCACGGCCTTCCACTCCGGGCTGGTGATCCCGCACTTCGACGACCCCCACTACGACGACGAGATCCTGCCCGGGATGACCTTCACCATCGAGCCGATGCTCAACCTCGGAACCCACCAGTGGGACATGTGGGAGGACAACTGGACCGTGGTGACCAAGGACAAGCGCCCCAGCGCGCAGTTCGAGCACACCCTGCTCGTCACCGAGGACGGCGCCGAGATCCTCACCGTCCCCTGACCCCGCGGGCGGCCCTCCGCCTGGCACCGGGCGGTCCTCGCTAGGGTCGTCGGGGTGACCAGCCTTTTCGAGGACTACGCATCCGCCATGGGCGCGGCGTACGACGAGATGTACGACGGGTCCGGGCTCCGCACGCCGTACGCCCGGCTGCACCCCTCCCTCGAGGGGATGGGCCAGGAGGAGCTGCAGACGCGGGTCGAGGCGCTCCAGTCGAGCTACCTCGACCAGGGCGTCACCTTCGACATCGGCGGCGAGGAGCGCGCCTTCCCCCTCGACGTGCTCCCCCGCGTCATCGAGATGGACCAGTGGGCCAAGGTCGAGGCGGGCGTGCAGCAGCGGGTGCACACCCTGGAGAAGTTCCTCGACGACGTCTACGACGCCGGGCAGGTGTTCGAGGACAGGGTGGTCCCCCGCCGCGTCGTGACCACGTCCTCCCACTTCCACCGCGCGGCGGCGGGCATCGAGCCGCCCAACGGCGTGCGGGTGCACGTCAGCGGCATCGACCTGATCCGTGACGCCGACGGCGAGTTCCGGGTGCTCGAGGACAACGTGCGGGTGCCGTCCGGGGTCTCCTACGTGATGACCAACCGGCGGGCGATCGCGGCCGCGCTGCCGGAGACCTTCGCCGAGCACCGGATCCGCCCGGTCGCCGGCTATCCGCAGAAGCTGCTCACCGCGCTGCGCGCCGCCGCGCCCGCTGGAGTCACCGAGCCCAATGTGGTGGTCCTGACGCCCGGGGTCTTCAACGGCGCCTACTTCGAGCACGCCTTGCTCGCCCGCACGATGGGGGTCGAGCTGGTCGAGGGACGCGACCTCGAGTGCCGCCGCGGCCGGGTGATGATGCGCACCACCCAGGGCCTCGAGCCGGTGCACGTGATCTACCGCCGGGTGGACGACGACGTCCTCGACCCGGTGCACTTCCGCAGCAACTCGCTGCTCGGCTGCTCGGGGTTGCTCAACGCCGCCCGGGCCGGCAACGTCACCATCGCCAACGCGGTGGGCAACGGCGTCGCCGACGACAAGCTGATCTACACCTACCTTCCCGAGCTGGTCCGCTACTACCTCGGCGAGGAGCCGATCCTCAACAACGTGGACACCTGGCGCCTCGGCGACCAGGACCACCGCGAGGAGGTGATGGACCGCCTCGACGAGCTGGTCCTCAAGCCGGTGGACGGGTCCGGAGGGAAGGGCATCGTGATCGGGCCGCAGGCCAGCCGCGCCGAGCTCGACGAGCTGCGCGCCAAGGTCCTGGAGGACCCCCGCTCGTGGATCGCCCAGCCCGTCGTACAGCTCAGCACCGTGCCGACGTACGTCGACGGCCGGATGAGTCCGCGCCACGTCGACTTGCGGCCGTTCGCGGTCAACGACGGCCACCGGGTGTGGGTGCTGCCGGGCGGCCTGACGCGCGTGGCCCTCGGCGAGGGCGAGCTGATCGTGAACTCCTCACGCGGTGGCGGGTCCAAGGACACCTGGGTGCTGGCCAGCGGCGGCCGTACGCCGCACCGCTACGAGCCCGAGCGCATCACCGTCGGCTCCACCCCGCAGGACACCGGACCGGCGCTCGACTCGTTCTCCGCCCAGCAGGACCAGCAGCAGCAAGCGCGGGACGACCGCACCGAGGAGGCACCGTGCTGAGCCGCATCGCCGAGTCGCTGTTCTGGATCGGCCGCTACGTCGAACGCGCCGAGGACACCGCGCGCATCCTCGACGTACAGACCCAGCTGATCCTCGAGGACCCCGGCGTCGACGAGGAGATCACCTGCCGCAGCCTGCTCTCGATCATGGGCGTCGACTACGAGGACGACGCCCCGATCGACACCGCCGCGGTGATGCGGGTGCTCGCCTACGACACCGCCTCGACGTCCTCCATCGCAGCCACCCTCGCCGCCGCCCGAGAGAGTGCGCGCCGCGCCCGCGAGACGCTGTCGACGTCGATGTGGGAGGCGATGAACACCACCTACCGCGCGATCCCCTCCGGGCACTTCCGCTCGATGCGCCCACCCGTGGCGTTCCGATGGGTGCGCGACCGCGCCGCGCAGATCAACGGCATCGCCGAGGCCACGATGACGCGCGACGAGGGCTATCAGTTCCTCGTGCTGGGCAGGTCGATCGAGCGCGCCGACATGACCTCGCGGCTGGTGGCCACCGCGGCACTCACGTCCGGCGCGGCGTGGGGTACGTCGCTGCGGGCGTGCGGCGCCTACGAGGCGTTCCTGCGCACCTACAAGGGCCTGGAGACCGAGCGCGGCGCCGCGGAGTTCTTGTTGCTCGACCGGTTGTTCCCTCGGTCGGTCGTGTTCGGGCTCAGTCAGGCCGAAGGGTGTCTCGAGCGGCTCGAGTCCGCCGGCACCCGGGCAGGGTTCCAGAACGAGGCGCAACGGCTGCTCGGGCGCACCCGCGCCGAGCTGGAGTACCGCTCGCTCAGCGACGTCGTCGCCGAGCTGCCGACCGAGATGGAACGCCTGCAGCGCACCTGCGCGATGGCGACCGACGCCATCACCCGGCGCTACTTCGCCGGCGCCGAGGCGACCGAGTGGCACGGGGTGCGCGCATGAAACCACCCCACGAGATCGCTCGCTTCGCTCCCGAACCCGAGGGGACCCCGGAAAAGCCATGCAGCTGAAGATCGCCCACACCACCGGCTTCGAGTACGACGGGAAGGCCAACACCTCGTTCAACGAGGCCCGGCTCACGCCGCTGACCCTGCCGGGACAGATCGTGGTGCACTCCCGGATCGAGGTCACCCCGACGCCCTGGGCGTACACCTACCGGGACTACTGGGGCTCCCAGGTGACCGCCTTCGAGGTGCTAGACCCGCACCAGTCGCTGACCATCACCGCCAACGCGACCGTCCAGGTGGACCGCCGGCCCGTCGACGGCCCTGTGCTGTCGTGGGAGCAGCTGCGCAGCGACGAGGCCTCCGACCCGCTGACCGAGTTCCTCACCCTCCCGGAGCGGGTCGAGCCGAGCGAGGACCTGGCCGCCCTCGCCCGCGAGATCGCGGACCGCAGCGAGACCCCCACCGAGGCCGCCCGAGAGGTGTGCGCGCTGGTCAACCGGGAGGTCAAGTACGTCTCCGGCTCGACCGCGGTGGACGCGCACGCCTCGCACTCCTGGGCCGAGCGCTCCGGCGTGTGCCAGGACATGGCCCACATCGCGATCGGCGCGCTTCGCTCGATCGGCATCCCGGCCCGCTACGTCTCCGGCTACCTGCACCCGCGGCGGGAGCCCGTCGTCGGCGAGACCGTCAGCGGCGAGTCCCATGCCTGGATCGAGTGGTGGGACGAGGGCTGGCGTGGCTTCGATCCCACCAACGCCACCGAGCCCGGCGACCGCCACGTGATCGTCGCCACCGGCCGCGACTACGGCGACGTCAAGCCCCTGTCCGGGATCTTCTCCGGGTCGGGCACGTCGAGGATGTTCGTCGACGTACAGGTGACCAGGCTGCACTGACCGTTGACACCGGTCGCGCCGGCGGGCATGGTCATTGCTCGTGCGGGTACCGGCCGCACAGCAGTCGACAAGGCATCACCCCGGCTGCACCCGTTTCTCGGGCTTCAGGCAGCGGAGCCGAACCTCACTTGCGGCTCCCGCCACGTACGCCGAGACGGGAGCCGCAGGCATTTTGTGCGCTTCGACACGCTTGTTCTCCTTCGCGAGGATTCACCCAACGGTTACAGTTTCTGCCCGTGAGGGGCGCCGCCCACCCAGCGGTGCACGAAATCTCACGCTGGGGATTGTCTGCAGCGCGCTTCGCCCCCCGAGGCCGAGGTGGGCAACCCCGCCAGCGGTCTCCGGTCAAACAAGGTGCTGGGACTGCACCCTCGCCGTTCGGTGCGCACGTCTCGTGCACGCGCACCGGACGGCGCCCCGCTCCCGGGTCAGGGTCTGGTGCGGATGAGCTGGCTCGTAGGCCGGGTTCTGTTCGCCGTACCGCCTCGCGACGACACGGTTGGCGACCATCCATCTAGGGGTGCCGTTGCCGACACCCTCGAGCGACCTACCCGTGAGCTCGGGCGGACCACCCTCGAACGCTCACTGTCTGGTCTTGCTCCAGGTGGGGTTTGCCCAGCCACGACGGTCACCCGCCGTGCTGGTGGTCTCTTGCACCACCGTTTCACCCTTGCCTCCGCCCCGAGGGGCGACGGCGGTCTGTTCTCTGTGGCACTGATCCCGCGGGTTGCCCCGGGTGGGCGTTACCCACCACCTCGTCCTGTGGAGCCCGGACCTTCCTCGGCGAGTCTCCTCGTCGCGGTCGCCCGGCCAGCCCATCCGCACGGCAAGGATAGGGCCTCCCGGCGGCGAAGGTACACCGGCCATAGGTCGCCGTACGACTGGCTGTGGATGCCAACAGGACCGCCGACGCGTGCGATACCCCTGCCGGTCGGCCAATGCATTGGTGTGCCGGCACGAGTTTCACCGGGCGGCCGGTGAAACCCGCGGCCCCTACACCTCGAACCGCACCACCCGCCCCGCCACATCGGCCTCGGCCAGCCTCACGGTCACCTGGTCGCCGACGGGGAGCGGGGAGTGCGACGTCACCCGGGCCTCGACCGCGGGGTCGTGGACCATGACCGTGCCCTTGCGGGCGTCGTCGTGCTCGGCCTCGAGCACCACCGCCTCGAACCGCTCCCCCACGCGGTGCTGCAGCGTCGCGGCCTCCACGAGGTTGAGCACGGCGTTCTCGTAGGCGTTGGCGCG
>DASSLA010000114.1:0-3176 GCA_035689885.1 Marmoricola sp. | reverse complement strand
GCCTGTCGCGCTGGCTCCGAGTCGACGACGGGCGGCCTCGTCTGGGCTCTCGATGACTGGAGCGATCTCGTGGATGCCGTGGCCAAGTGGATCGACGTCCGGCTGAGTCGTCTCTCTGAGGCATTCGGCTAGGTCCTCGACGGGGGTCTCCAAGACCCGTTCGAGGATGTCGGCGATGCCGTCTGGGGAGCCGTCACACCCGGCCACGAGGGCCTCGGCCAAGCGTTCGAGGGCGGCATCGCCGCGCTCGGTGAAGGTGACGATGCCGAAGACGCGGTTCTCAGTAGGGGAAGTGTTCATGGTCCACCTCGCTTTCTGGTCACCTAGGTGCGTAGAAGCTGAGTGAGCGATCAGCCGGGACGCGGCGCCAGGAACTCCGGCGCCCCCAGCGCGTGAGACACACGGCAGGTGTGTTTTGCTCGCTGCGGCTGCCGGCGGGGCAGCCGCCGACGACGCCGAAGCTCGAGTGCATCTCCCTTCCCAGGTCGTCGCGGGGAGAGTTCCCCGTCCCGAGAGGCGTCCTCGATGGAGAAGCCGGACGGGAGTCGCGGTCCTAGAGAGTCCTTCGAAGGCGGCCCAGAGTGACCGATTCTCTGCAGATGACTCATCACCGCCTAAGGGCGCAACCACATCGCCGGCGCACCCAGAGAGCTCTAGCCCGAGTCAATTCGTAGGCACGGGCAGCATGACGGTTATCCACAGGCCAAAATAGTTCCGTCGACCCCGACGATTCTGTGGTCCCATGGACTTCGGAGCAATCGGAGGCGTTGCCGCTTTGGTCCCACCGGGGGGATCGACCCGCACGACTCTCCGGTCAGGACTGGGCAATGGCATCTCGGAGTCGGCCGCATAAGGCCCACGAGACATTCGATAGACGCGCACTTGTGCTCAAGTGTCGAATTCGGCGAGCGTTGATCGCCCGGGCCCTGTCCTGACACGTAGGTGACCAAGACGGGGAAGGACTCGGGATCCATGTCGCAGAACACCGCTCAAGGCCTGTCGGTCGGGGCACGGCCCGACAGCCCTCCCATGCCCCATCTCAACAACAGTCCGCGACCACGACCCAAGCGGCGCCGCAGGCCATGGCTGTTCGCACTCTGCGCGGCCCTGGTCGCCGCGGGAGCGCTCGGTAGCGCCTTCGCGTTCACCTCGGTCACAGACACCCAAGCGGTCCTCGTCGTCAGCCGCGACATCAACCGGGGGGAAACCATCGAGGCCGGTGACCTCTCGGTTGTGCGGATAGGCGTCGACCCGACCCTGAACCCGGTCCCCGGCAGCCAGATGGCGAAGCTCGAAGGCAGCCGCGCCGCCGCCGACCTGTGGGCCGGCACCCTGCTGACTGAGGCTGCGGTCACCGACCAGTTGGTGCCGGGGCAAGGGGAGTCGCTCGTGGGCATCAGCCTCACCCCCGCTCAGATGCCGTCCGAGCCGCTCCGCGCCGGCGACACCGTTCGGATCGTCACCACCCCCGGCGACCAGGGCGAGGTCACCAACGAGGACCCGGTGACGGTGGAAGCGATCGTGGTTGGGGTGAGCCTCGTGCCGGAGACCGGCGAGACGGTCGTCGACGTCTCGGTCCCCGAAGGCGACGCCGCCGATCTGGCAGCCCGGGCTGCGACCAGGCGGGTCGCGCTGGTCCTGGACGCTCGGGAGCGCTGAGCGATGGCGCTGATCGTCCTTGCATCCGCCAGCGGTGCGCCCGGCGTCTCCACTACTGCGCTGGGGCTCACCCTCAACTGGCACCGTTCCGTGCTCCTGGTCGACGCCGACCCGACCGGTTCCTCCGCGGTCTTCGCCGGCTACTTCCAGGGAAGCCAGGAACCCCCCGGCGGGCTGATCAACCTCGCCATTGCGCTGCGCGAGGGGACACTGGCCGCCGTCCTTCCTCGCGAGACACTGCTGCTGGACCCCGAGGCCCCGGCCGAGCGCGCGCCCTGTTTCCTGCCCGGCATCCGCTCTCACGAGCAGGCCCCCAGCCTGCTGCCGCTGTGGGAGCCGCTGGCCGACCAACTGCGCGCGCTGGACCGCAACGGCCAAGACGTCATCGTCGACGCCGGTCGGCTCGGCCTCGCGGGCTGGCCGCAACCCCTCATCGCGGCCTCCGACCTGACCCTGCTCGTCACCCGCAGCTCACTGCCCGCGCTGGCCGGTGCACGCTCGTGGGCCAAGTCGCTGCGCGAGCAGTTCGCCGCCGTCGGTGGCCTCTCTCGACTCGGCCTCCTCCTCGTCGACGAGGACCGCCGCTGGCCTGCAATGCCGACCGGCGTCCCGCGAGTGCGTCCCTACACGCCGCGCCACATCGCCAAGGCGCTCCAGATCTCCGTCACAGCATCGGTGGACTGGGATCCCGGACCCGCGGAGGTCTACTCGCACGGCACCCGCAAACCCCGCAAGTTCGAGTCCTGCGACCTGGTGCGCAGCTACCGCACCGGAGCCTCGCTGATCCACTCCGTCCTCAGCTCCAACCAGGCCGCCCTCGCCCACCCGACCCCCGTCACCAGCGGAGGCCGCGCATGAGCGCCAACCGCGGCGAGCCCGGAGCCCAGGACCGCGAGCCGTTCCGCGCCGACGAATGGCTCGCGGCGCGACGCGCCGACCAGCCCGGTGGTCGTGGCTCGAGCTCCCCGTTTGCCCGCGCGCGTGGCACCGACGGCAGCCAGCCGCGCACGCAGACACCGCCGCCGGTACCGACCAGCGAGGACCACGACCCGACATCGCTCCCGCTCTTCGCCGGCGCCTGGACCAGCGACGATCAGCTGCCGGGCCGCACCCGCTCGGACTTCACCCTGCGCCCGCTCGTCGCCAGCGCCGACGACCAGCCTCACGCGATCGCCCCTACCAACGACGCCGACGGCGCCGGCGTGGCAGAGGTCGAGCTCGACTGGGAGCTCATCGCCCAGTATCGAGCCGAGATCTCCTCCCGGCTGACCGCGCGGCTGGACAAGGAAGGCGGCCGGGTCACCGAGGACGACCGCGAGCAGATGGGCCTCGACGTCATCGAGGAGTTCATCAAGTCCGAGGCCGAGACCCTCGTCTCGACCGGCCGCCTGCCGTGGAGCCGTCAGCAGGAGGCCGCGCTCAAGGGCGCGCTCAAGGCAGCACTGTTCGGTCTGGGCAGGCTGCAGCCGCTGGTGGAGCGCGAGGACGTGGAGAACATCGTCGTCATCGCCCGCGGC
>DASSLA010000113.1:0-6844 GCA_035689885.1 Marmoricola sp. | reverse complement strand
AGGGCACGGTCGATCTCGTCGTGGCTCTCCTCGGCGCGTGCGTGCACGGAGAGGTAGACCGTCGGCGCCTCGGTCGCGTGCAGGCAGACGACCGACTGGGCGGCCCGCTCGACGCCGGCCTCGCGGCATGCGAGCGCGTGGCGGGTGCCGAGCCGGGCCCGGCGCTGCTCGTCGGTGATCAGCCGCACATGGTGATCCTGCCAAACCCCGCCGACAGCGGGACGATCCTGTTCGGGCACGATGCAGCGGTGACCCCCACCCGCGAGCGCACCTGGCAGCGGGTGCTCGTCGTGGTCGGGATCGTCGTGCTGGCCTTCAACCTGCGCCCCGCCGCGATCAGCATCGGCCCGGTGCTTGCCGACCTGCGCGACGGCCTCGGCATGTCGTCGGTCGAGGCGGGTGTGCTCACCTCGCTGCCGGTGCTCGCCTTCGCGGTCTTCGGCGCCCTGGCGCCGCGACTGGCCGCGCACGTGGGCCTGCACCGCGCCACCCTGCTCGCGGTCGGGAGCATCGTCGTCGGTCTCGGCGCCCGCGCGAGCGTGGAGGGTGTCTGGGTGTTCCTGCTGCTCTCCCTCCTCAGCCTGGCGGGCATGGCCACCGCCAACGTACTGCTGCCCTCGCTGGTCAAGCTGCACTTCCCGGAGCGGATCGGCCTGCTCACCGCGGTGTACTCGACCGCACTCGCGATGGGACTCACCTCGGCCTCGATGCTGACCGTGCCGGTCGCGGAGTCCTTCGACGGCTGGCGGTCCGGCCTGCTGGTCTGGGCGGTGACCGCGGGCATCGCCGTGCTGCCGTGGCTCGGGCTCGTCGTGCACGACCGCGCCCCCGCGGACGAGGACGCCCGGGTCGGGCTGAAGGCGGTGGCCCGCACCCGCCTCGGCTGGCTGATGGCGACGTTCTTCGGGCTGCAGTCGATGCAGGCCTACGCGATCTTCGGCTGGTTCGCCGAGATCTACCGAGACGCGGGCTTCTCCGCGAGCACCGCGGGACTCCTGCTCGGCGTCATCACCGGGATCACCATCCCGCTGTCGGTGCTCATCCCGACCCTGGCTGCCCGCAGCCACGACCAGACCTGGCTGATGTGGGCGTTGGCGATCTGCTACCCGATCGGGTACGTCGGCCTGATCCTCGCGCCGCACGGCGGAGCCCTGCTGTGGGCGCTGCTGATCGGCGTGGGGACCTGCACGTTCCCGCTGATCCTGACCCTGATCGGGCTGCGGGCCCGCAGCTCGGTCGGCACGGCCGCGCTCTCGGGGTTCACCCAGTCGGCGGGCTACCTGCTGGCCGTCGTGGGGCCGTTCGGGATCGGGCTGCTGCACGACCTCTCCGGGGGCTGGACGGTGCCGCTGCTGGCGCTGGTCGCGATCAACGTTCCGCAGCTCCTCGTCGGTCTCGCGATCGCCCACCCGGCGTACGTCGAGGACGAGCTGGAGTCCGTCGCACCGCGATAGCGTCGTGCCCATGTCCTCCCCGACCGTGCGGACACCCGGCCTGGTGCTCACCGACCACCGGATCGCCGTGCCGCTCGACCACGACGACCCGGCAGGCGAGTCCATCGAGGTGTTCGCCCGCGAGGTCGCGGCACCCGACGGACGTGACCGCCCGTTCCTGGTCTACCTGCAGGGTGGACCGGGGCACGAGTCACCACGGCCCACCGGCCGTCCCTCGAGCCCTGGTTGGCTGGGTCGTGCGCTGCGGGACTTCCGGGTGCTGATGCTCGACCAGCGCGGCACCGGCCTCTCCACGCCGTACGGCGGGCGGCAGGCGGGTGGCGCGCAGGACGCGGAGCGGCTGGTGCACTTCCGCGCGGACGCGATCGTGCGCGACGCCGAGACCTTGCGCGAGCACCTGGGCGTGCGGCAGTGGAGTGTGCTCGGCCAGTCCTTCGGCGGCTTCTGCGCGCTGCACTACCTGGGCGACTTCCCCGACAGCCTGCGCGAGGTCTTCTTCACCGGGGGGCTGCCGCCGGTGGGACGTCCTGTGGACCAGGTCTACGCCGCGACCTTCGAGCAGATGCGCCGGCTCAACGTGGAGCACCACCAACGCTTCCCGCAGGACGCCGACCGCCTGCGCGGGCTGCTCGACCGCTGTGCGGCCGGGGACGTGCGGCTGTCCGACGGCCAGCACGTGACACCGCGAGTGTTCCGCACGATCGGCAACCAGCTCGGCCTGGACGGCGGGTCCGAGGCGGTGCACTACCTGCTCGAGGGCGACCCCTCCCACCCTGCCTTCGGCCATGACCTGGCGGCCCTGTTGCCGTTCAGCGGGCGCAACCCGCTCTACGCGGTGGTGCACGAGTCCTGCTACGCCGACGGCGGCGCCACGCGGTGGTCGGCCGAACGGGTGCAGCCAGAGGACTTCGGCGACGACTCGATCCTGCTGACCGGGGAGCACGTGTACAGCTGGCACTTCGAGGACTGCGCCGACCTGGTGCCGTACCGACCCGCCGCCGAACGGCTCGCCGCCCACGAGTGGCCACGGCTGCACCACGCGGACCGGCTCGCCGCCACCGACGTGCCCTGCGCCGCGGCGATCTACGCCGAGGACGCCTTCGTCGACCGACGATTCTCCGAGGAGACCGCGGACCTGATCCCGGGGATGCGCCGCTGGCTCACCGACGAGTACCACCACAACGGCCTGCGCACGGACGGCGGCCGGGTGCTCGACCGGCTGATCGGGCTCGCGCGCGGGACGGTGTGACGAGCTAGGTCGCGCTGCCCAGCAGGCCGAGCACCACGAAGGCACCGAAGAAGGCTCCGCCGTAGCAGACAGCGGCGACGAGTGTCCGGTGCTTGACCTGCAGCCCGTCGTACAGCGTGTAGCGGAAGCGGTGCGCGGCGTGGATGAGCATCATCACGAACGCGCCGAACAGCACCAGGAACGTGATCGGGTGCGCGAGCAGCGACGCGAGGTGCTCGTAGTCGGGTGGGTCGATCCAGCCCAGCGGGAACGCGAGGGCGACCAGGGACACCAGCACCGGCAGGAGCATCGCGGCGATCACGCCACCACCGCTGAACGCCAGCCACACGAACGGCTCGATGCGGAACTTCATCCGAGCACCACCCAGACGACGATCGCCGAGACCACGGCCAGCCCGGCGTACTGTGCGCCGATGATCGCGGCCGGCGGCACCCGCCGCCCACGCACCCGAGGCGCCATCGCCTGCGGGGTGAGCGAGAACCACGTGACCGTGTGCAGCACGACGAAGGCGAGCGCGATCACGTTGAGCGTCACCAGCCACGGTGACGCCGCCCAGTCCAGGAACTCCTCGTACGCCGCCTCGCTGCGTCCGACCGCACGCACGAACAGCAGCAGGAAGAGCACCAGCCACGCGACGAAGATGCTGCTCAGCTCGCGCAGCACGAACACGAGGTAGCTCGCCTTCCGCGTCCACCAGAAGACCGGGACCGCAGGGTGGTAGCGCGGGTCCTGCTGCGTCGCCCCGTGAGTCGCCTGGGTGCTCATCGCCGCAACGCCCTCGGCAGCAGGAACATCTTCACCGACTCCTGGGCGGCCTTGAGCTTGTAGCGCTGGATCGCCGCCGCGGGGTCGACGTGCTTGGGACACACCCGGGTGCACTCGCCGACGAACGTGCACCCGTAGACGCCCTCGTGCTCGATCAGCACGTCGAGCCGCTGCCGCGCCCCCTGGTCACGCGAGTCGAGGTCGTAGCGCTCGGCGAGGGCGATCGCGGCGGGACCGATGAAGTCGGGCTCGAGGCCGTAGACCGGGCACGCGGCGTAGCAGAGCATGCAGTTGATGCACATCGAGAACTGCTTGTAGGCATCGAGCTCCTCGGGGGTCTGGAGGTACTCGCCGTCCTCGACGGGCTGCTCCTCGTCGCGGATGATCCACGGGCTGACCCGCGGGAGCTTCTGCATGAAGTCGTCGAGGTCGACGACGAGGTCGCGGATCACCGGGAAGTGCGCGAGCGGCTCCACCCTCACCGGACCGGGGGCGTAGTCGCTCAGGAACGTCGCGCACGTCAGCCGGGGCTCACCGTTGACGTTCATCCCGCAGCTGCCGCAGATGCCCATCCGGCACGACCAGCGGTACGCCAGCGTCGGATCCACCTCGTTCTTGACGTGGTTGAGCCCGTCGAGCACGGTCCACTCCTCGCGCACCGGCACGACGTACTCCTGCCAGCCCGGCTCGCGGTCCTTGTCGGGCCGGTACCGGGCGACCTGCATCGTGATGTCGTCAGCCACGTGGCTACCTCCCGTAGACCCGTTCGCCCGGGGGCCAACGCGTGATCGTCACGGGCCGTCGATCGACCCGTGGGGTGCCGTCGGGCCCGCGCGTGACGAGCTGGTGGACGAGGAAGCGCTCGTCGTCACGCTTCGGGAAGTCGGTGCGCTGGTGGGCGCCACGGGACTCCTCCCGCTGGAGCCCGGAGGCGAGCATGCACTCGGCGACGTCGAGCAGGTTGGCGAGCTCGAGGGCGGCGGTGAGCTCGGTGTTGAAGGTCCGGCTGGTGTCACGGACGCCCACACGGGCGGCCCGTTCCTGCAGCTCGCGCAGCTGGTCGGCGCCCTTCTGCATCCCCGGCCCCGAGCGGTAGATGCCGGCCGACTCCTCCATGGTGTGCTGCATGGCGGCGCGGATCGGCGCCACCGCCTCCCCCTCCCACGGGTCCCGGTCGAGCAGGTCGCGCTCGATCCGCCGGGCCTCGTCCGACACCTGCGAGGCGACCACCGGCGGCGTCGTCCTCGCACTCGCGGCAGACCGGGCGGCGGCACGTCCGGCCCGGGCACCGAAGACGAGGCACTCCGGCAGCGAGTTGGAGCCCAGCCGGTTGGCCCCGTTGATGCTCACGCACGCGGTCTCCCCGGCGGCGTACAACCCATCGAGCCCGGCCGCTCCGGCGCTGTCGGTGTGGACGCCACCCATCATGTAGTGCACCACCGGTCGCACCGGGATGAGCTCGGTCACCGGATCGATGCGCTCGTACTTCAGGCACAGCTCACGCACGAACGGCAGCCGGGTGTCGATCAGGTCGGCACCGAGGTGGCGGAGGTCGAGGTGGACGACCGAGCCGTACGGCGTCTCCACCGTGCGGCCCTTCTCCTCCTCGTGCACGAATGCCTGCGAGAGCCGGTCGCGCGGCCCGAGCTCCATGCTGCGCATCTGCGGGGTCGGCGTCGGCGTACCGAGGTCGTAGTCCTGCAGGTAGCGGTAGCCGTCCTTGTTCACCAGCCAGCCGCCCTCCGCGCGGGTGGCCTCGGTGATCAGGATCCCGGTGAACGGCAGGCCGGTGGGGTGGTACTGGACGAACTCCATGTCCTTCAGTGGGGCCCCGGCCCGGTAGGCCAGCGCCATGCCGTCGCCGGTGTTGATGTTGGCGTTGGTGGTGAAGGCGAAGACCTTCCCGCCGCCACCGGTGGCCAGCACGACTGCCTTGGCGGTGAGCGCGCGGACCCGGCCCGTGCGCAGCTCCACCGCCACCAGGCCGTGCACGCGGCCCTCGTCGACGAGGAGGCGGGTGACGAACCACTCGTCGTAGCGCGTCACCTCGCGGTGCTTCAGCGAGGTCTGGAACAGCGCGTGCAGCATGTGGAAACCGGTCTTGTCGGCCGCGAACCAGGTGCGCATCTTCTTCATGCCACCGAAGGCGCGTACGGCGACGCGCCCGTCCGGCTGCCGGCTCCACGGGCAGCCCCAGTGCTCGAGCTGGAGCAGCTCGCGCGGCGCCTCGTGGACGAACGCCTCGATCGCATCCTGGTCGCCGAGCCAGTCGCTGCCGGAGATCGTGTCGTGGATGTGCTCCTCGATCGTGTCGTCATCCGCGATCACCCCGGCCGCGCCGCCCTCGGCGGAGACGGTGTGGCTGCGCATCGGGTAGACCTTCGAGACCACGGCCACGTCGAGGTCGGGGTCGGTCTCGGCCACCGCGATGGCGGCACGCAGTCCGGCAGCCCCTCCGCCGATGATCAGCACGTCGTGTGCGGCGACGATCTTGTCGTCACTCACCCCGCAGCTCCTCGTCCACGAGCACCCTGCCGCGATGGTCGACGACCTGGTTGTGGACGCTGCCGTCGTGGAACTCCTCGTGATGGGTCTGGCAGCCGCAGGAGAACCGCTGGTCGCGGGTGATCAGTCCCTGCTGGTCCTCGGTCAGGAGCTGCTCGCCATCGGCGTGCTTGCCGCACGGCGCGAGCTGGGGCCCGAAACGGGTGACGGTCGACGACATGACCTACCTCCGGATCCCAGATTGCTCTCATCAGTCCGGGAAGGGAAGAGGGTCGTGCCGACCCGCCGGGCCTTCAGAAGCTGCCGTCAGACGACGCTGAGCGGCAGCAGCTTCTGTCCGGTGGGGCCGATCTGGATGTCGGTGCCCATCTCCGGGCACACCCCGCAGTCGTAGCAGGGGGTCCAGCGGCAGTCCTCGACGTCGACCGAGTCGGGATCGAGGGCGTCCTCCCAGTCCTGCCACAGCCAGTCCTTGTCGAGGCCGGAGTCGAGGTGGTCCCAGGGCAGCACCTCGTCGTACGTGCGGTCGCGGGTGGTGTACCAGTCCACGCCGACGCCGGTTCCGGCCAGACCGCGCTCGGCCGCGGACATCCACCGCTCGTAGGAGAAGTGCTCGCTCCAGCCGTCGAATCGACCGCCGTCGCGCCACACCTCCTCGATGATCCGGCCGACCCGCCGGTCACCGCGCGAGAGCAGCCCCTCGACGATGCCGGGCTTGCCGTCGTGGTAGCGGAACCCGATGGCCCGCCCGAACTTGCGGTCCGAACGCACCTCCTCGCGGAGCTTGCGCAGCCGCTCGTCGGTGGTCTCGACGTCGAGCTGGGAGGCCCACTGGAACGGCGTGTGCGGCTTGGGCACGAAGCCACCGATG
>DASSLA010000112.1:0-11763 GCA_035689885.1 Marmoricola sp. | reverse complement strand
TAGGCGACGGCCACCGCGTGATCCTTCGAGTGATCTGCGAAAACCGACTCGAAGAAGGACACCACGATGACCGTCGACCCCAGTATCGACCCTGCTCGAATGCTCGAGGAACACCTGGCCCAGGCGAGCCCTGATCTACTGCGCGAGCTGCTCGGCTCGTTCATCAACACACTGCTCTCCGCCGAGGCCGACGCGGTGTGCGGCGCCGAGTACGGCGTCGCTTCGCCGGAGCGGACCAACCGCCGCAACGGCTACCGGCACCGCGACTTCGACACCCGCGCCGGCACCATCGACGTGGCGATCCCCAAGCTGCGCGAGGGCACCTACTTCCCCGAGTGGCTCCTGGAGCGACGCAAGCGTGCCGAGCGGGCACTGACCAGCGTGGTGGCGACCTGCTACTTGCTCGGGGTCTCGACGAGGCGGATGGACAAACTGGTGCAGTCCCTAGGCATCACCGGCCTGTCGAAGTCGCAGGTCTCGACCATGGCCGCCGAGCTCGACGAGCACGTCGAGCAGTTCCGCACCCGACCACTTGGCGATGCGGGCCCGTTCACGTTCGTGGCCGCGGACGCGCTGGTCCTCAAGGTCCGCGAGGGCGGCCGGGTGGTGCCGGTCCACGCGCTGGTCGCCACGGGCGTGAACGCCGATGGGCACCGCGAGATCCTCGGCCTGCAGGTCACCACCAGCGAGGACGGCGCCGGTTGGCTGGGGTTCTTCCGCGACCTCTCCGCACGCGGCCTGGGCGGGGTCAAGCTGGTCACCTCCGATGCCCTCGCCGGCCTGGTCGCTGCGATCGGGGCGACCCTGCCCGGCGCATCGTGGCAACGTTGCAGGACCCACTACGCCGCGAACCTGATGGCGATCACCCCCAAGTCCTCCTGGGGATGGGTCAAGGCGCTGCTGCACAGCGTCTATGACCAGCCCGACGCTGAGGCGGTCCACGCCCAGTTCGACCGGATCATCGACACCCTGGCCGAGAAGCTCCCCGCGGTGGCCGAGCACCTCGAGACCGCTCGCGCCGACCTGCTCGCCTTCACCGCCTTCCCCAAGGAGATCTGGCGCCAAATCTGGTCCAACAACCCCAACGAGAGGTTGAACCGCGAGATCCGACGCCGCACCGACGTCGTCGGGATCTTCCCCAACCGCCAAGCCATCATCCGCCTGGTCGGCGCCGTCCTGGCCGAACAGCACGACGAATGGGCCGAAGGACGCCGCTACCTCGGCCTCGACATCATCACCAGAGCCCAAGCCGTCACCACCGAGACCGGACAGGAGGTGACCGACCCCGACCTCCAGGCCATCAGCGCCTAACAGGTCGAAGGATCAGAACCCGTACACCACCTCAGCGGACTTGACCCACCCTGCAAGATTCTTGACGCAAGACATGAGGCATACGTCGCACCACCGCTCCTCCGGCCGAGGTGCTGACGTGCATGGAGGCCAACCTCAGGTCTCGACGTCAGGCGTGCTTCGAGGAGCTGCGGCTCGCCCGGGAGTGGGCGCTGGTCAACGTGGTCGACCTCGCGGAGCGCGCGGACGATCCGCGCTGCCGACCGACGCCCCTGGGTGCAGTCGGGTTGCCGGTGGAGGAGTTCGCCCACGCGGAGCTCGCGGTCTCCCTGCAGGTGCACCCGCTCAGCGCCCGGTCCCTGATGGCGGACGCCGTCGACATCGAGGCACGACTCCCCCACGTGTGGAGCGCGCTCGCGGGCTGCCGCCTCGAGGTGTGGGTCGCGCGCAAGATCGCCACCGCGACCGGTGAGCTGACCGACGAACGAGCGCGCTGGGTCGACGCGGCGATCGGCTACCTGCTCGGCACCTTGCCGCCCGGCAGGCTCCTGAGCGTGGTCGAGGCACGCGTCGTCGAAGCCGATCAAGCGCTGGCCGAGGCCAAGGCCGCGAAGGCCGCCGCCCAGCTGACGGTGTGGCTGGGCCGGGAGAACGACCACGGCGTGCGCGCTCTGGTCGCCCGCGGCGACGCGGCGGCGATGACCCAGCTGTACGCCACCACCGACCACCTCGCCCGGCTGTTGCGCGCGCACGGGGACACCGACCCGGCGATGGGCATCGACGAGCTCCGCGCCGAGGCACTCGGGCTGCTCGCCCACCCGCTGGCCGCGCTCAAGCTGCTCATCGGGGCGAGCGACACCGGAGGTCCCGAGCACGACCACGACGTTCCCGCCGAGGTGGCCGCCGCAATCACCCAGGCACCGCCCGAGCGGACCCGGCCCCGCGCCGTCGTCTACCTGCACCTCACGCCCGACACCCTGGACGGGCACGGAGTCGCTCGCGCCGAGGAGCACGGCGCGCTCACCCGACGCCGGCTGGTCGACCTGCTCGGCCACCACCACGTGACGGTGCGACCGGTGATCGACCTCAATGCCGGGATGGCCGCGGACTGCTACGAAGTGCCGTCAAGGATCGCGGAGCAGCTCCACCTGGCCCGGCCCGCTGACGCCTTCCCCTACGCCGACTCCCTGGTGCGCACGCAGGACCAGGACCACACCGAGCCCTACCAACCCCACGGGCCACCGGACCAGACCCGGCTCGGCAACCTCGGGAAGCTGACGCGGCACCACCACCGGATCAAGACACATGCACGGGGATGGCGGGTCAGCCAGCGCGAGGGGCGGTTCACCTGGACCACTCCCCACGGTCGGGTCGTCGTCACCGACCGCAACGGCAACCACTGGGTGAACGATCCCGCCGAGCTGACCGCTGTCGAGCGACGACTCTGGGACCTCGCGCTCGCCGGCTGATCAGCCGGGCCGCTCCAGCTCGAGGTCCAGCCACCGGGCCAGCTCGGCGATCTCCGCGTCCACGGCGTCGGTCATCTCCTCGGTGAACGGTACGTCCTGGTGCACGGCGTACACCTCGAGGAGGCCCGCGTCACGGTTCGCCTTCGCGTCGACCTTCCCCACCAGGCGGTCGTCGTACAGGATCGGAAGCGCGTAGTAGCCCCAGCGTCGCTTCTCGGCCGGCTTGTACATCTCCAGGACGTAGTCGAACTCGAAGATCTCGACCATCCGCTTGCGCTCGTGCAGCAGCCGGTCGAGCGGTGAGAGCAGGGCGGCGCGGCCGGTGAACGGCTGGTCGAGCAGCGCCGGATCGACCCGCCACTCCCCGCGCACGCCCTCGACGACCGCCGTTTCGCCGATCTCGCCGACGTCCACGGGTTCGTGCGGCTGCGCCGGCCCCTTGGCGCGAGCAATGCCGAGTGAGCGCAGCCGGTGCTCCGCGCGCCGGTCGGCCGCCTCGTGCACGGTGAGGCCGGGGTCCTCGGGGTAGATCCGCTCGGCCAGGTCCCAGAGCTTGTCGCGTCCGCGGCGGCCGGCGACGGCGACCTCGCCGCGCTGGACGAGCATGTCCAGCATCATCGTGACGTTGCGGTTGTTGTTCCACCCGCTCGACCTCCACGGGCGCACACAGGAGTCCGGCAGCTCTCGTTGCGGCAGCGGCCCGTCGGCGCGCAGCCGCTCCAGGATGTCGAGCCGGCACGCGGTGTTGTCCTCGACCCACTGCTCCTGGCCGAGCCGGAAGGCGGGCACGTCGTCGCCGACGCCTGGCCAGGCAGCCATCTCGGCGAGGTGCAGGGCGACCTCGTCGGGGTGCCGGAGGGCGCCGCGGAGCTCGACGAGGGACAGCTCGTTGACGGCGTCGATCCGGTCATCCGGCGAGTACGACGAACCCAACCGGCTCCACAGCACGAGGTCG
Source organism: Marmoricola sp. (assembly GCA_035689885.1). GTDB lineage: Bacteria > Actinomycetota > Actinomycetes > Propionibacteriales > Nocardioidaceae > Marmoricola. The sequence goes on along the minus strand of DASSLA010000112.1, from coordinate 8,049 downwards.
GCACTGGGCGCGATCGCGGTGGTGGGGTCGAGCTGCAGCAGCCCGAGCCGCCACACCGTCTCCAGCAGGTCGGTGGGCCGGTCGCCGGTCAACAGCTGCGCCTGCAGCGCGATCCGTCTGGCCTCCGCACGGCTGAGCTCGAGCACTCGGGCTACTTCCGGTTGATCAGCTTCTTGTTGGAGAACTCGTCGAGCCCGAACCGGCCCAGCTCGCGCCCGACTCCCGACCGCTTCACTCCACCGAACGGCAGGTCGGGCGCGGTCCGCACCGTGGTGTTGATGCCGACCATGCCGGCCTGCAGTCGGGCGGCCACGTCGTCGGCGACCGCCTCGTCCTCGGTGAACACCGCGCTGCCCAGCCCGTACGGCGTGTCGTTGGCGACTGCCACGGCCTCGTCGACCGAGTCGACCTTGTGGAGCACCGCGACCGGCCCGAACAGCTCCTCCTGGTGCGCCCGCATCTCCGGGGTCACCCCGGTGATGACCGTCGGCGGGTAGAACGTCGCCGGCCCCTCGGGCACCTCTCCCCCGACCAGCACCTCGGCGCCCTTGGCGACGGCGTCCTCGACCTGGGCGACGAGGTTGTCTCGGGCGGCGGCCGATGACATCGGCCCCATCCGGGTCTCCGGCGCCATCGGGTCACCGCACTGCCACGACTTCGCCGCCTCGAGGAACCGCGGCACGAAGTCGTCCCAGACCTGAGACTCCACGATGATCCGCTTGGCCGCCGTGCAGGCCTGCCCCGCGTTGGCGAAGCGACCCACCGCGGCGGCCTTCGCGGCCCGCGGGACGTCCGCACCCGCGAGCACCAGCAGCGGGTCGGACCCACCGAGCTCGAGCACGCACTTCTTCAGGTGCCGCCCGGCGGCCTCGCCGATCGCGGTCCCGGCGCGTTCGGAGCCCGTGAGCGAGACGCCCTGCACGATCGGGCTCGCGATCATCTGCGCGACCTGCTCGTTGGTGGCGAAGACGTTGGTGTAGACGCCCTCGGGGGCGCCGGCCTCGGCGACCATCGCCTCGATCCGCTCGGCCTGCTGCGGGCAGCTGGGAGCGTGCTTGAGCACCACGGTGTTGCCCAGCAACAGGTTGGGCGCGACGAACCGGGCCACCTGGTAGTAGGGGAAGTTCCACGGCATCACGCCCACGACCGGACCGATCGGCGCAGTGCGCACGATCGCGCGGCCCGGACCGCTGGTCTCGAGCTCCTCGTCGGCGATCATCGCCGGCCCCGACTGCGCGTAGTACTCGTAGATCGAGGCCGCCAGCTCGACCTCGCCCTTCGCCTGGGCCACCGGCTTGCCCATCTCCAGCGTCATCAGCTGGGCCAGCTCGTCAGCGTGCTCGCGGTGCAGCTCCGCGATCCGGGTGAGTACGGCGGCCCGGTCGGCGACGTCAGTGTCGGACCAGTGCTCGAACGCGGCACCGGCCCTCTCGAGGACCGGCTGGACCTCCTCGTCCTTCATCGTCGGGTACTCGCGGACGACGTCTCCGGTCATCGGGTTCACGGTCTGGTAGAGCGACATGGACCGGACAATACGCGCGCGGCTCAGCGCCAGCCCAGCTCCGGTGCGACGTGACGCAGCACGCTCTCGACGACGTGGGCGTTGTAGTCGACACCGAGCTGGTTGGGCACCGTCAGGAGCAGGGTGTCGGCCGCCGCGATCGCCTCGTCCTCGGCGAGGTCCTTCACGAGCTGGTCCGGCTCCCCGGCGTACGTCTTGCCGAATCGGGCGGTGCCGCCGTCGAGGAATCCGACCTGGTCCTGGCTGCCGGCCTCCCGGCCGAAGTAGGCCCTGTCGAGGTCGCTGACGATCGGGAAGATGCTGCGGCTCACCGACGTGCGCGGCTCGCGTTCGTGGCCCGCCGCCTTCCACGCGTCGCGGAAGCGCAGGATCTGCTCGGCCTGCAGCTGGTGGAAGGGCACGCCGGTGTCCTCGGTGAGCAGCGTCGAGCTCATCAGGTTCATCCCCGTCTCGGCGGCCCACTCGGCCGTGGCGCGGGTGCCGGCGCCCCACCAGATCCGGTCGCGCAAGCCCTCGGAGAAGGGCTCGAGGCGCAGCTTGCCCGGTGGGTTGGGGAACATCGGCCGCGGGTTCGGCTCGGCGAACCCCTCCCCCTCGAGCAGCTCCAGGAACACCCGGGTGTGCTGGCGGGCCATGGTGGCGTGGTCGGTCCCGTCGGCCGGGGCGTAGCCGAAGTAGCGGAAGCCGTCGATCACCTGCTCAGGTGACCCGCGGCTGATGCCGAGCTGCAGGCGACCGCCGGAGATCAGGTCGGCGGAGCCGGCGTCCTCCACCATGTACAAGGGATTCTCGTACCTCATGTCGATCACGCCGGTGCCGATCTCGATGCGGCTGGTGCGCGCGCCGATCGCCGCCAGCAGCGGAAACGGCGAGGACAGCTGTCGCGCGAAGTGGTGCACCCGGAAATACGCGCCGTCGGCGCCCAGCTCCTCCACCGCGACGGCGAGGTCGATCGACTGCAGCAGCGCGTCGGAGGCGGTCCGCGTCTGCGACTGCGGTGACGGCGTCCAGTGGCCGAAGGACAGGAACCCGATGTTCTTCACCGGGCCAGTGTCGCAGTCGGACCGGCGGACCGGCCGCTGCGGCGTCAGCGCCGGATCACCACCTTCAGTGCCCGGGTCTCCGCGGCCCGGCCGAAGACGTCGTAGGCGTCCAGCATCTCGTCGAGCTTGAAGTGATGGGACCCGAAGCGTTCGGCCGGGAGCTTCCCCTGCGCGACCAGCTTCAACAGCATCGGCGTGGTGTTCGTGCTGACCAGGCCGGTGGTGATGGTCACGTCCATGATCCAGAGGTCCTGCAGGGCGAGCTCGACGGGCGCACCGTGCACGCCGACGTTGGCGACGGTGCCGCCCGGTCGCACGATCCGGGTGCAGGCCTCGAAGGTCTCGGGTACGCCGACGGCCTCGATGGCGACGTCGACGCCCATGCCGTCGGTCATCGCCAAGACCTGGTCGACCCAGTCCTCGGCACTGTTGTTCACGGCGTCCGTGGCGCCGAACTCCGTCGCCTGCTCGAGACGATGGTCGTCGAGGTCGATCGCGACGACGCGCGCCGCGCCGTACAGCCCGGACGTCATCATCGCGGCGAGCCCCACGGGGCCCGCGCCGACCACCGCCACCACGTCACCCGGCTTCACGCGGCCGTAGCGCACGCCGATCTCGAAGCCCGTCGGCAGGATGTCCGACAGCATGACCGCCGCCTCGTCGCTCACTCCCTCGGGGAGCTTGTGCAGTGAGTTGTCGCCGAACGGGACCCGGACGTACTCCGCCTGGGTGCCGTCGATGAGGTGGCCGAAGACCCAGCCGATGCCGGAGGCACCCTCGTCGGCCAGGCAGTGCGCGTAGAGCCCCTGGTGGCAGTAGGAGCATGCGCCACACGAGCTGATGCAGGAGATGAGCACCCGGTCGCCGATGGTGAGGGAGGACACGGCGGACCCCACCTCGACCACCATGCCGACCCCTTCGTGACCGAGGATCCGACCCTCCGCGACGGCGGGTACGTCGCCCTTGAGGATGTGCAGGTCGGTGCCGCAGATCGTCGTGGTGTCGATGCGGACGATCACGTCCGTCGGCTGCAGGATCCCGGGGTCCGGGACCTCGTCCCACGACTTGCTCCCGGGCCCGTGGTAGACGAGCGCCTTCATGTCGACTCCCTTCGTCGAGCACGAGTCTGGTGGGAGTGGTCACCATGTCGGCAGGGTCGAACGTCCCTACCCGGACAAGCGCGTCGGGCCGGGTGGCGACAGGCACCGCCATGCGCCACTACGGTGAGGCGCGACCAGGAGGTGTGCCCGATGCTCCGAAGTCTCCAGGAGAGGCGCGAGGCCGTCGTCAACGAGCTGCGCGCGATCAAGGTGAGCAAGGAGGCCGGGCTGATCGGGGGCCAGTCGCTGGGAGAAGCCCTCACCGCAGTGGTGAACCTGCGGCGTCGCGGCGGAGTCACCGCGGGCGTGATCAACTCCGGGCGCCGTTTCGGCGACCGCACCGCCATCATCGACGAGCTCGGCGGGGTGGCCTACGGCGACCTCGACCGCCGCACCAACGCGATCGCTCACCGGTGGCACGAGCTCGGGCTCCGTGCGGGCGACGGTGTCGCCGTGCTGGCCCGCAACCACCGTGGCCTGCCCTACGCGGTCTACGCCGCCGGAAAGCTCGGCTGCCGGATCCTGCTGCTCAACACCGACTTCGCCGGACCGCAGGTCCGCGCGGTGATCGAGCGTGAGGGTGTCGACCTGCTCGTCGCGGACGAGGAGTACGTCGCACAGCTGGACGGGGTCGCGCCACGGTTCGGTGTGTTCCGGGCGTGGGCGGACAGCCCCGGCGAGGACACCCTGGAGGCGCTGGCAACGGGGGGCGACACCGAGCTACCGCCCGTGCCCGCGCAGCACGCCAAGATCGTGGTGCTGACGAGCGGGACGACCGGGACCCCCAAGGGCGCGCCCCGCTCGGAGGTGCGCGGACTCACCGCGGTCGCGGCCATGCTCGAGCGGATCCCCTTCCGCTCCGGCGGCGTCACCGAGATGTGCGCCCCGATGTTCCACTCCCTCGGGTTCGGCTACATGCTCCTGATGTCCGGTCTCGGCTCGACGATCGTGCTGCGCCGCCGGTTCGACCCCGTCGCGACCCTCGACAGCATCGAGCGCCATCGCTCGACCGGGATGGTCCTGGTGCCGGTCATGCTGCAGCGCATGGTCTCCCTCGGCCCGGACGCCTTCGACTCGCGGGACCTCAGCTCGCTCACCGCCGTCCTGGTCTCGGGCTCACAGCTCGGCAGTGCGCTTGCGACGCGAGCGCTCGAGCTGTTCGGACCGGTGGTGCACAACCTCTACGGCTCCACGGAGGTCGCCTACGCCACCATCGCCACACCGGGCGACCTCGTCGAGCACCCGACGACCGTGGGCAAGGTCTGCCTCGGAGCGCGGTTGCGGATCCTCGACGAGCAGGGGCGTGAGGTCCCGACCGGGGCCACGGGCCGCGTCTTCGTGCGCAATGCCATCCCCTTCGACGGCTACACCGGCGGCGGGCACAAGGAGGTCATCGACGGACTGATGTCCTCGGGCGACCTCGGTCACCTCGATGCGGACGGTCGGCTGTTCATCGACGGGCGCGACGACGAGATGCTCGTCTCCGGGGGCGAGAACCTCTTCCCCCGGGAGGTGGAGGAGACCCTGGAGCATCACCCGGACGTCGGCGACGTGGCCTGTGTCGGCGTGCCGGACGACTCCTTCGGAGAGCGTCTCCGCGCGTTCGTCGTACGCCGGACGGGCAGTACCGTCACCGAGGACGAGCTTCGCGCCTACGTCAAGGAGAACCTCGCGGGCTTCAAGGTGCCCCGCGAGGTGGTCTTCCTCGACGAGCTGCCGAGGACGGCCACGGGCAAGGTGCTCAAGCGCGAGCTGCGCGGCTAGCCAACGCCAGGGTGGCGATGTAGGCGACCACCACGGCGACGATGACGAGCGGGGCGACACCGACGCCGGCGCGGGTGATCAGCAGGGTCAGGATGATGGTGGACAGCGGCAGCTTCAGCACCGAGACCACTGCGGCTGCGATCAGCGCGCCCACCGCGGGGGTCTCGGCGAAGTCGGGCAGGTGCATGCACAGCAGCCCGCCGACCAGGCCCAGGAAGATCGCGGGGAAGGTCGGTCCACCTCGCGCGGCGCCCATCGACACCGCCCAGGTGAACGACTTGCAGAGCAGCAGCAGGAGCAGCGTGCCGATCGCGAGGGAGTCGCCCTGCTCGAGCACGCCGGCCATGGCGTCCTCGCCGGAGAACAGCACGGTCTCCGTGGACAGGTCGCTCGACTCGGCGAACGCGATCGCCACCACGCCCACCAGCAGCGCAGCGGCCGGGATCAGCACCCACGGCTGCCGTGCGACCAGGTCACGCACCACCCCGGCCAGGCGCATCACCACGAACACGAGGAGGGCCGCCACCAGCGCCAGTGGGACGACCCACGCGAAGTCGGTGACACGCGGGGTGGGGTACGCCGGCAGGGTCAGCGGGGGCAGCGCGTAGGCCTCCGAGCTCAGGCCCGTGACGGAGCCGATCCCGACGAACACCAGGGATCCGATGCCAGAGGCCATCAGGCCAGGCAGCAGGATCAGCGGCAACGTGGGGCCGGCCAGGCCGGCCGCCTCGATGATGATCACGGCGCCGATGACGGGTGAGCCGAAGATGGTCGCCAGGGCGGCAAATCCGGCAGCCGCGGCGACCAGCGCCCGGGTCTGGTCCGGAACAGGCCGCCGCGCCTGGTCCATCACCAGCATCGCCAGGCCGCTCCCGATGGCGATGAGGGGCGCCTCGGGCCCGAGGACCATGCCCAGGCCGATCGTCGCCGTGGCGGCGAGCAGCACCCCGGGCAGCTCCCGGGCCGTCGTCGGGGGTCCGACGTGCAGCCCCTCCGACGGCTCGTGACCGCCCCGGCCGGGCAGCTTCGTCACCGCCCCGGCGATGAGCACACCGGCGACGCCGAGGATCGGCAGCGGCCACCACCACGGCGGCGTCTCGAACCCCAGCGCCTCCGGGAGGTCGGTGTAGAGGCCTACCTGCAGCAGGTGCACGACCTCCAGGAAGGCCCAGCAGGCGAGCGAGACGAGGACCCCGACGACGGAGCAGACGAGGAGCAGCCGCCGGTAGGGCGCGCTGTGGATCAGCTCCGCGGGGTCCGGCGCGGCCTCGGCGCTCACGGCACGACCGTCCCAAGCAGGGCCTGCGGTGTTCTTCACCCTTCGCGGGTGACGTCGCCGATACCGCGAGCCGGTTTGCTGGTGCGGAGGGTCCCGGCACCCGACGGGGCCCGGGAGGAGCAACGTGCGTGTACGCCCGGTGCGGCTCAACGCGACGGTCGCGTGGCTGTTCATCCTCGGGTCGACATGCTTCGTGGTCGGGTCCATTCCGGCGTACGTCAACGCCGTCGGCGGCTGGCCTGACGGCGTGACGTACTTCGTCGGCTCCATCTTCTTCACCACGGCGTCGGCCGGGCAGCTGCTCCAGGCCCAGAGCCCGGCGATGACGGACGTCGACACGACGAGCCAGCACCTGCCGGGTCACTTGCGGTGGTTCGCGTGGCTTCCGCACGACCGCAGCTGGTGGGCCGCCGCGACCCAGCTCCCCGGCACGGTGTTCTTCAACGTGAGCACGCTCGCGGCCCTCGCCCACAACGCGACCGTCGCGGAGACGAACCGCTACGTCTGGCGGCCCGACTTCTACGGCTCCACGCTCTTCCTGGTGGCCAGCGGCTTCGGCATCGCGGCGGTCGCCGGCTCGCGTGCCCTGCCCTGGCGCATTGCGCGGCTCAACATGGTCGGCTCGGTCCTCTTCATGGCCTCGGCCCTCGCCAGCTACGTCCTTCCCACCGGAGAGCTGGTCAGCACGCGGGTGAGCGTCGTCGGCACTCTTCTCGGCGCCGCGTGCTTCCTCCTCGGAGCAGCGCTGATGCTGCCGGCCTGGCGCCACGCCGTGGAGCCGGCGCCGGCCTCGCCCACCACCTCCACACGCACGGTCCCGCAGAACGTCCAACCCAAGGAGACACCATGACGACCTACAAGGCAGGCGAGCGTGAGGCCATGCTGTTCGGCAACCGGTTCATCACCCAGGAGGTGCCCTCGCGCGAGTTTCCCGACGAGGGCATGCCCGCGGTGGACGCGATGCGCCTGGTCGCCGAGGACCTCGCCCTGGAAGGCATCCCGGTGCGCAACCTCGCCACGTTCGTCACCACGTGGATGGAACCCGAGGCGCAACGCATCATCGCGGAGAACCTGCACCGCAACTTCATCGACCACGCGGAGTACCCCCGCACCGCCGAGATCGAGCAGCGCTGCATCCGGATGCTGGCCGACCTGTTCCACGCGCCCGGCGAGACGACCGGCGCACGGACGCAGGGCTCCTCGGAGGCGATCATGCTCGGTGCGCTGTCGTTGAAGTGGAACTGGCGCAAGCGCCAGGAGGCTGCGGGCCGGCCGACCACGAGCCCGAACCTCGTCTTCGGCGGCGACGTGCACGTGGTGTGGGAGAAGTTCTGCCGCTAC
>DASSLA010000111.1:0-2894 GCA_035689885.1 Marmoricola sp. | reverse complement strand
CGCACGCTGCCCCCGTACTTCTCCGACCGTCCCCTCGCCGCCAGCCGGTGGGTGCGGGCGGCCCTCGGCCTCGCGGTGGGGCTGACCGTCGCCGGGATCGCGCTCGTCGCGCCCGGCGCTCGGATGCACCTGCCGGTCTCGAAGGACTTCGCCGAGGAGGCGTACAGCTTCGGCGGCGGCAAGAACATCGTCAACGTGACCCTGGTCGACATCCGCGCGTGGGACACGATGGGCGAGATCTCCGTGCTGCTGGTCGCGGCGACGGGCGTCGCGTCGCTGGTCTTCCTCTCGCGCCGCGCGGGGGCGATCTACCTGAGCGTGATCCTCGTGGTCGTCGTACTCCTCCCGGGCGGAGCCCTGCTCGCCGCCGCACCCGGCGGCGCCGCCCCGGTGGCCTGGGACAACCCGGCCCAGCTGGTCGTCGCGGTCGTGGTGATCGTCGCTGCGGTTCTGACCACCCGCTCGCGGCGCCGGCTCAAGGCGGTGGTGATGGTCGGCGTGACCGGCTACGGCACCGCCATGCTGTTCCTGCTGCACGGCGCACCGGACCTGGCACTCACGCAGGTGCTCGTCGAGACGGTCAGCCTGGTGGTCTTCGTGCTCGTGCTGCGGCGGCTGCCGGAGTACTTCACCGATCGCCCGCTGACCCGCGGCCGCTTCGGCCGGATGGCCATCGGGGCCCTCGTCGCGGTGGCGGTCGCCGGGTTCATGCTGCTCGCCACGGGGGCGCGCACGGCCGAGCCGGTGTCGGCCGACTTCCCCGAGGAGGCCGTGGAGTTCGGCGGCGGCAAGAACATCGTCAACGTGACCCTGGTCGACATCCGGGCCTGGGACACGATGGGCGAGATCGCCGTGCTCGTCGCCGCGGCCACCGGCGTGGCCAGCCTGATCTTCATCGGCACTCGTACGTCGAAGATCCGCCGGGTCCGCGACATCGTCACACCGACCGGCGGCTCCTCGGGCGCCGACCACCGCCGACGACCGGTGTGGCTCCCCGGCGGCCGCACACTCGCACCGGAGCGGCGCTCGATCATCTTCGAGGTGGTCACCCGACTGGTCTTCCACACCATCGTGGTGTTCTCCCTCTACCTGCTGTTCTCGGGCCACAACGCCCCCGGCGGCGGGTTCGCCGCCGGCCTGGTCACCGGCCTGGCGCTCGTGGTGCGCTACCTCGCGGGCGGGCGCTACGAGCTCGACGAGGCGGCGCCCGTCGACGCCGGCGCCCTGATGGGCCTGGGCCTCGTCGTGGCGACCGTGTCCGGCCTCGCGCCGCTCGCCTTCGGCGGGGCGGTGCTGCAGAGCGCCACCGTCGACCTGCACCTACCGCTGCTCGGCGACCTGCACGTTGTCACCTCGATGTTCTTCGACATCGGCGTCTACCTGGTGGTCGTGGGCCTGCTGCTCGACCTGCTGCGCAGCCTCGGCTCCGGCATCGACCGGCACATCCTGCGCGAGGAAGAGGCGGCTCGGGCCGAGAGCGAGGTGATCTCGTGACCGCAAGCGTGTCGCTGATCCTGGCCGCCGCGGCGATGATCGGCTGCGGGGTCTACCTGGTGCTGGAGCGCAGCCTCACCCGTGTGCTGGTCGGGCTGGTGATGCTCGGCAACGGGGTCAACGTGCTGTTCCTGGTCTCCGGTGGCCCGGCCGGGCGGGCACCCATCGTGGGCACGGGCTCGTCGCCGATGAGCGACCCGCTCCCCCAGGCGCTGGTGCTCACCGCGATCGTGATCAGCCTCGGCACCACCGCCTTCGTGCTGGCGATGGCCTACCGCAGCTGGCAGCTCACCGGCCACGACGACGTGCAGGACGACGTCGAGGACGCCGCGATCCGGCTCCTGGCCGAGGCCGACGAGCCGTCCGACAGCTACGACCTGACCGGCCAGGGCGACGAGTCCGACGAGCCCGAGGAAGAGGGGCGGTCCGCGTGAACGAGCTCGTCCCGCTCCCGGTGATCCTGCCGCTGCTCGGCGCCGGGCTCACGCTGGTGCTCAGCCACCGGCCCGCCCTGCAGCGCACGGTCAGCATCACCGTGCTGTCCACCGTCGTGCTGGTCGCCGCGGCACTGGTCCAGCAGACCGACGCCCACGGGCCCCAGGTGATCTGGATCGGTGCCTGGAAGGAGCCGCTGGGCATCGCCCTGGTCGCCGACCGGCTCGCCGCGGTGATGGTGCTTGTCTCGGCCGTGGTGACGCTGGCGGTGCTCGTCTACTCGGTCGGGCAGGGCATGACCGGCGACGAGGACGACGACCAGACACCGGTGACGATCTTCCACCCGACGTTCCTGGTGCTCAGTGCCGGCGTCTCCAACGCGTTCCTCGCCGGCGACCTGTTCAACCTGTTCGTCAGCTTCGAGATGCTGCTGTTCGCCAGCTACGTGCTGCTCACCCTCGGTGGCACCGGCGCCCGCATCCGCGCCGGCACGATCTACGTGGTGGTCAACGTGCTGTCCTCGGCGCTGTTCCTGGTCTCGCTCGCCGCGGTGTACGCCGCCACCGGCAGCCTCAACATGGCCCAGCTGGCCGGTCGTCTCGACGACCTGCCGCCCGAGGTCAGCCTCGTGCTCCAGCTCCTGCTGCTGACCACCTTCTCGATCAAGGCCGCCGTCTTCCCGCTGTCGTTCTGGCTGCCCGACAGCTACCCGACGGCACCCGCGCCCGTCACCGCGGTGTTCGCCGGCCTGCTCACCAAGGTCGGCGTCTACGCGATCATCCGCACCCAGACACTGCTGTTCCCGCAGAGCCCGCTGACCGAGCTCTTGCTGTGGGCGGCGCTGCTCACCCTGGTGATCGGCATCCTCGGCGCGGTGGCCCAGTCGGAGATGAAGCGGATGCTCTCCTTCACCCTGGTCAGCCACATCGGCTACATGGTTCTCGGCGTGGCACTGGCCACCCGCG
>DASSLA010000110.1:0-9952 GCA_035689885.1 Marmoricola sp. | reverse complement strand
TGTCGGTCGTGGTGCACGGCGTGCTGGCGACGCCGGCGATGCGGTGGCTGGAGGAGCAGGAGGAGGAGCGCTAGTCGGGCCGCGGGTTTCACCGGGCGCCCGGTGAACCTGTGCCCGGTCGGCCAATGCATTGGCGGCTCGGCGGGAGCGTCGGCCGATCGCTTGTGCCGTTTCGCGTGCACAGGGGCGTCGGCACAGAGGACGCGGGTGTGTCACCGGGGCGTTGACCGCCAGCTGCGCGCCGCTGCCGCCCCCGGCCGGTACGACGACCACGGCGACGTACGACGACCACGGGCCGCCGCTCCCCAGCGCCCACGACCGACGTACGCCGGTTCACCCTGCGTCCGGCCGTGGCTAGTGTGAAAGCCCCACCGACCCGAGGAGCTTCGCCGTGATCGTCCCGTTCTCCGCCTCCGACTTCCTCGACCGCGCCCTGGCGGTGTACGCCGAGCGGATCGGCATCGTGGACGAGCCAGACCAACCGGCGCCGTCGCTCAAAGACCTCACCTATGCCCGGGTCGGCGAGCTCGCCAAGGCCCAGGCGGCGAAGCTCGACGAGCTCGGCATCGGGTTCGGCGAGCGGGTCGCCTACGTCTCGCACAACAGCGCGCGGCTGTTCACCGCCTTCTTCGGGGTCAGCGGCCACGGGCGGGTGCTGGTGCCGATCAACTTCCGCCTCTCCGCCGACGAGGTGCGCTACATCGTGGAGCACTCCGGCTCCCGGGTCCTCTACGTCGACCCGGAGCTCAAGGACGCGCTGGCCGACGTCGAGTGCGAGCACAAGTTCGTCATCGGCGACGACGAGGACATGTACCTCGAGGGCAAGGAGCCCGAGCCCTGGGAGCACGACGAGAACGCCGCCGCCACGATCAACTACACCTCCGGCACCACCGCACGGCCCAAGGGTGTGCAGATCACCCATCGCAACATCTGGACCAACGCTGTGACCTTCGCGCTTCACGCCGGGGTCAGCGACCGCGACGTCTACCTGCACACCCTGCCGATGTTCCACGCGAACGGCTGGGGAATGCCGTTCGCGATGACCGGCATGGGCGTGCAGCAGGTCGTGATCCGCAAGATCGACGGCGCCGAGATCCTGCGCCGCGTCGAGAAGTACGGCGTGACGGTGATGTGCGCAGCCCCGGCGGTGGTGGCCTCCGTGCTCGACGCCGCGGAGAGCTGGGAGGGCGAGATCCCCGGACGCGACCGGGTCCGGATCATCGTGGCCGGTGCACCGCCCCCGACGAAGACAGTGGCGCGCGTCGAGGCCGAGCTGGGCTGGGAGTTCGTCCAGATCTACGGCCTCACCGAGACCTCCCCGCTGCTCACCATCAACCGCACTCGTGCGGAGTGGGACGACCTCGACCCCGAGGAGCGCGCGTCCAAGCTGGTCCGCGCGGGCCAGCCGGCCATCGGGGTGACGCTGAAGATCTCCGAGTCCGGCGAGGTGCTGGCGCGCTCCAACGTGGTGCTCGAGGGCTACTGGCAGCAGCCGGAGGAGACCGAGCGGGCGCTGGGCGACGGGTGGTTCCACACCGGCGACGGCGGCGAGATCGGCGACGACGGCTACCTGACCATCTCCGACCGCAAGAAGGACGTGATCATCACCGGCGGCGAGAACGTCAGCTCGATCGAGGTCGAGGACGTGATCTTCTCCCACCCCGACGTCGCCGAGGTCGCGGTCATCGGCGTACCCGACGACAAGTGGGGCGAGACGATCAAGGCCCTCGTGGTCACCAACGACGGGTCGACGCTGACCGAGCAGGAGCTGATCGACTACTGCAAGGAGCGGGTGGCGCGCTACAAGGCGCCCACCAGCGTGGAGTTCCGCGACGTGCTCGCCCGGACCGCGACCGGCAAGCTGCAGAAGTTCAAGCTCCGCCAGCCCTACTGGCAGGGGCGCACCCGGCAGGTGAACTAGCGGTCCCACTAGCCTGCTTTGCATGCCGACCCTTGGTGAGATCACCGCGCTGCTCGACGAGTGGTTCCCGCCCGGGAACGCCGACGACTGGGACGCCGTGGGTCTGGTCTGCGGCGATCCGGCCGCCGACGTACGCCGGATCCACCTGGCCGTCGACCCCGTGACTTCGGTCGTCGAGGAGGCGGTTGCCGCCGACGCGCAGCTGCTCGTCTGCCACCACCCGCTGCTGCTCCGGGCCGTGCACGGCGTGGGCGCGACCGACCCCAAGGGGAGGGTCGTGCACCGGCTCGTCAGCTCGGGGTGCGGACTGTTCACCGCCCACACCAACGCCGACTCCCCGGCCGGCGGGGTCTCGGAATCGCTGGCTCTGACGCTCGGCCTGCAGGACGTGGTGCCGCTGGACCCCGACCCGGTCGCGCCGCTGGACAAGATCGTGGTGTTCGCCCCCGAGGACGCCGCGGACCAGGTCCGGGCTGCGCTGGCCGAAGCGGGCGCCGGGCGCATCGGTGACTACGACCAGGCATCGTTCAGCGCTCCCGGCGAGGGCCGGTTCCGTCCGCTCGAGGGCGCGGACCCGACCATCGGCGAGGTCGGCCGTCCCGAGGTGGTCGCCGAGGTGCGCATCGAGACCGTCTGCCCGCGCCACCTCCGGATGGACGCGGTCTCGGCGATGCTCGTGGCTCACCCCTACGAGGAGCCGGCGTACGACGTGATCGAGCTGGCCGCGCTGCCCGAGGCCGACCGCGGCTCGGGACGGATCGGCCGGCTGCCCGAGCCGATCACACTGCGCGACTTCGCCGACCACGTGGCGGCGGTGCTCCCCGAGACCGCCCACGGGGTCCGCGTCGCCGGTGACCCCGACCGCGTCGTCGAGGTGATCGGGCTGTGCGGCGGGGCCGGCGACTTCCTTCTCGACCGTGCGCGTGCGGCCGGGGTCGACGTCTACCTGACCTCGGACCTGCGCCACCACCCGGCCTCCGAGCTGCGCGAGCACGCGGCCGGCTCCGAGGCACCCGCGCTCGTCGACGTCGCCCACTGGGCCGCGGAGAGCACCTGGCTGCCGGTGCTGCGCCGTCGGCTGGCCGGCGCACTGGGCGATACGGTGGAGGTCCACGTCAGCACCACCAACACCGACCCGTGGACCTTCCGGGTCTGACCCGACACTCCACATCCACACACTGGGAGACCGCCCTGAAAGCCGACCCGTTCGTCCAGCTGAAGTTGCTCGACGTCCAGGAGCTCGACTCCCGGATCGACACGCTCACCCACCGGCTGCAGAACATCCCCGAGGCCGAGCAGCTCCGCACACTGGCGGAGCGGCGTACCGCCGTGGACAACGAGATCCGCGACCTCCGCGTGCAGGTCGACGACCTGACCGCCGAGCAGAAACGCGCCGACGCGGACGTCGAGCAGGTGAAGGCCCGGCGCCAGCGCGATCAGGGGATGATCGACGCCGGCCAGGTCAAGGACCCCAAGGCGCTGGAGCGGATGCTGGGCGAGCTCGACTCACTGCACCGGCGGATCAGCGACCTCGAGGATGTCGAGCTCGACGTGATGGAGCGGCTCGAGAACGCCCAGACGGCCCTCAGTCAGCGCGAGTCGGAGCTCGAGCGACTGGGTGAGGACGACGCCGAGCTGCGCACCGCCTACGACAGCACGGCCAGCGACCTGCAGCGCGAGCTGGACGCCGCGCGCCGCGCGCGGGTCGAGGCCACGCAGGGGATGCCCGACGACCTGATGGCCCTCTACGAGAAGCTGCGCGTCCAGAAGAACGGCGTGGGTGCCGCGGCGCTGCGACGCCGGGAGTGCGGCGGTTGCCGGCTCGGCCTGAACGCCTCGGACCTGTCCCGGATCGCCAAGGCGCCGACCGACGAGATCATCCGCTGTGAGGAGTGCAGCCGCATCCTGGTGCGGACGGGGGAGTCGGGCCTGTGAGTCACCGCTCGGTCGTGATCGAGGCCGACGGGGCGTCGCGCGGCAACCCCGGACCGGCGTCGTACGGCGCCGTGCTGCGCGACGCGGAGACCGCCGAGGTCATCGCCGAGCGCGGCGAGACGATCGGCACCGCGACCAACAACGTGGCGGAGTACCGCGGCCTGATCGCGGGCCTGGAGCTCGCGGCCGAGCACGCCCCCGGCGCTGCTGTCGAGGTGCGGATGGACTCCAAGCTGGTGGTGGAGCAGATGTCCGGCAACTGGAAGGTCAAGCACGCGTCGATGAAGCCGCTGGCCATCGAGGCCAAGCGACTCGCGCCTGCGGACACCGTCTTCACCTGGGTGCCGCGATCGGAGAACAGCCACGCCGACCGACTGGCCAACCTGGCCCTTGATGGGGAGCCGACGAGCGCCGGCGCAACCGTTTCCTCGACAGGTGGGGTACCGACCTCGCATGAGAGCGGAGATCCGGAGGGCGAGCAGGCCCAGTCCGAGCAGCGTGGCTGGGGACCGCCGGGCAAGCCGACCACCCTGGTGCTCGTCCGGCACGGGGTCACCGACCACACCCGGGGCAAGAAGTTCTCGGGCGGGCTGGCGAGCAGCAACCCGCCCCTGAACGACGAGGGCAGGGCGCAGGCCCGTGCGACCGGGGAGTGGCTGGCGCCGCTCGCCGGCACGTTCGATGCGCTGATCAGCTCACCGGTACGCCGTACGCACGAGACCGCGGAGATCCTGGCCGATTTCCTCGACCTCGAGATCGTGCCCGAGCCGGCGATCGCGGAGATGGAGTTCGGCGCCTGGGACGGGATGAGCTTCACCGAGGTGCACGAGAAGTACCCCGACGAGATCTCGTCCTGGCTCGGCGACCTGGAGTCGGCCCCCCACGGTGGCGAGTCCTTCCGTGCCGTGGAGAAGCGTGTGGTGGAAGGGCGCGACCGAATCCTCGCCGACTTTGCGCGCCAGACCGTCGTGGTGGTCAGCCACGTGACGCCGATCAAGACGCTGGTCGCCGACGCACTGGGGGCGCCGCTGGATGCGGTCTACCGGATGGAGCTGGCCCCTGCGTCGGTGACGGTGATCTCCTACTTCTTCGGCGGACCCGACGGGAACGAACGGCACGCCAACCTGCGCCTCTACAACGCCCGACCCACGGAGATCTTCGGCTGAATTTCCGGTGGTCCTGAGCCGCGCAGGCACTAGCGTGGGCGAATGGTGAGCATCCTCGTCGCCGACTCGTTGCCGAAGCCGACCATCGCCGAGCTGCAGGCCCGCGGGCACGAGTGCCTGGTCGAGCCGGCCCTGGAGACGCGGGACCTCGAGGCCAGGATCTCCGGCGTCGACGTCCTCGTCGTACGCAGCACCAAGGTGGACGCTCCCATCTTCGAGGTGGCCGACCGGCTCGCACTGGTGATCCGCGCCGGCGCCGGCACCAACACCATCGACACCGATGCCGCCGCAGCGCGGGGAGTGCTGGTCGCCAACGTGCCCGGTCGCAACTCCGCGGCGGTAGCCGAGCTGACCATGGGCCTGCTGCTGGCCATCGACCGGCGGATCCCCGACAACGTCGCGGACCTGCGGGCGGGCCGGTGGGAGAAGTCGGCGTACGGCAAGGGCGCGGGGCTGCTCGGCTCGACGATGGGGATCGTGGGGCTGGGGGCGATCGGGATGTGTGTCGCCGAGCGGGCGGTCTCCTTCGGCATCCACGTGCAGGCGCTCGACCGGCCTCGTCCCGACGACGTCGCGGCCCACGCCGCCTCCCTCGGCATCACGATGTGTCCCTCGCTGCCCGACCTCGTGTCGACCTCCGACATCGTCTCGCTGCACGTGCCCGCGACGCCGGACACCCGCCACCTCGTCGACGCCGAGTTCCTGGCCCGGATCCGCCCCGGCGCGATCCTGCTCAACACCTCTCGCGGCGACGTGGTGGACGAGGCCGCGCTGCTCGACGCCCTCGACGCGGGGCTGGTGCGCGCCGGGCTGGACGTCTACCAGGACGAGCCCGCCTCCGGCTCGGCTGAGTGGGACTCGCCGCTCGGGCGCCACCCCGCGGTGGTCGGCACGCACCACATCGGTGCCTCGACCCGCCAGGCGCAGCTCGCGACCGCAGCCGGGGTCGTGGAGATCGTCGACGCGTTCGTGGAGGGCGAGGTCGTCAACTGTGTGAACCTCGAGTCCAAGCGGCTGGGCGCGGTGACGCTGACCGTGAGGCACCTCGACCGGCCCGGCGTGCTCGCCGGCATCCTCGATCTGCTCAGCCGGTCGGGCCTCAACGTGGAGCACATGGAGAACAGGGTGTTCCGGGGAGGTGCCGCGGCCGTCGCCTCGATCGACGTCGCGGGCGAGGTCTCGACCGAGCTCCTCGGCGAGATCCGCACCGTGCACGACGTCCTCGGCGTGACCGCCACCCCGCTGAGTGGGCGGGACGACACGGATGGGTGAGTCGTTGGATCCGTCGACGAGCGTGGTGCGTCCGTTCCGCAGCCGCATCGTGCGGGCGGAGCGCGCGCCTGCGCAGGTGTCCCCGATGTTCGACGCGCTGGGGTCGTCCCAGGCGGCCGAGCGGGTGTGGACCTCTTCGCCGACCGACCCCGACGCCTATCGGCCGTCGGCGGCCGGCCTGTACGTCTACCGCCTGCGGCGCGGCCATCAGGAGCACGTCGGCGTCGTGGGCGACGTGCGCGCCGCGGCGTTCGCCGAGGGTCGGGTGCGGGGCCACGAGGCAGTGCAGGAGGCGCGTGTCGACGCGTTGGTGGAGCACTTCACCAGCGGTGGCCCGCGCTCCGAGCTGGTCGCCCTGCTGCACCACGCCGGGCCGGTCGAGCAGGCAGCGGTCGCGCATAGTGTGGCGAGCGAGCCGCTGGTCCGGTTCACCAGCCTCGACGACTGGGAGCAGACCGTGTGGCGGGTGCCCGAGCACTTCGACGACGACCTGGTCGAGGAGCTGGCCGGGGCGGCGTACTACATCGCCGACGGGCACCACCGCGTCGCCGCCAGCCTCGAGGTGTGGCAGCGGGCCGGTCGCCCCGCGGACGCGGGCGTGCTCTGCGTGCTCTACCCGTACGACGGGCTGCGGCTGCTCTCCTTCCACCGACGCGTCGCCGGCCCGGTCGACCGTGACGCGGTTCTCGGACTGCTGTCCGAGGACTTCGCTGTGCAACCGGCCACCGGCTTCGACGAGCCGGTCGGCTGCTTCCGGATGTACCTCGACGGTCGGTGGTTCGACGTCGACCACACCGGCGCGCGTCCGAGCGGGGCGCGCGGTCTCGATGCCGCGGTGCTCGGCGATCAGGTGCTCGACCCGCTGCTGCGGGCGACGGGACGGCGTGTCGAGGTCACGTCGGCGCTGACGCCCCTGGACGAGCTGGCCAAGGCCTGCGACGAGGACGGCGGTGTCCTGTTCGCGCTGCGGCCCCCGCCGCTGGAGCAGCTGATCGAGATCGCCGACGGCGGCGAGGTGATGCCGCCGAAGACGACGTACTTCGACCCCAAGCCCTACGCCGGGATCTTCCTGCGCTGATCACCGGCGCACGGATGCCCGGCCCGGTCAGTGGGCTCCTGCAGCGCTCGGCCCGGGAACGTCGCCCGTGGCCGCCCATCCCTTGGCGTCCTCCAGCCCGGCGAGCGGAAACGCCCTCGACTGTCCCGGGAGCAGCACGCTGAGGACCTTGATGGCCGGCGCGACCCACTTGGCGTCGGTGACGACCGCAATGCGCTCGAACGACGAGAAGTGCCGGGCGCCGAGCTTGAGGTCCTCCCAGACCGCCCCTCCCTCGTAGTCGTCGAACTCCCGACCGAGCACGTAGACGAGGCGCACCTTGCCATGCTCGGCGATGGCTGCCTCGACAGTCGGGATCAGGACACCTCGGTAGTCCTCCTCCTCGACGTCATCGATCGCCTCGAGCCCGACGACACCGGCGGGCATCTCGCTGAGGATCCGGATCATGCGACCACTCTCCCTTCAGCGGTGACGCTAGCCGGACGGGCACCTGCGGCAGCTCACCCGGCGCAGGCGAGCGCGACGACCGGTGGTGGCAACCTCAGAGGTCCTCGACGACCACGTCGAGCCGCGTGGCGCCGCGGGCTTCGGCGACCTCGACCTTCCAGCCCAGGCCGAGGACGTGGTCGGCGAGCTCGGCGGGGGTGCGGGGGTGCTCGCCGGACTCGAGCATCGCGCGCACCAGCCGGCCCTTGGTGGCCTTGTTGAAGTGGCTGACCACCTTGCGCTGCGAGCCCACCTGCTGGAGCACGCGGACCGTCGCGACCCGGTGGGCCATCTCGCGGTCCGGGCGCCAGAACGCGGCGTACGTCGTGCTGCGCAGGTCGACCACCAGCCCGTCGCCGACCGCCTCGTCGACCACCGGGTCCATGACCGAACGCCAGTGTGCGGCGACGCCGCCGAGGCCGGGGAGCTGGACGTCGCCGGAGAGCCGGTAGGCCGGGATCCGGTCGCTCGGCCGCAGCAGCCCGCAGAGCGAGGAGGTGACCGCGAGCCAGCGGGACGCCCGCCGTCGGGCGGCGGGGGAGAGGGTGGCCGCTCCGAGTGCGTCGTAGAGCACGCCGGTGTAGATCGCGTCGGCCCGCGCGGTGGGCGCATCGCCGAGAGCGGCGTTGCGAGGGACCTCGTCGGCCTGCTTGGGGCCGAGGCCCAGCACCTCGCGTGCGCGCTCGGGCTCGCCCCGGCACAGGGTCACCAGCCGGTCGAGCACCCGCTCGCGCGCGGGGGTCAGCGCCGGGAAGCTCAGGGCGGACAGGTCCAGTGGCTTGCCCCTGGTGGGGGCGGACTTGCCTTCTGACGGGGGCAGCAGGATCAGCACCGCGCCAGCCTAGAGAGTGCCGCGCGGCCGGACTGCCTATGGTGGGCAACGTCATGTGCCGCCGACTCCTGGGGCCGTGCCGGACGAGACGAGGAGACGCCGTGGGCAGTCGGGTGATCCGTGCCAGGGCTGCCGACGAGCAGCTCCGCGAGGGCATCGTGAAGATCCAGGAGGAGCTCGGGCTCCGCCCGGAGTTCCCGTCGGAGGTCGAGCAGGCGGCGAAGCAGGCGGCGGGTGCGGCACGCCTGCCCGATCTCGACCTGACCTCGCTCGAGCTCCTCACCATCGACCCGGTCGGGGCGATGGACCTCGACCAGGCGATGCACCTCGAGGCCGACGGCGACGGCTACGTCGTGCACTACGCGATCGCCGACGTGATGGCGTTCCTCGAGCCCGGCGACCCGGTCGACGAGGAGGCCCACGAGCGGGGCGAGTCGATGTACGGCGCGGACAGCAAGGTCCCGCTGCATCCGCCGGTGCTCAGCGAGGGGGCGGCCTCGCTGCTGCCCGACGAGGACCGGCCCGCCTTCGTGTGGACCATCCGGCTGGACTCGGCGGGCGAGGTCCGCGAGGCGAAGGTCGAGCGCGCCATGGTGCGGTCTCGTCGCCGCCTCGACTACGAGGGCGTGCAGCAGGAGATCGACAGCGCTGACGCCGGGTCGACGCTCGCGCTGCTCAAGGCCGTAGGGGAGCTGCGGCTCGCCCAGGAGGCCGCGCGCGGCGGGGTCTCGCTGCCGATGCCCGCCCAGGAGGTCGAGGTCGCGGACGGTCGCTGGCGGCTGGCGTACCGCGAGATGCTGCCCGTGGAGTCGTGGAACGCGCAGATCTCGCTGCTCACCGGCTTCGTGGCCGCGTCGATGATGCTCGAGGCCGAGGTGGGCATCGTGCGCACGCTGCCGCCGCCACCCGACGGAGCGGTCAAGCGGCTGCGGCGCACCGCCCGGGCACTTGGCATCGACTGGCCGAACACCCAGGAGCACCCCGAGTTCATCCGCTCCCTCGACCCGTCCGACCCTGCCGAGGCCGCGATGATCGTCGCCTGCACGACGCTGCTGCGCGGCGCGGGCTACGCCGGGTTCGACGGCCACGTGCCGGACCAGGCCGAGCACGCCGCCCTCGCCTCGCCGTACGCGCACGTCACGGCGCCGCTGCGCCGCCTCGTCGACCGCTACGGCCTCGAGGTGTGCACGGCGGTGTCGGCGGGGCAGGACGTGCCGGCGTGGGTCCGCCACCGGCTCGCGACCCTCCCCGAGATGATGCAGGAGAGCGGTCGGCGCGCCAAC
>DASSLA010000109.1:0-2348 GCA_035689885.1 Marmoricola sp. | reverse complement strand
GTCGGTCCATGACTGCGGGACCAGCAGCCCGACGATGTGCCCGCCGACGACGCCGAGCATGCCGAAGTGGAACAGAGGGCTGCCGATCCGCAGGAGCTTGTTCTCGTAGAGCTGGGAGGAGCGGGTGGTCCAGCCGAACTTGTCGTAGCGGTAGCGCCAGAAGTGCCCGACGACGAAGGTGGTCAGGCAGAGGTAGGGGACGATCACCCACAAGAAGGTGTCCATGGTCAGCGGGCTCCCGTCGAGTGGGCAGGGAACGAGGGCATCGCCAGCGCGATCGGCGAGCCGGGGACGGCCGGTCCCGGGTCGAACCCGGGGGTGGCGTACGCCGTGAGGCCGACCTCCTCCTCCGGCGGGCCCTCGGCGGCGAGCCGGCGGACCGCCTCGACCTCGTCGCCGCGCAGCGGTGGCAGCGTCGCGGTCACGGATTCGACGACGCCGGCCCAGGGTGATCCCAGGTCGCGCAGCGACATCCGCAGCAGCTCCAGCCCGGCGCGGTGGTCGAGCATCAGCTGCCGCCCGGTGGTCTGGTCGCCGGTGGCGGCGAACTCCAGCACCACGCACAGGTGGTCGGGGAGCTCCTCGTCGGTGACTTCGAAGCCGGCGGCGAGGTAGGCCTGCTTGAACCGCAGCAGCGCCATCCCGCGCTTGCGGGTGTCGCCGTGCGCGAAATAGGTGAGGAACAGGTTGCACCGCCGCCGGGTGTCGAAGGTCTCGACATACTCCGCCTGCAGGTCGGCCAACGGGGTGCGCTCCACGTGGTCGGCGAACCCGCGGAGCGGGTCACCGAGCCGGTCGGGCAGCTCCCGGGACGCCGAGCGGACCAGCGCCACGTGGTCGAGCAGCTCCTCGGAGGGGTAGTCGAGCAGCAGGGAGGCGGCCTGCCAGGCGATCGTGAGCTGCTCGGCACTGAGGGCCGCCTGCTGACGAGACCGCGTGGCCGCGCCCCTCACTGCTCGCCTCCCTGCCCGTGACCCTGCCCGTTGTGCTGCTCGGCGTCCTTAGGCGGGAACAGCCCGGGCGGTGCGCCCTTGCCGTCCCAGTTGAGCAGGTTGACCCGGGCGTTCTTGTCGGCCGGCGAGGCGATCGTGTCGGAGGTCTGCCGGTCCTGGAGCATCCGGAAGTTCTCGACCGCGAGCGGGGTCTGACTGCCGGAGCCCTCACCGAAGATCTCGGGGTTGCCCCCGCCGTACTCCGACACCGAGCACTCGGTGGCGATCTCCTCCAGCGAGTGCGCCTGCTCGGCGTGCGCCGGAGGGATCACGTAACGCTCGTCGTACTTGGCGATCGCGAGCAGGCGGTACATGTCGTACATCTCCTCCTCGCTCATCCCGACGGCCGCGGGGATGGAGGCGTCGGGGTCGCGACCCATGTTGATGTCGCGCATGTAGGAGCGCATCGCGGCGAGCTTCTTGAGCACCCCATCGACCGGGACCGTGTCACCGGCTGTGAACAGCTCGGCGAGGTACTCGACCGGGATCCGCAGAGCGTCGATCGCCGCGAACAGGTTGCCGGTGTCCTCGGCATCCTCACCAGTGTCGCGCACCACGTCGATCACCGGCGACAGAGGCGGGATGTACCAGACCATCGGCATCGTGCGGTACTCCGGGTGCAACGGCAGCGCGACCTTGAAGACGTTGATCAGCGCGTGGATCGGTGACCGTTGGGCGGCGTCGATCCAGTCCCGTGGGATGCCGTCGCGCTCGGCGGCGCGAACGACCTCGGGGTCGTTCGGGTCCAGCAGCACCGAGCGCTGGGCCTCGTAGAGGTCGTGGTCGTCGGCCACCGAGGCCGCCTCGAGCACCCGGTCGGCGTCGTAGAGGATCAGGCCGATGTAGCGCAGCCTGCCGACGCAGGTCTCCGCGCAGACGGTCGGCAGTCCGACCTCGATGCGCGGGAAGCAGAATGTGCACTTCTCGGCCTTGCCGGTGCGATGGTTGAAGTAGACCTTCTTGTAGGGGCAGCCGGACACGCACATTCGCCAGCCCCGGCACCGGTCTTGGTCGACCAGAACGATGCCGTCCTCGGCGCGCTTGTAGATCGCCCCGGAGGGGCACGACGCGGCGCACGAGGGGTTGAGGCAGTGCTCGCAGATCCGGGGCAGGTAGAACATGAAGGTCTGCTCGAACTCGAACTTCACCTTCTCCGCGATCTTGGCCAGCATCGGGTCGTGCTTCTCGGTCGCGGCCGACCCGCCGAGGTTGTCATCCCAGTTCGAGGACCACTCGATCTTCATGTCCTTGCCCGAGATCAGCGACTTCGGCCGCGCGACCGGGGTGTGCTCCTGGGCCGGTGCGTCGGTCAGCGTGGCGTAGTCGTAGGTCCAGGGCTCGTAGTAGTCCTTGATC
>DASSLA010000108.1:0-3428 GCA_035689885.1 Marmoricola sp. | reverse complement strand
GCCCTTGGCCCGGTGCACGGTCAGCAGCTTCACCGAGTCGGCCTCGGAGGGGGTGGCGATGTCGAGGCCGGTGCCCATCTCGTCCTCGGCGCGCAGCCAGGCCAGCAGGGACGGCAGCGTCACCTGGCCGTCGATCGCCTGGAAGTCGGCGACCGCCTTCACGAACAGGTCGAGGTTGTCGCGCCGGGCCGCAGCCGCGGGTGAGACCGAGGAGGCCAGCTCCACGTCGATGCCGGTGGTGTCGATGATGCGCCGGACCAGGTCGAGCAGCGGCTCGCCCGCGTGGCTGCGGAGCATGCGCAGCTCCTCGGCCAGCAGCGCGAACCGGACGCGCGCCTCGTCGGAGTAGGGCAGGTCGCCCGGGTCGGCGAGCGCGTCACCCAGCGCCGCCACCTCGGTCGGGTCGGCGCCCTCCACTGCGCGCTGCAGCTCCTCGGTGACGCTGAGCCCCGCCTCGCGCAGCGGCCGGTCCGCCAGCGCCCGGGCGCGACGGCCGAGCAGGGCCAGGTCGCGGGGGCCGATCGCCCATCGCGGGCCGTTGAGCAGGGTGAGCAGGTCGGCGTTGGCGGTGACGTCGTTGAGCAGCGCGAGCGTGGAGACCACTTCGGCCACCTCGGGCAGGCGCATCAGGCCGGCCAGGCCGACGATCTCGACCGGGATCTCGCGCGCGGTGAGAGCGTCGAACACGTCGGCGGCGTGGGCGTTGTCGCGGGTGAGCACGCCGATCTCGCTCCACAGCGGCTCCGCCATGGCGTCGTGGCTCGCGATCACCTGCTCGGCCAGCCAGGCGAGCTCGTCGGGGTAGGTGGGGTGCACGACGGTGCGCACCTCGCCCTCCCCGGCCTCGGGGGCGGGCTCGAGCGGCTGCACGGACTCGAACTCGTCGTACAGCGGGGCGGCCAGCTCGTTGGCAACGCGGAGAATGCGCCGGTCGGAGCGCCGGTTGACGGTGAGCGAGTAAGTCGGGACCTCGCCGTCGACGGCGGGGAAGAACTCGGCGAAGTTGAGGATGTTGGAGACCGACGCGCCGCGCCAGCCGTAGATCGCCTGGTTGGGGTCGCCGACCGCGGTGACCGCATGGCCGCGACCCGAGGCGGCGTCGAGGCCGGAGAACAGCGAGGCGAGCAGCTGGGCCTGCGCGACCGAGGTGTCCTGGTACTCGTCGAGCAGCACGACGCGGTACTTCTCGCGCTCGAGCCGGCCGACCTCGGGTTGTCCGGAGGCGAGCTCGGCGGCCAGCGCGATCTGGTCGGAGAAGTCCATCAACCCGAACTGCGCCATGAGCCGGCGGTAGCCCTCCACGAGGTCGAGGAGCTCCTCGCGCTGCTGCATCCTCCCCAGCACGGACTCGATGTCCTTGCGGGCGCGCGAGGTGGCCAGGGCGTTCTCGAACTTCGGCCGCTGGTCGGTGTGGAACTTGCGCACGTCCTCGACGCTGACGAGGTGCTCGCTCATGGCGGCGTCCAGCGCGAGCAGGTAGGTGATCACCGTCTGGGGGTGCTCGCTGAGCCCCTCGACCGGCGTCGAGTGCCGCTCGATGGCCCGCGCCGCCACCTGGTAGCGCGAGGCGTCGGCCATCACCCGGGTGTCAGGCTCGTGCCCGATGCGCAGGCCGTGCTCGGTGAGCAGCGCGGCGGCGTATGCGTTGTAGGTGGAGACCACCGGCTCGACGCGCTCGGGCACCTCGTCGGGCTGGGTGGCCGGGGCGACCGGCTGGTCGAGGCCGGCCGCGGCCAGGGCGGCGCGGATGCGCGAGGACAGCTCGGCGGTCGCCTTGGTGGTGAAGGTCAGGCCGAGCACCTCGTCGGGCGCGACCTGACCCGTCGCGACCAGGTAGACGACGCGGGCCGCCATCAGGGAGGTCTTGCCGGAGCCGGCCCCGGCGATCACCACGGCGGGCTCGAGGGGTGCACTGATCGCCTGCCACTGCTGCTCGCTCACGTCGTACGGCGTGCGCATGACGCGCCTGAGGTCGGCCGGCGAGTCGATCCTGATGTCCGTCATGACAGCACCGAGCCGGCGTTCTGGGCGGGGCAGAACCGCGTGAACTCGCACCGCTCGCACAGCGACGAGTCGACGGGACGCGCCTCGAAGACCTCGTCGCGCAGCGCGGCGGCCGCGGCCATCAGCTGCCGCTCCACCGGCAGCACGCCGTGCTCGTCGGGCTGCTGCGGCGGCTGGGACTGGACCTTCAGCTGCCCGCGGGACTCCTTGCGCAGCTGCCAGAGCTCGGCCCCGCCGGCCGCCGCCGGGGCACCGGTGAGCTCGTCGACGGCACCGTGGTTGACCGCGTGCTGGTAGAAGCCGAGCTGGGGGTTCTCCGCCAGGGCCTTGTCGGGCGGTGGGTACTTCCCGGTCTTGAGGTCGACCACGAAGACGCGTCCCTCGTCGTCGACCTCGAGGCGGTCGGCGAAGCCGCGCAGCACCACCCGCTGGCCGTCGGGCAGCGTCACCTCGGCGGACAGCTCCTGCTCGGTGGCGAGCATCGTGCGGGCGCCGGGGCGGCCGTGCCAGTCGACGAACCGGGTCAGCGCCTTGCGCACCTCCTCGCGCTCGCGGCCGCGGGACCAGGGTGTGCGGAAGCTGAGCTGGTCCCACACGGCGTCGACGTGCTCCATCAGCGCCTCGACGGTGTCGGGTCCGGCGGCCAGGTCTCCCTTGGCGACCCGGTCGGCGATGGCGTGCACCACGTTGCCGAAACCCTGGGACTGGCTGGTGCGCGTGCTGCCGCCGGCCTCCCGCTCGAGGAACCACCGCGCCGGACAGTCCTGCAGGCCGGCGACCGCGCTCGCCGAGAGCACGATCGGCTCGTCGGCGGCCCGGATCGGCTGGTCGGCGTGGGTGAGGCCACGGGTGCCCCACCAGTGGTCGGGGTGGGCCGCGGGCAGCAGCAGCCGCCCGTCGGGACGGCGCTCGGTCGCGAGTCGGGCCAGCCGGGACACCGCCGCCCTCCGCAGGGCCGGGGCGGTCTCTGGGTCGGCGGCGGTGCGGCGCAGCTCGCTGACCAGGCCGAGCAGGGACATCGGTCGGGGTGGGCGCCCCTGGCGGTGCTGCACGTCGACCCCGAGCTCGGAGAGGAACCGCGAGGCCTGCTCGCCGTCGTCCTCCGGGGAGGCCACGGCGGTCACCACGAGCCGCTCGCGGGCGCGCGTGCAGGCGACGTAGAACAGCCGGCGCTCCTCGGCGAGCAGCTCGCGCGTGGTGGTGTCGGGCTGCAGCACGGGGACGGCGTACTCCTCGGCCCCGACGCGGTCGGCACGCAGCAGCGTCGCGCGGCGCCGGAGGTCGGGCCAGGCGTCCTCCTGCACGTGGGAGACCACCACCACCCGCCACTCCAGTCCCTTCGAACGGTGGGCGGTCAGCAGCCGGACCGAGTCGCCGCGGACGCCCCGCTCGGCCAGGGTGTCGGCCGGGATCTCCTGCTGCAC
>DASSLA010000107.1:0-10463 GCA_035689885.1 Marmoricola sp. | reverse complement strand
TCTCGTCCCACTCGGCACCCACGGTGTCCTCGATCCACTGCTGCACCGCAGCGGTGTCGGTGCGGTAGGAGAAGTCGGTGCCGCGGCACCACTCATTCATCCCGAAGGAGGTCACCGCCACGATCAGGTTGGACTCGAACCCGCCGAGGTAGACCGGGCCACCGGAGTCGCCGGAGCAGGTGCCGCCCTTGCCCTTGCCGTTGCCGTTCGTCTGCAGGTTGAAGCCGTCGGTGTTGAAGCTGCGCAGGTTGGTCAGCGTCGCCTGGGCCATCAGCCGCTCGCGGAACGAGATGGTGTGCACGGGGTTGGTCTCGGTCAGCCCGTAGCCGCTGGCGGTGAACGTCGCCTTCTGCTGGCCGCGTCGCGTCGCGAACTGGTCGAGGGTGCCGACCTTGGCAAGCTGGCCGTACTCCGGCATCTCGATCGACTGGTCGAGGATCACCAGGCCGGCGTCCTTGGTGTCGGGGAAGCCGGCGAAGTCGGCGAAGCCGTAGTTGAACAGCCGGGTGGAGGTCGCGCAGAGCGTGCCCTTGGTGCCCTCGGCGCACCCGTCTGGATAACCGGACTTCGCCGGCGCCCCGGTCTCGGGGTCGAAGTCGGCGCCGGCGTCCTGCTGGAGCCACATCACCGCGCTGACGGCACCGGTGGTGGCGTCGGTGCAGTGGCCGGCGGTCAGCACGACCGTGTCGGTGAGCAGCGAGCCGGAGCAGCGGTGGGTGAATTCGCCGTCTGCGTCGTAGAAGGCGATCAGCCCGACGTAGGGGTGCTCGTTGTCCTCCACGAAGTCGCCGGTGATCGCGCCGGCGGGTGCCGCCAGGGCGAGCGCCGCGGCACTGGACGAGACGATGGCCACCAGGGCCAGCAGGATCTTCCTCATTGGTTCCCTCCCGAGAACTGCTCCCGACGGACCCCCGATGGGCCACGCCGGTATTCGACACCCGGGAGGGGTACTTGGCAAGAGTGAGGTTTGCGCGGTTCCGGGTGTCTCAGGCGACGCCGAGCTCGCGGAAGTAGCGCTCGACGCGGTCGTCGTCCCACTTCCGTGACTCCCGCAGTCCCTCGGCCAGCATCGCGATGTACGCCGGCGAGGGCTGGGTGTGCTCGACGTGCTGCATGCCGTGCGGAGCGGTGAAGAGCAGCAGCGGCGCACCCTCGAGGCGACCGACCTCCACGAGGGTCTCGTAGTGGCCTGGCCCGGCACGGTGCCGACCGCCGTCGATGCCGCCGAGCACGACCTCCTCGAGCGGGTCACCGACCTGCGGTACCCGTTGCATCTCCTGGGTCGCGACGTCGGCGAACTGCTCCGCCGTGATCAGGTAGGCGCGCGCCGCGGTCGGTCCCCGACTGGTGTCGTCGTGGTCGTAGAACGCCACTCCGCCGCTCCACTGTGACGACTGCCCAGCGAAGTAGAGGGATCCCGGAAGGTCGACCGGCAGACTGCGTCGCGGGCGCGTGGTGTCGCGCGCGCCGGGGTTGCGCCTGTTGCCGCCGGGCGGGGTCCCGCCCTCGAGGTAGGCGAACAGCCGCTGCTCGGACATGTTGGAGCCGTAGCTGACGTACCAGACCTCTCCCTCGGCTGGAAGGTCGGTGGCGGTGGGCTCCGTCTCGTCGGCCATCGGCCGCAGGCTACCGGGCTGGAGCGGGTTGCCCCGACGTGCGGGGGGGGCCGACGCTTGGTCCGTGGCAGACGACGAACCCCGCGTGCAGCCGGCGAGCGCCGAGGAGTGGCGGGCCTGGCTCGACGAGCACCACACGACCGCCACCGGGGTGTGGCTGGTGCACTGGCGCCGGCACACCGGCCGACCGACGGTCTCCTACGACGACGCGGTGACCGAGGCCCTGGCCGTGGGCTGGATCGACAGCGTGGCCAAGCGCCTCGACGACGACCGCACGATGCAGCGCTACACCCCGCGCCGCCCGACCAGCGGCTGGTCGGGGCTCAACAAGAAGCGGATCGCACGCCTGGAGGCGGAGGGCCGGATGGGTCCGGCCGGGCGAGACGCGATCGAGACCGCGAAGGCCAACGGCACGTGGATCCTCCTCGATGACGTGGAGAAGCTCGTCGTACCGGACGACCTCGCCGCGGCGTTCGAGGAGCACCCGGGCTCACGGGAGGCGTGGGAGGCGTTCCCGCGCTCGGCGAAGACGCAGATGCTCTACTGGATCGTCACCGCGAAGCGGCCGGAGACGCGGCGAGCCCGCGTCACCGCGACCGCCGAGAAGGCGGCACGCGGCGAGCGGGCTCGCGGCTGACCGTCCGTCAGCGGTGGGCGCCTCGCACGACACGGTCGTGCCGCAGCGAGGAGGCCCTGGTCTCCTTGGCGAAGAACACGGCGACCAGGGTGATCGCGGCGGCGATCGTCACGTAGATCCCGACCGCGGCGGTGTTCATCCCGTCCCCGGTCTGGAGCAGGGCGACCGCGATGATCGGCGCCAGCGCACCGGCGAAGATCGACGCGAGCTGGTAGCCCACCGACGCACCGGTGTAGCGCACCGACGTACCGAACAGCTCGGAGAAGAACGCCGCCTGCGGCGCGTACATCAGCGAGTGGAAGAACAGCCCGACCGTCACCGCGAGCAGGGTCTGCCCGGCGCTGGCGGACTCGATGAGCCCGAAGAAGAAGAACGTCCAGACGGCGACCCCGATGGCGCCGACCGTGTAGAGCGGGCGACGTCCGACACGGTCGGACAACGCACCCAGGGCCGGGATCAGGAAGAACTGGAACGCCGCGCCGATGAGGAGCATCTGCAGGATCAGGTCGGTGCCGATGTCGGCGAAGTCCTTGGCGAAGGAGATCACCACGATCGTGAAGATGTAGTAGCTGATGTTCTCGGCCATCCGCATCCCCATGGCGATGAAGACCTCCTTGGGGTAGGTCTTGACGACCTCCATCAGCGGCATGTGCGACTCGGCCTGCTTCTTCTCCGCGATCTCCGCCTTGGCCTCCTGGAAGACCGGCGACTCCTCGAGCTGGAGACGGACGTAGAGCCCGATCAGCACCAGTACGGCGGAGAGCAGGAACGGGATCCGCCAGCCCCACGACTCGAAGGCCGCGTCGCTCTGGAACGCCGCGAGTGCGAACAGCACGCCGGTGGCGAGCAGGTTGCCCAGCGGGACGCCGGCCTGCGGCCACGAGGACCAGAAGCCACGGCTGTTCTCGTCACC
This sequence comes from Marmoricola sp., assembly GCA_035689885.1. GTDB lineage: Bacteria > Actinomycetota > Actinomycetes > Propionibacteriales > Nocardioidaceae > Marmoricola. The sequence goes on along the minus strand of DASSLA010000107.1, from coordinate 7,297 downwards.
GTGCTCGGCGACCATCAGCACTGCGCCGCCCCACTCGCCGCCGACGGCGAAGCCCTGGAGCAGGCGGCACACCAGCAGCAGGATCGGCGCCGCGACACCGATGGTGGCGTGCGTGGGCAGCAGCCCGATCGCGAAGGTCGCGATACCCATCATCATCAGGGAGACGACCAGCATCTTCTTGCGCCCGACGCGGTCGCCGAAGTGGCCGAAGATGACCCCGCCGAGGGGCCGCGCGACGAAGCCGACGGCGTACGTCCCGAACGCCAGCAGGGTGGCGTTGACCGGGTCGGAGTCGGGGAAGAACAGCGTGCCGAAGATCAGGGCGGCTGCCGACCCGTAGAGGAAGAAGTCGTACCACTCGACGGCAGTGCCGACGAGGCTGGCGAAGACCACCTTCCCGATGCTGGTCCGGCCGCCCTCCGGGGCGGCTGCCCCGCCGGGTGTGGCCGACGTGTGTGTCGTGGTCATCTGCTTGCTCCCTGTCTCGTGTGTCGAGCTGTCTCGTGTCGAGCTGGTGGTGCGGGGTTGTTCACGCGGCGGTCCAGCCGCCGTCCATCAGGTAGGAGGTGCCGTTGATCGAGTCGGTGCCGGGTCCACACAGGTACCCCACGAGGCCCGCGACCTCGTCTGGCTCGACGAGTCGCTTCACCGGGGTGCGCGAGAGCAGCACCTGGTCGAGCACGTCGTCCCGGTCGATGCCGTGGCTGGTCGCCTGGTCCGCGATCTGGCCCTCCACGAGCGGGGTGCGCACGTATCCGGGGCAGACCGTGTTGCTGGTGACACCCTTCCCGGCGCCCTCGAGCGCGATCACCTTGGACAGGCCCTCGAGCCCGTGCTTGGCGCTCACGTAGGCCGACTTGTACGCCGAGGCGCGGTGGCCGTGGACCGAGGACACGTGCACGAGCCGGCCCCATTCGGCGTCGTACATCGCGGGGAGCACGTCCCGAGCGAGCAGGAACGGCGCGTGCAGCATCACCCGGTGGATCAGTGCGAAGCGGTCGGGGTCGAACTCCTCGACCGGCGCGACGTGCTGGATCCCGGCGTTGTTGACCAGGATGTCGATGCCGCGCGAGCCCAGGGCCAGGTCGGCGATCGAGTCGCCGTCGGACAGGTCGGCGACGAGGTGCTCGCCGTCGATGGCCTCGGCAACCTCCTTGGCCCCCTGCTCGTCGCGGTCGAGTACGACGACGTGGGCGCCGTCCGCCGCGAGGCGTCCGGCCACGGCGCGTCCGATGCCGCTCGCGCCCCCGGTGACGAGGGCGGTGCGGCCGGTGAGCGGGCGGGCTGCGGGCCGGGACGAAACGGACATGCTGGCGACGTTACGTGCCGTGGGTCACGACTGCCATGTCGTCGAGGGCCACTGTTGAACGTCGAATATGTGCTGACCTCACACACCAGGGCGGAGTCGCGCCAGCTGCAGCGCGAGCTGGAGGTCGAGCTTGCGGCGCGGATCGCGCCAGCCGTCGCCGAGGAGCTGGCCGACCCGATCGAGCCGCTGGGTGACGGTGTTGGGGTGGATGTGCAAGGCCGACGCCGTCTCGCGCAGGCCGCCGTCGGCGGCGAACCACGCCTCGAGCGTCTGCGCGAGGTTGGTGTGCCGCTGGGCGTCGTAGGCGAGCACCGGGCCGACGGTGCGGTCGAGGAACTCCTCCAGCTCCCCGGGTCCGTTGCTGCCCAGGAGCAGGCGCGCGAGCCCCAGGCCGGCCGGGTCGCTCACGTCGCCCGTGCGGCCGAGCCGGAGAAGGGTGGCGAGGGTCTGCCGGGCCTCGCGCCAGGCGTCCGGGATCGACTCCGCTCCCCCGGCGCTGCCCGCGACGCCGACCGTCGCCCCGTCGAGGCGCTCCTGCAGCAACCGGCCCAGCTCCAGCGGGTCGCCCGGGGCGAGCACGACGGCGCGGCCCTCGTGCACCGCGCCCAGTCCGTGCAGCTCCGCGGCCATCGACGCGACCGTTCGTGCCATCGGTAGGCCGACACCGTCTGCGCCGTCCTGACCGGGCTCGGCGAGCGCCACCGCGAGCGGCACGTCCAGGTCCGCCCCCTGGGCCCGGGCCCGCTCGCGGATCCGGACGGAGTCGAGGTCCTGCCCGGCCAGCAGGTCGACGAGCAGCTCGCCGCGCACCCGGCTCTCGGCCTCGGCCTCGGTGCGGCCGAACAGCAGCACCAGGGCGGTGACCAGCGCGCCGCGCTCGAGGGTGCGACGCTCCGGCAGGTCCAGCTCGTTGTCGGTGCGCAGCACGAGCGTGCCGAGGTGCTCCTCTCCCGCCGCCGCCGCCGCGAGCCAGGTGCCGTCGTCGACCTGCACGCAGCGACCCGAGCCACGGGCCTTGGCCAGGGCGTCGGCGAACGTCTCGTCGGAGACCGGCTCCTCGGCCTTCGAGCTGTCGGGCGCGTGGGCGAGCGGGCGCTGCTCGTCGTCGTACACCGTCACGGCGCCGCCGAGCACCTCCGTGAGCACCGCCGCCACCTCGTCGGCGCCGCCGCCGTGCAGGAGCACGTCGGTGAGGAGGTCGTGTGCGTGCGCGGCCCGTTCGGTGGCCTCGTTGCGGGAGCGCAGCTCGGCGTTGGCCCGATCGGCGTTCTCCACCGCGGCGCGCGCCTGCTCGAACAGGCGGGCGTTCTCCAGCGCGACCGCCGCGTGCGCCGCGAACGAGGTCAGCAACGCGACCTCACCGGGAGGGAAAGGCCGCACTGTCCGGTGCACCGCGAGCAGGGCGCCGATCACCTTGCCCTCGACCGTGAGCGGGACGCCGAGGATGGCGCGGATCTGCTCGCCTGCGACCGCCGAGTCGATGTAGTCGCGGTGCACGAACCGCTCGTCGGCCTGGTAGTCCTCGGTGAAGTACGGCGCCCCCGACTGGGCGACCAGCCCGAGCAGGCCGGTGCCCAGCGGCAGCCGGAGGCGACGGAACTCCGGGGTGAGGGCGCCGTCGGTGACCTTCATGTACGACGCCCCCTCCTGCTCGTCGTTGAGCGAGAGGTAGGTCATGTCCGCGTGCAGCAGCTGGCGAGCGCGCCGGACGATGGCGGTCAGGATCGCGTCGAGGTCGCGGATCTCGCTGAGGTCGCGCGCGGTCTCGTTGAGCGCGGACAGCTCCGCCTCACGGGCCTTCTGGCGGGCCATCTGCTCGTGGATGCGCAGCGCCAGCGCGTGCTGCTCTCGCAGGACGTCCAGCTGCTCCGGCGAGCTGCCGGACACCTCCGCCTCGGCGACCACCAGGTCGAGGTCCTCCCGGGACGCGCCGGCCAGCAGCATCTCCAGGAACCGCGCCGTGACCTCCATGGCCCGAATCCTGCCCCACTCCCCCTCCCGCCACCCCGCGAGCGGGCAGGTCTGGTTGGCGCCACCCTGCCGAGCGGGCAGGTCTGGTTGGCGGAAACGTGCCGAGCGGGCAGAAATGGTTGGCGGAAACGTGCCGAGCGGGCAGAAATGGTTGCGAGCACGGTGCGCGCGGCCCGTCGGAGCAACCAGAACTGCCCGGTCGGCCGGCTATCAGCAACCAGAACTGCCCGGTCGGCGGTGGGGCGGTGCGTAGAATTCGCCGGATGTCCGCAGCCGCCCCGCGCACGCTCGCCGACCAGCTCCGTGGCTGGTCCGACGAGCAGCTGGTGACGCTGCTGGAGGCCCGGCCGGACCTCGGGGCCCCCGCGCCGCACGACTCCGCGCAGCTCGCGGCCCGGGTCGTGGTCAAGGCGTCCGTGCTGCGGGCGCTCGACCAGCTCGACGCGCTCGAGCTCGCGGTGCTGCAGGCGATGGTGCACGAGGCCGACCTCGACGTGGTGCGGGCCCAGCCGGAGAGCGTCGACCGTGCCCTGGACCGGCTGCGCGCCCTCGCCCTGGTCTGGGGCCGGCCCGCGCGGCCGGTACTGGTCGTCAGCGAGGTGCTGCGGCTGCCCGCCGGACCACCGGTGGGCAAGGTGCCCGAGCTGCTCGAAGCGGCGACCCCCCAGGAGCGCGCCATCGTCGAGCACCTGCTCGAGGAGGACGCGGACGGTCGCTGGAGCGGCGCCCCCGGCCCCACGGCGAACCTCGTCGCGTGCGGATTGCTGGCGCGCCGCGACGAGCGGCACGTGACCGTGCCGTGGTCGGTCCGCCTCGCCCTGTACGACGGACACTCGACCGCGACCGCCCTCGACGACCCGCCGCCTCTGGCCACCTCCGACCGCGGCGCGACGCTGGTGGACCGTGCTGCGGCCGGTGCCGCCTTCGAGCTGGTACGGCGCACCGAGCTGCTGCTGGACCACTGGGGAGCCCACCCGGCGGCCGCGCTGAAGACCGGCGGCCTCGGCGTACGTGACCTCAAGGCGGCCGCGACCTTCCTGCACGTCGAGACCGAGGTGGCCGCCCTGGTCGTCGAGACCGCCCATGCCGCGGGCCTGCTCGACCAGGGCATGACCGACGACCTCGATGCGGCCTGGCTCCCGACCGACGCCTTCGATGCCTGGCTGGCCGCCCCGAACGCGAGTCGCTGGGTGACCCTGGCGCGGGCATGGCTGGACAATCCCCGCCTGGTCTCCGCCGTCGGCGGGCGCACCGGCGACGTCACCACCGGCACCAGCAAGCCGGTCAACGCGCTCACCCCCGACCTGGCCCGCAGCTGGCTGGTCGCGCTGCGCCGCGACGCCCTCGCCGAGCTGACCGTCCTCGAGCCCGGCGCCACCCTCGCTCCCGGCACGGGGGTGCCGTCGCTGGCCGACCGGCTGCGCTGGCGGCGCCCGCGCCGGCCGACCACCCGGCTCGACCACGTGCCGGCCCTGCTCGGGGAGGTGGCGACGTTCGGCATCACCGGGCTCGACGGGCTCTCGGCGTTCGGGCGGGCGCTGGTCGACGGCGGTGACCCGGAGCGTGCCCTCGAGTCGTTGCTGCCCGAGCCCGTCGACCACGTGCTGCTGCAGGCCGACCTCACCGCGATCGCCCCGGGTCCGTTGGAGCAGGAGCTGGCCCGTCAGCTCGCCCTCCTCGCCGACGTGGAGAGCCGTGGTGGGGCGACCGTCTACCGGTTCGACGCCTCGTCGGTGCGCCGCGCCTTCGACGCCGGCTGGTCCGCGTCCGAGGTGCACGACTTCATCGCGTCGACCTCGCGCACACCGGTGCCGCAGTCGCTGACCTACCTGGTCGACGACGTCTCCCGCCGCTTCGGGACGCTGCGCGCCGGTCACGCGGAGTCGTTCCTGCGCAGCGACGACGAGACCGCGCTGACCGAGCTGGTGCACGCCTCCGGCGCCGCGTCGCTGCGGCTGCGCCGGATCGCCCCGACGGTGGTCGTCTCCGACGTGCCGCTCGGCGTGCTGCTGCCGCGCATCCGCGAGCTCGGCCTCGCCCCGGTGGTCGAGGCCGCCGACGGCACGGTCCGGGTCGCCCGACCCGACGTCTACCGGGCCCGATCGCCGCGACGGCGCAGCAGTGCCGCGTCCGGCGTACGCGCCACCGCGCGGACCTCCGCCGTGGTGGCCGCGATCCGCGCAGGCGACCGCACCGCCGCGTCACGGCCCACCCGCGGCGCCAGCGCCTCCACGCCCACCGAGGTGATCGCCATGCTGCGCCAGGCCGCGGAGGCGCGCGACGCCCTGGTGATCGGCTACGTCGGCAACGACGGCACCGTGGTCGAGCGCACGGTCAGCCCCGAGCGGGTCGAGGGCGGCCAGCTCACGGCGTACGACGAGCGCAGCGACTCGCAGCGATCGTTCGCGATCCACCGGATCACCGCGGTGACGCGACCGATGAGTTCCGGACACTGAGCGGGTCAACACAAACGCTCCCGTCAGCCGAGAGGAATGCCATGTTCGACCTCACCACCACCACCGACCGCGTCCGCGCCCTCGTCGCGGAGCTGGACGACGAGCAGCTGGGCCGCCCGACGCCCATCCAGCAGCCGGTCGCCAGCCTCGTCCAGCACCTGCTGGGCCTCTCGCTCGCCTTCCGGGACGCCGCGGGCAAGATCGACGGCCCGACCACCAACACCCCGCCCGCGCCGGTGACCGACCCACTGCCCGACGACTGGCGCAGCCAGCTCGACAACCGGCTCGACGAGCTTGCGTTGGCGTGGAAGGCACCGGACGCGTGGGACGGGATGACGAAGGCCGGCGGTGTCGACCTGCCCGGCGAGGTGTGCGGCCTGGTCGCGCTCGACGAGGTACTGCTGCACGGCTGGGACCTCGCCCGCGCGACCGGACAGCCCTATGAGCCCACCGACGCGGAGTGCGAGGCGGTGCTGCCGATCGTCACCCCGGCGGAGGAGGTCCCGGACGGCTCGGACCGGGAGGGGCTGTTCGGCACCGTGGTCGAGGTCCCCGAGGACGCTCCCGTCTTCCACCGGGTCCTGGGGCTCGCCGGCCGGGACCCCGAGTGGCGACCGGAGTGGGTCACGCACCGGATGTGACGAGCGGTCGAACAGCCGACGGGCGACGCCGTGCTCAGCGACCCGGGTCCGGTGGTGCTGCCCGTCCCGGCGTACCACCCCCCGGCTCGACGACCCCACGCAGGTGGCGCTGGAGACCGGCCGGGTGCTCGCGTCGCCCGGTCACATCTACCACCCATGGCTCCCCGGGCACCTGCGCCTCAACATCGCCACCAGCCCCGCACGCCGCCGGAAATGGTGCGACGTCTGGCACATGCGCCTCGATCCGGCTTGAATCGGGCGCATCGATCACGTAGGCACGGGGGCATGAGCCGTGGGGGGTCACTGCTTGCAGCCGTGCTGTGCGCCGCGATGGTCGCGTGCAGCCCGGGCGCTGAGCCGACCCCGGACGCGCGCGCCGAGCGTGCCTCCGCGTCGCCGAAGCCCGCGTCGCCCACCTCGACTCCGGCGACCCGTCCCACCCGGAAGCCGTCAGCCACGCCGACCCCCACCCCGGCCCCCGCCCCGGCCCGCCGTACGCCGAGCGCCACGCCGGAACTGGTGCCCGAGCTCGCCGTCGCGCTCACCAGCGGTCCGCGTCGGGCGAGCTCACCCACGCAGGTCGTCCGCCAGATCGTCGCGGCCGAGCGGGCCATCGCGAAGCCGTCCACCGAGCCCGACGTGCTCTCGGCGGCCGGTCACCTGCAGCAGCTCGCCTACCGCGAGCTCGGCAACCGCCCTCGTTGGGACCGGGCCGTGTTCCGCGACCTGCCGCGCGACCTGCGCCCGGTGGTGCGCGCCAACGTGGCCTCTCGTCGCGAGTTCCGCGACATGCATCCCTCGCGTCCGCGCGACCTGGCCACCGAGCTGCCCGCCTGGCGGATCGTCCGCCCTGCCCCGCCCGGCGAGCTGATGGCGGCCTACCGCGCGGCCCAGCGGCGCTTCGGCGTGCACTGGTCGAC
>DASSLA010000106.1:0-22794 GCA_035689885.1 Marmoricola sp. | reverse complement strand
AGGGCACGGGCCCGCGTCGGCGTCGTGGTGCTCATCGGTTCCTCCGTCAGGGTGGCCGGAAACAAGAACAGGTTATAGTTTTGCGCGGGAGATTCACACCCCGCCCCGCCCGTGGACCCCGGTCAGGAGCCCCATGCACATCGCGCTGACACCCGACCAGGAGCGCCTGCGCGCCGAGCTCCGGGAGTACTTCGGGCGGCTCGTCACCCCGGAGCGTCGCGCCGCGCTCGCCGGCGCCACCGGGGACTTCGGTGGCGGCGAGTTGGGCGACGCCGCGGTCTACCGCGAGGTCATCCGCGAGATCGGTCACGACGGCTGGCTCGGCATCGGCTGGCCCGAGGAGTACGGCGGCCAGGACCGCTCGATGATGGACCAGCTGATCTTCACCGACGAGGCCGCCGTCGCCGGCGTACCGATCCCCTACCTGACCCTCAACACGGTCGGGCCGACGATCATGCGGTTCGGCACCGAAGCCCAGAAGAAGGAGATCCTCCCGGCGATCCTGCGCGGCGAGATGCACTTCTCCATCGGCTACTCCGAGCCCGATGCGGGCACCGACCTCGCCAGCCTGCGCACCCGGGCGCGCCTCGAGGGCGACGAGTGGGTGATCCACGGGCAGAAGATGTGGACCTCGCTGATCCAGTACGCCGACTACGTGTGGCTCGCCTGCCGCACCGACCCCGAGCTGCCCCGCCACAAGGGGCTGTCGGTCATCCTGGTCCCGACCGACGCCCCGGGCTTTTCCTACACCCCGGTGCACACCGTGGCGGGCGTGAGCACCAGCGCGACCTACTACGAGGACGTCCGGGTGCCGAAGGACAACCTGGTCGGTGAGCTCAACGGCGGCTGGGCGCTGATGACCAACCAGCTCAACCACGAGCGAGTGGCGCTGACCTCCGCCACCCCGGTCACCCACTCGATCAGGCTGGTCACCGAGTGGGCGCAGCAGACGCGCAACCCCGACGGCTCGCGGGTGATCGACTCCGAGTGGGTGCAGGTGCTGCTGGGGCGCGCCGACGCGCGGGCCGACATGCTCAAGCTGCTCAACTGGCAGCTCGCCTCCGCCACCACCGACCTCTCCCCCGCCGACGCCTCGGCGACCAAGGTCTACGGCTCGGAGCTGGCCACCGAGGTCTACCGGTCGCTGATGGAGATCGTCGGCCCCAAGGCCCTCGTCGCCGCCGGCTCGCCGGGAGCCGTGCTGCGAGGTCGGCTCGAGCGCTACCACCGCTCCGCCCTGGTGATGACCTTCGGTGGCGGCACCAACGAGATCCAGCGCGACATCATCGGGTACGTCGGACTCGGGCTGCCCGCGGCCAAGCGATAGGAACCCCATGGACTTCGAGCGCACCCCCGAGGGCAGCGACGCTGCGGCTCTCGCCGGCACGATCTTCGCCGACTCCTGCACCCCCGAGCGACTCAAGGAGGTGGAGTCCGGGGAGGCCCGCTTCGACCAGGAGCTGTGGCGCAGGCTCGCCGACGCCGGCCTGCTGGCCCTGGTCGTCCCGGAGACCCACGACGGCAGCGGCCTCGGGCTCCTCGAGCTCGCCTGCGTGCTGGTCGAGGCCGGTCGGAGGCTCGCCCCGGTCCCCCTCGCCACGCACGCCGTGACCTCGATGGCGCTCGCCCGCTTCGGGACCCCCACCCAGCAGGCGCGCTGGCTGCCCGTCGCCGGACTGGGCGAGAGTGTCGTCACCGCCGCGCTCTCCGAGGACCGGTTGCACTCCCCAGACGAGCCGGTCACCCGGGCCGAGAACGACGGGTCCACCTGGCTGCTCACCGGCAGCAAGTCGGTGGTCCCGGCCGGGACGCTCGCCGACCTGTTCGTCGTACCCGCCGGCACCGCGGACGGCCCCACGGTGCTCCTCGTCCACGCCGACGACCCGGGGGTGACCGTGCAGCCGCAGCAGCTCAGCGACGGCGACCTGGCCACCCGCCTCGAGCTCGACCGCGCCGCGGTCCCCCTCGACCGGGTCCTCGGGCACGTCGGGGAGGGCCGCGAGGTTGTCGACTGGCTGACCTCCCACCTCACGGTCGCGGTGTGCGCGCACCAGGTCGGCACACTGGAGGGCGCACTGACGCTGACTGCCGAGCATGCCCGGACGCGCGAGCAGTTCGGCAAGCCGATCGGCACCTTCCAGGCGGTCTCGCAGCGGCTCGCCGACGCCTACGTCGACGTGATGGGAACGCGGCTCACCATGTGGCAGGCGGCGTGGCGACTCGCGGAGGACCTGCCCGCAGAGCGCGAGGTGGCGATCGCGAAGCTCTGGGCCGCAGACGCCGGGCACCGGGTCGCGCACACCGCCGTGCACGTGCACGGCGGCGTCGGCATCGACCTCGACGGGGAGGCGCACCGGTTCTTCACGGGGGCGAAGCGCAACGAGTTCGTGCTCGGGGGCGCCACCGAGCAGGCCCGCGCGATCGGCCGACTGCTGGCTGTCGAGGCCTGACGACCAATCTGCGGCCTACCGTGGACGGATGGACGCGTCCGAGATCCGCAGCCTGCAGGCCCCGCTGAAGGAGCGCTACCGCTCCGACCCCGACAGTGCCCGCATCCCACTGCGTCGACGTGGCGCGTTCCGCCACCCGGGGATCACCTGCACCGTCGAGGGCTGGGCCGGTCCGGTGCGGGCGGGTCTGCACCCGGCGACCGGTGGCGACGGCTCGGACGCCTGCTCCGCGGACATGCTGCTGGAGGCGCTGGGGGCGTGCGCCGGCGTCACCCTGCGCAGCGTCGCGACCGTGCTCGGCGTGGAGATCCGGTCGGCGCAGCTCACCGTCGACGGCTGCTTCGACGCGCGCGGCACCCTCGGGGTCGACCGCAACGCAACGGTCGGCGTCACCGACCTGGTGGTGACAGTCGTCCTGGACGCCGATGCCGACGACGCCACCCTCGAGCGGCTGGCCCGCTCCACCGAGCGCTACTGCGTGGTGGGCCAGAGCCTGCGCGAGGAGGTGCGGTTCGTCGTACGGCGGGCGGAGTGAGCTTCAGCCGCGGATCCTCTCCAGCCGGGCGACCGCCTCGTCGTACTCCCGCACCAGGTCGGCCATCACGTCGGCTACCGGGCGCACCACGTTCATCCGACCCACGATCTGGCCCACGGGCATGGAGATCACGTCGGGGTCGCCGTGGAGGTTCATCCGGTTGTGCGCGTCGGAGACCAGCAGGTTCTGCAATGGCATCGGCAGCGGCTCAGGAGCGCCCTCCTCCTCCCAGGCCTGGGTCCACTTGGTGCGCAGCAGCCGCGCGGGCTTGCCGGTGTAGACCCGGGTGCGCACCGTGTCGGAGCTCGTGGCGCGCAGGAACGCGTCGGTCATCCCTCGGTTGGTGTTGAGGTTCTGGTACTCCTCGGTGGTCAGCCAGACCGACCCGGTCCACACTCCCTGCGCGCCGAGCGCCAGGGAGGCGGCGACCTGACGACCGGAGCCGATGCCACCGGCGCCGAGGACCGGTACGTCGGGCCCGACGGCGTCCACGACCTCCGGGGTCAGCACCATGCTCGCGATCTCGCCGGTGTGGCCGCCGGCCTCGTAGCCCTGGGCCACGATGATGTCCACGCCGTTGGCGACGTGGGACAGCGCGTGCTTCGCCGCACCGGCGAGGGCAGCCACGGCCACGCCCTTCTCGTGCGCCTGCTCGATCACGTCGACCGGCGGCGAGCCGAGGGCGTTCGCGATCAGCACCGGCCGGTGTGCGAGTGCGACCTCGACGTGGGATCGGGCGACCGAGTGCAGCCAGCCGAGCACGCCCTCGCGCCCCTGGCCCTCGGGCAGCGGCGGAACGCCGAGCTTCTGCAGGGTCCGCTCCACGAACGACACGTGGTCCTCCGGGATCATCGCTTTCAGGTCGAGCGACTTGCCCTCGGTGGGCACCTTCATCGGCATCACGACGTCGACGCCGTAGGGCTTGCCCTCGGTGTTGTCGTCGAGCCAGGTCAACGTGCGGTCCAGCTCGGCGGCGTCGTTGAAGCGCACCGCGCCGAGCACCCCGAGGCCACCGGCTCGCGAGACGGCCGCCGCGACGTGCTCGGAGGGGGTGAACGCGAAGATCGGCCGGTCGATCCCGAACCGGTCGCACAGGTCGGTGCGCATCAGACGGCCACGCCCTCTTCCTGTGCCGAGACCGCGAGCTCCCTCGCCTTGGGGTAGTTCGCCTTGCCGGTGGCACTGCGCGGGATCTGCTCGACCCAGGTCACCGAGCGCGGCAGCTTGTAGCCCGACAGCTGCGAGCGAAGGAAGGTGCGCAGCTCCTCGAGCGAGGGGCGGTTCGCACCGCGCGGCTGCACCACCGCCGAGACGGCCTGGCCGTAGTTCTCGTCGGCGACGCCCACCACCAGCACGTCGTACACGTCGGGATGGGCCTTGAGCGCCATCTCGACCTCTTCCGGGTAGACCTTCTCCCCGCCGGTGTTGATGCAGTTGGATCCCCGGCCGAGCAGGGTCACCTTGTTGTCCGGCTCGATGCGGGCGAAGTCACCGGGGATCGAGTAGCGCGTGCCGTCGACCTCGACGAAGGTGCGCGCGGACTTCTCGGCGTCCTTGTAGTAGCCCAGGGGCACCGACCCGCACCGCGCGAGTCGACCGACGGCGCCGACGTCGCCTGCATCGAGGACCTGGTTGTCCTCGTCGAGCACCACGGACTCCGGCCCGAGGGTGACGACGCAGCCCTCGCCCTTGATGTTGTCCTTGTCCTGCAGGCCGGTGCCCTGGAACCCGGTCTCCGAGCTGCCGACCGAGTCGGTGAAGAACGCGTTGGGGAACGCCGCCATCCAGCGCTCCTTGACCGGTCGGCTGAAGATGGCTGCACTGCTCGCCACGGCGACCAGCGACGAGCCGTCGTGGTCACCCGCCTCGTAGGCCTCGATCAGCGGCCGCGCCATCGCGTCGCCGGTCATGAAGATCAGCTGCACGCCGTGGGCGTCGATGGTGCGCCACACCTCGTCGGGGTCGAACTTCGGCGCCAGGATCGTCAGGTGCCCCGCGAACAGGTGCATCAGCATGGCCGCCTGCGCACCGCCGTGCATCAGCGGGCTCAGCGGGAACGTCACCATCGGGTCGTTGGTGGCCGCCCCCTTCGACTGGTCGTACTCCTCGAGGCGCTCGCCGGTCATGAAGTCGATGCCGCCGCCGAGCACCCGCCAGAAGTCCTCGTGGCGCCACATCACGCCCTTGGGGAACCCGGTGGTCCCGCCGGTGTAGACGATGTAGAGGTCGTCGCCGCTGCGCTCGGCGAACTCCCGCTCCGCACTCTGACCCTCGAGCACCTCGGCCCAGGTCAGCCCGCCGTAGGCGGTGATGTCGGAGGCGTCCTCCGGAGCCGTGGGGTCGGGCATGGCCACCACGGTCTGCAGCTTGGCGTGCTTGGGCGCGGTGGCGGCCACCAGCGGGGCGTAGGGCCGCTCGTGCAGCAGCGCGACGATGTCGGAGTTGTCGAAGAGGTAGTCGAGCTCGGCCTCGACGTAGCGGTAGTTGACGTTGATGGCGACGGCGCGGATCTTGAACACCGCCAGCAGCGCGACGACGTGCTCGACGCTGTTCTTCGCGTAGATGCCGACGTGGTCGCCGACCCCGATCCCCCGCGCTGCCAGGAAGTGGGCGAGCTGGTTGGCCTCGTGCTCCAGGTCCAGGTAGGACACCGCCCGGTCGCCGACCCGGATCACCGGCCGTTCCGGCACCGCATCGACGGCATGCTCGAAGAGGTCTGCGATGTTGAGGGCCATGGCGGCCAGACTAGAACACGTTCTTGTTTCTGACTAGCATCGCCCCATGACCGGAACCGCCCCCGCCGAAGACCGACCACACGCCCTCGTCGAGCTCCACGACCACACCCTGGTGGTCACGATGAACCGTCCCGAGGCCCGCAACGCGCTCTCCGCCGAGATGCTCGCGACCATGGAGCAGGCCTGGGACCGCGCCAACGAGGACCCCGAGGTGCGGGTCGTGATCCTGACCGGTGCCGGCGGCTACTTCTGCGCCGGCGCCGACCTGAAGGCGATGTCCTCCAACGCTCCGTCGGAGAAGTTCGAGTCCGGGCAGTTCGACCCGTCGCGGATCAAGTCACTTCTGAAGGGCTACCGCGTGACCAAGCCGTTGATCGCCGCGGTGGAGGGGCCGGCCATCGCGGGCGGCACCGAGATCCTGCAGGCCACCGACATCAGGGTCGCCGGTGAGTCGGCGAAGTTCGGCGTCTCCGAGCCACGGTGGGGGCTCTACCCGCTCGGCGGGTCCGCCGTACGACTCCCCCGGCAGCTGCACTACACCGTCGCCGCGGACCTGCTGTTGACCGGCCGGCACGTGAGCGCCGCCGAGGCCAAGGAGATCGGGCTGATCGGCCACGTCGTCCCGGACGGGCGGGCACTCGCGAAGGCGCACGAGATCGCGGAGCAGATCGCGGCGAACGGGCCGCTCGCCGTCCAGGCGGTTCTGCGCACGATCCGTGCCTCGGAGGGCAAGCACGAGGACGAGTGCTGGCAGGACGACGCCGCAGTGGGTGCGGCGGTGTTCGCCTCCCAGGACGCCGAGGAGGGGCCGCGGGCGTTCGCCGCGAAGCGGAAGCCCAGCTTCACCGGGACCTGAGCATCCGCTCCAGCAGCACAGGCCGGCCACGCAGGCCGCGCCCGAGCACCAGCCCGAGGTGGACCGCGAGGGTCACGAAGAAAGCGACGTGGGCGGCCACGTGCAGCGGCAGGAGATCGTCGTCACCACTCCCGGCCAGGATCAGGCCGGTCGCGGGGATCACGAACAGCAGGGCCAGCAGGATGCGCTCGGTCCAGTGCGCCACCTTCCTCTCTCCCGAGCTCAACGAGTCGGCCCACGGAGGCAGCGGGGTGCTCACCCGCCACGCCACTCGCCCGATCGCGATGACGAGGATCGACGCCCCCAACGCCTGGTGGAGCGGGAAGATGTCCAGGTCGTCGTTGGAGGCCATCACGTAACCGACGACGAACTGCGCGAGCACGAGCAGCACGGTGAACCAGTGCAGCGCGATCGTCACGTACCCGTAGCCGTGCTCCCCGTTGCGCGCGCCCATCCGGACATCCTGCCCGAGCATCGGCCCGTGCGGCAGCCCCTTAGGGTGTGCGCCATGGACGGGGGCAGCATCTGGGAGCGCTTCACGCTCGATCCACGGGTCGAGCAGAACGCGCACATGCGTGCCTCCGACCGTGACCGCGACGTGGTCAACGAGGTGCTCGGCACGGCGTACTCCGAGGGCCGGATCACCCCCGAGGAGCTCGACGAGCGCACCGACCACGTCGCCCAGGCCCGCACCCTGGGCGAGCTGCCGCCGCTGATGAGCGACCTGGTGGCCTCCACCCCGGTCCGGGCCGCGCGGGCCGACCTGCACGCCGAGGCCGTACGCCGCTACCGGGTGCACCGGCAGCAGGCCCTGCTCGCCTGGCTCATCCCCACGATGATCTGCTGGGTGATCTGGGCAGTCACGACACAGGGCTTCCCCTGGCCGGCGATCGTCACCGTGGCCACCAGCGTCCGCCTGCTCCAGCTCCTGATCACCAAGCAGGAGACCATCGAGTCGATCGAGCACCGCCTGGAGCGCAAGGAGCGCAAGCGGCTCGCCTCCAGGCAGCGCCGCGAGCTGCGACAGGCTCCCCCGCCCGACCGGAGGGACCAGAACGGCTGACCGGACTCGCTGACCAGACCGGCTGACGGGAACCCTCGCGTCGGGGCTCCTAGCCTGCTGCGTGGAGGTGTCACCCATGGATGTCCGGGAGCTGGTCAGGAAGCACTACGGCGGTGGTGACCGGGGTCGACCTGACCCCGGAGTTCGTGGCGACCGCCACCACCTGACCGAGCGCGTGGGGCTCAGCGAGAAGGCCCAGTTCGTCCCCACCGACGGGGAGGAGCTGCCCTTCCAGCCGGGCGACTTCAACGCGGCGCTGATGATGCACGTGGGCACGAACGTGCCCGACAAGCCGGCGGCGTTCGCGGAGGTGCACCGGGTGCTCGAGCCCGGCGCGGCGTTCGTGCTGGGCGAGGCGTTCGCGGAGCGCGTGGGCAACAACGTCGCGGCCAACCGGGCGGGCCTACTTCAAGCGGTCGTGGTCACCGCACGCGCCTGAGCCGTCAGCCCACGCGCCGCTCACCCTGCCAGAACTGCTGGCGCAGCGCCCTCTTGTCCGGCTTGCCGAGCGGGGTCAGCGGCAGCGCGTGGGTGGCGATCACCTGCTTGGGGGCGTGCACCGAGCCCTTGCGCTGCTTGACCGCGTCCTTGATCTCCGTGACCACGTCGTCGGTCAGCTGCCGACCCTCGCGCAGCACGACCACGGCGGTGACCGCCTCGCCCCACTTCTCGTCCGGCGTACCGATCACCCCGACCTGCGCCACGGCCGGGTGCTCGGCCACGACGTCCTCGACCTCGCGCGGGAAGACGTTGAAGCCGCCGGAGACGATCATGTCCTTGGTCCGGTCGACGATGTACCAGAACCCGTCGGCGTCCTCGCGGGCCACGTCCCCGGTGCGCAGCCAGCCGTCCCGGAAGGTCTCCGCGGTCTCCTCAGGCTTGTTCCAGTAGCCACCGGCGAGCACGGGCCCGGCCACGCAGATCTCGCCGGGCTCACCCTGCGGCACCGGCTGGTCGTCCTCCCCGAGCAGGGCGGTGCGCAGGAAGGCGCTCGGCCGTCCGCACGAGGCCAGCCGGTCGCCGACGTGATCGGCCTTCGCCAGGTAGCTGATCACCATCGGACACTCGGACTGGCCGAAGTACTGCGCGAAGATCGGTCCGAACCGGTCGACGGCCTCGGCCAGCCGCGTCGGGTTGATGGCCGACGCGCCGTAGTAGACGGTCTCCAGCGACGACAGGTCCCGGGTGTGGGAGTCCGGGTGATCGAGCAGCGCGTAGAGCATCGACGGCACCAGCATGGTCGCAGTGATGCGCTGCTCCTCGATGGTGCGCAGCACCTCGCCGGGGTCGAACCGCGGCAGCACGACCATCTGGCCGCCCCTGGCCAGGATCGGCGCGAAGAAGGCCGCGCCGGCGTGCGACAGCGGCGTGCAGAGCAGGAACTTCGGCGCCTCGGGCCACTCCCACTCGGCGAGCTGCACCTGGGTCATCGCGGCGATGCTTGCCGCCGTGCCGATGACGCCCTTGGGCTTTCCGGTGGTACCGCCGGTGTAGGTGATGCCGACGACGTGGTCCGGTGCGAGGTCCCGGGCCACGAGCGGCTGGGCGTCGTACGTCGCAGCCCTGGCATCGAGCTCGTCGATGGTGATCACGCGCTCGAGCCCGGGAACCTGCTCACGGAGTGCCTGCGCGCGATCGAGGAACGCGGGGATGTCGTCGACCACCAGCGCGGTCACCCCGGCGTCGTCGAGGACGTAGGCATGGTCCTCGAGCGAGCCGAGCGGGTGCAGCGCCGTGCGTCGGTAGCCCTGGGTCTGTCCGGCGCCGATCAGGTACAGCACCTCGGGGCGGTTCGCGGCCAGGAGCCCGACGGCGGTGCCGGTGCCGGCGCCGAGTGCCTCGAGCGCCTGCACGTAGCGGCTGATCTGGTCGGCCATCTCCTGGCCGGTGACCGCCCGGTCCCCCACCTGCAGCACCTCGGCGTCCCGGTGCCGGCGCAACGAGTGCACCAGCATCTGGCCGGAGTGCGGGCCGCGGTGCAGGTCAGGTGGGAGGTGGGGCGGGAGGACCGGGTCGCTCATGCGACCACACACTAGAACGTGTTTCAGAAACGGGCCAGTCGAGTCATCTTCGGCCCGCCATGGGGCCGGTCAGAGGCCGAGGCCACCGTCCGGGGTGCCGTCCGGGGTGCCGTTCGGGCCCTGGTTCGGAATCTGGTTCGGAATCTGGGCGAATGCCGCGATCGCCTGGATCGCCGCCGGCGGGACGGTGAGTCCGTTCTCGCTGCCGGGGTCGACCGCCAGCCAGAGGTCCTCGCCGGGCCAGTTGGCGGCCAGCTCCGCGAGCGGGAGCTGGACGGCGGGCTCGGCGTCGGCGCCTGCGGCGCGCAGGGTCTCCTCAGAGGTGAACACGGGGACGTACTGAGTGCCGTCCTGCTCGATCACGGGGATCGCGATGGAGCCCTCGGGCGGGGCCGCACCCTCAGCCATGCCGTCCTGGGGCAGCAGGGCGATGCTGGTGGCGAGCTCGCGGAGCAGCTCCTGCTCGTCGGGGGTCGAGGTGCTCATGTCGTTCCTCTCGAGGAGATCATCACGGGCAAAACGTCCACCGTAGCCACGGTGACCAAAGCCCCCGTCCCTCGAGGGGCGGACCGGCGGCCACGAAGGGGTCTACAGTTCGAGGAGGCGCCCTCGACCGGCGTCCGAAGAGGTGCGAGATGCCCGGTGACGCCGTCGCGCGGTTCCGCGAGATGCACACCTCCGGCTGCTTCGTGATGCCGAACCCCTGGGACGTCGGGAGTGCGCGGGCACTCGAGGCGATGGGGTTCGAGGCGCTCGCCACGACCAGCGCGGGAATGGCCTGGACGCTGGGGCGACCCGACGGCCAGGCGACGCTGAAGCAGTCGCTGACCCACCTGGCCGCGATCGCCACGTCGGTCACCGTGCCGGTGAACGCCGATTTCGAGGGTGGGTACGCAGTGGACCCCGCGGGCGTCGCGAGCAACGTGGCGCGCGCCGTGACCACCGGCGTCTCCGGGCTCTCCATCGAGGACGCGTCCGGCGACGTGGCCGACCCGTTGTTCGAGCTCGACCTCGCGGTGGACCGGATCAGGGCGGCGCGACAGGCCATCGACGAGTCCGGCACCGGCGTGCTGCTCACCGGCCGCTCCGAGGGCTTCGTGCGCGGCCGGCCCGACATCGACGAGACCGTCCGCCGGCTGGAGGCGTACGCCGATGCGGGTGCCGACTGCCTCTACGCGCCGCGCATCAACGACATCGACCAGGTGCAGAGGGTGGTCGCAGCGGTCGCCCCCAAGCCGGTCAACCTGCTCGTCAACGCTCCGTTCATCACCGTTCGGGAGGCGGCCGAGCTCGGCGTACGCCGGATCAGCGTCGGCGGCACGCTCGCCCGCAGCGCGTGGGGCGGATGGCTGGCGGCGGTGACCGAGATCGCCGAGCAGGGCACGTTCACCCGGTTCACCGAGCTGCCCGACGTCGACGGGCTGCTCGGACCGGGTAAGCCGCGATGACCAGCATGCAGAGGCGGTTCACCCGGATGGGCGGCCGGATCGGGGTGTGGATGTACCGCAAGCTCGACGGGCGGCTGTCCAGCGGCAGCAAGGACGTCCACGTGCTGATGCTGACCACGCCCGGCCGCCGTACGGGGATCCCCCGCTCCACCTGCGTCCGCTACCTCGAGACGCCCGACGGCCTCGTCGTCTGGGGCACCGGGTCGGGATCGCGGACTGACCCAGACTGGTTCCAGAACCTGCGGCAGGTGAACACGACCGAGGTGCAGGTCCGCGCGCGTCGGTTCGCTGCCCGAGCCCGTGAGGTGCACGGCGAGGAGCGCGCACGGCTCTGGCACGACGTCATCCTCGCCGAGGCCCCGGAGGTGGCGAAGTACGCCAGCAAGGCGCGACGGACCATCCCGGTCGCGGTGCTCACGCCGCTGCAACCAGCCTGACTCAGTCCTCCAGCCCGCTCGGGTCCGGCGGTACGTCGACGGCGTACCGTCGCAGCACCTCGAGGGGCACCAGCTCCAGCACGGCCTCGTTGGTCGAGGCGAGCACCACCGGGGCGGCGACGCCGTCGGCGGCGGCCCGTGCCCAGTTGGCCGCGGTCACGCACCAACGGTCGCCCGGGTGCAGCCCCGGGAAGGAGAACTGCGGGACCGGGCTGGACAGGTCGTTGCCGATCGCGCGCTGGTGCTCCAGGAACTCCGCGGTCACGACTGCACAGATCGTGTGGCTGCCGAGGTCCTCCGGCCCGGTGTTGCAGCAGCCGTCGCGGTAGAACCCGGTCATCGGGTCCGTGCCGCACTCCTGCAGCTCCTGCCCGAGCACGTTGCGTTCCCCGGACGGGCTCACGCCAGCAGCTCCGCGACCTGTCGGACCTCCTCGGGCGACCGGCAGCTGAGGAGCAAGGTGGTCACCCCGGTCTCCTCCCACTCCGCGACGCGCTCCTTCACGTAACCCGCCTCGCCGAAGATGTGCATGTCCTCCACCAGCTCGTCGGGGATCAGCGCGGTGGCCTCGTCGCGCCTGCCGGCGAGGAAGAGCTCCTGAACCGCGTCGCTGATCGTGTCGTAGCCCATCCGGTCGAAGACGTTCTTGTGGAAGTTCTGCTCCTTCGCGCCCATCCCACCCATGTAGAGGGCGATCACCGGCTTGAGCATGTCCATGACCCCGCGCCGCTCCTCCTCGTTCGAGGTGACCTGGAGGTGGCAGGTGGCCGCGATCTCGAAGTCGTCCCGCGTACGACGCGCACCGGGCTGGGCGAACCCCTCGTCCAGCCAGGGCTGGTACATCGCGGCGGACTTCGGCGTGTAGAAGATCGGGATCCACCCGTCGGCGATCTCCGCAGTCTGCGCGACGTTCTTCGGTCCCTCGGCGCCGAGCCAGATCGGGATGCCGGCCCGCAGCGGGTGCACGATCGGCTTCAGTGGCTTGCCGAGGCCGGTCGCGCCCTCGCCGGTGTAGGGCAGCGGGTAGTGCGGACCGTCGTTGGTCACCGGAGCCTCGCGGGCGAGGACCTGACGGATGATGTCGACGACCTCGCGGGTCCGGGCGAGCGGCTTGGCGAACGGCTGGCCGTACCACCCCTCCACGACCTGGGGACCGCTGACGCCCATGCCGAGCACGACGCGTCCGCCGCTGAGGTGGTCGAGGGTGAGCGCGTGCATCGCGATCGACGTCGGCGTCCGGCCGGACATCTGCACGATCGAGGTGCCCAGGCGCACCCGGGAGGTCTCCCGACCCCACCACGCCAGCGGTGTGAACGCATCGGATCCCCAGGCCTCGGCGGTGAACACCGCGTCGAACCCGGACTCCTCGGCCGCGGAGACCAGCTCCCCCACGCCCTCCGGTGGTTGCGCGCCCCAGTAGCCCAGCTGCAGTCCCAACTTCATGGCAGCACCCTGCCAGAGGTGGGCGTGCGACGCGCCACACACCTGTGGCCCTTGCCACTGCATAGAACGTGTTCTAGTTTCGATGCCATGCCGGAGACGCTGCAGGCCCCGATGAAGGTGGAGTTCGACTACACCCGCTCGCTGGGGCCGGTGCTCTCCCGGTTCATGAGCGGACTGCGGGAGCGGCGGGTGCTCGGTGCCCGGCTCAGCGACGGGCGGGTGGCGGTGCCGCCGCCGGAGTACGACCCGGTGACCCTCGACCCGGTGGAGGACCTCGTGGAGGTGGCAGCCGTTGGCGTCGTGCGGACGTGGTCCTGGGTGTCCGAGCCGGTGCAGGACCAGCCCCTGGACCGGCCGTTCGCCTACGCCCTGGTCCTGCTCGACGGAGCCGACACGCCCCTGCTGCACGCGGTCGACGCCGGCTCCCCCGACGCGATGGAGACGGGGATGCGCGTCCAGGCGCGCTGGCGCGAGGAGCCGGTCGGGGCGATCACGGACATTGCGTGCTTCGAGCCCATCCGCAATCCCGCCCCCCGGAGTCCCGCAAGTGCTGAGGAGCTCCAGCGAGATCCGGGAATCGGCGGTGATTCGCCAGCACTTGCGGGAGATCTGCAGGAGCCTCTCGTCACCGGCATCACCTCCCCCGTCCGCCTCGCCTACGACTACGCCGCGTCGCCGGAGGAGTCGAAGTTCTACCGCGGGCTCGCCGAGGGCCGGATCCTGGGCCAGCGCTGTCCCCGCTGCCAGAAGGTCTACGTGCCGCCCCGGGGAGCGTGCCCGGTCGACGGCGTGCCCACCACGGACGAGGTGGAGCTGCCCGACAAGGGCACGGTGACCACGTTCTGCATCGTGAACGTGCCGTTCATGGGCCAGAAGATCACGCCGCCGTACGTGTCGGCGTACGTCCTGCTCGACGGCGCCGACATCGCCTTCCTCCACCTGGTGCTCGAAGCGGAGGCCGACGAGGTCCGCATGGGCATGCGCGTCGAAGCGGTGTGGCGCCCGCACCAGGAGTGGGGCACCACGATCGAGAACATCAGCCACTTCCGCCCGACCGGTGAGCCGGACGCGGACTACGAGACCTACAAGCAGCACCTGTAGAGAGGGCGCCGCATGAGAGACGTCGCCGTGGTCGGCTTCGCGCAACGGCAGATGGCTGAGCTGGACGGCTCCCCCACCTGCGTCGAGCTGCTCGTACCGATCTTCGCCGAGCTGTTCGAGCAGTCCGGGTGGACGAAGGAGGACATCGGGTTCTGGTGCTCCGGCTCGAGCGACTACCTCGCAGGGCGGTCGTTCTCGTTCGTCTCCGCGGTCGACGCGATCGGGGCGCTGCCGCCGGTGAACGAGTCGCACGTCGAGATGGACGCCGCCTGGGCCCTCTACGAGGCGTGGGTGAAGATCCAGACCGGCGAGGTCGACACCGCCCTCGTCTACGGCTTCGGCAAGTCCTCCGCGGGTGTGCTGCGGCGCACCCTGGCGATGCAGCTCGACCCCTACACGATGACGCCGCTGTGGCCGGACACCGTGTCCGTCGCCGGTCTGCAGGCCCGGCTCGGGATGGAGCAGGGGTTGTGGGACGAGCAGGCGATGGCCGAGGTGGTCGACCGCTCGCTGACCGACGCCGAGAAGAACGAGTACGCCGTTCGCAACGGTGGGTCCTCGGTCGACGACCTGCTCGGCCGGCCGATGTACGCCGACCCGCTGCGCAAGCACGACTGCGCCCCGGTCACCGACGGCGCCGCGGCGATCGTGCTCGCGGCGGGTGACCTTGCCCACCAAGTGCAGGACCAGCCGGCGTGGATCCGCGGCATCGCCCACCACGTCGACCCCCTGCACCTCGGCACCCGCGACCTGACCCGAGCGCCCTCCGCGCAGCGCGCCGCCCGCACCGCTGGTGTGGCCGTGGCGCCGGTCGACGTCGCCGAGCTGCACGCGCCGTTCTCGCACCAGGAGCTGATCCTGCGGCGCGAGCTCGGCATCGGCGAGGACACGTCGGTGAACCCCTCGGGCGGTGCGCTCGCGTCGAACCCGATGTTCAGCGCCGGGCTGATCCGCATCGGCGAGGCGGCCCGACGGATCTGGTCCGGCGAGGCCGGCCGCGCTGTCGGGCACGCGACCCAGGGGCCGGCGCTGCAGCAGAACCTGGTCTGCGTCCTCGCCTCGGAAGGAGTCGCCTGATGACCAAACAGCCGGCAGCGGTCCTCGGCGTCGGGCAGACCCACCACCGCGCCAAGCGCGAGGACGTCTCCATCGCCGGACTGCTCCGGGAGGCCGTGGATCGCGCGCTCGAGGACGCCCAGCTCACCTTCGCCGAGATCGACGCCGTGGTGGTCGGCAAGGCGCCCGACCTCTTCGAGGGCGTGATGATGCCGGAGCTGTACCTCGCCGAGGCCCTGGGCGCGGCCGGGAAGCCGCTCCTGCGGGTGCACACCGCCGGATCGGTGGGCGGGTCGACCGCGATCGTGGCCTCCTCGCTCGTCCAGGCCGGCATGCACGAACGCGTGCTCACCGTGGCCTTCGAGAAGCAGTCGGAGTCCAATGCGATGTGGGCGCTGTCCATCCCGGTGCCGTTCATCATGCCGGTGCACGCCGGCGCGGGCGGCTACTTCGCCCCGCACGTCCGGTCCTACATCAGGCGCTCGGGCGCCCCGGAGCACGTCGGCGCCATGGTGGCGGCCAAGGACCGGCAGAACGCGTTGAAGAACCCGTACGCCCATCTGCACAACGAGGGGACCACAGTCGAGTCGGTGCTGGCCTCGCAGATGCTGTGGGACCCGATCCGCTACGACGAGACCTGCCCCTCCTCCGACGGCGCCTGCGCGATGGTGATCGGCTCGGAGTCCGCCGTACGCCGCTCCGACGTGGACAACCCGGCCTGGATCCACGGCACGGTGATGCGGTCCGAGCCCACCACCGCCGCGGAACGCGACCAGGTCAACCCGCACGCGGGACGCGAGGCGGCGGCAGCGCTGTGGCGGCAGGCCGGGATCACCGACCCGTACACCGAGATCGACTGCGCGGAGATCTACGTGCCGTTCTCCTGGTTCGAGCCGATGTGGCTGGAGAACCTCGGCTTCGTCGCGGAGGGCGAGGGCTGGAAGGCCACCGAACGGGGCGCCACGGCGCTGGACGGCGACCTGCCGGTGAACATGAGCGGTGGCGTGTTGTCCTCAAACCCGATCGGCGCCAGCGGCATGCTCCGCTTCGCCGAGGCCGCGCTGCAGGTGATGGGCGAGGCCGGCGAGCACCAGGTCGACGGGGCGAGCCGCGCGCTCGGCCACGCCTACGGCGGAGGGTCCCAGTTCTTCGCGATGTGGGTGGTGGGGTCCCAGCAGCCGGCGTGACGGGTCCGCCCCGGAGGTTCTGCCCTCGGCGAACGCCACTCGCGGCACCGGCGGGACCGGCCTACTGTCGGACCATGGGTGACGTCGTGGAGTTCCCCCACGCGGAGCCGCTGTGGCGGGAAGCCGTCGGCGAGCAGCTGCGCGCCGAGCGACTGCGCCAGGAGCGCACCCTCGTCGACGTCGCCACGCGCGCCGGCATCTCGACGCAGTACCTATCCGAGATCGAGCGGGGCCGCAAGGAGCCGAGCTCCGAGGTCCTCGGCGCCGTCGCCGGGGCGCTCGGCGTCCGGGTCGCGGAGCTTGCCGGGCGGGTCAGCCGCACCCTCGCGGTGATCGCGATCCCGCCGGCGCCGCCGCCGAAGCCGCCCCTTCACCCCACGACCCCGAGCGGGCCGCTGGCCCTGGCTCGCTAGGCCGCCGGCGCCTTCCGGCTGTCCAGGACGCCGTCGGCCAGTCCGTACTCGACGGCCTCGCGTGCGTCGAGCACCAGGTCGCGGTCGGTGTCGTGGCGCAGCTGCTCGGTCGTCCGGCCGGTGTGCCGGGCGAGCACCGACTCCATCTCCGCGCGCAGCCGGACGATCTCCTTGGCCTGCAGGGCGAGCTCGGGCAAGGTGCCCTGCCCTCCCGTGGACGGCTGGTGCAGGACCACCCGGGCGTGCGGCAGCACCATCCGCTGGCCGGGCGCTCCGCCCGCCAGGAGCACGGCGGCCGCCGAAGCAGCCTGGCCGACACACGTGGTGTGCACCGGCGAGGAGACGTACTCCATCGCGTCGTAGATGGCGAACATCGCCGTGATCGAGCCGCCCGGCGAGTTCAGGTAGAGGTTGATCGGCGCGTCCGCGCTCTCCGACTCGAGGTGGAGCAGCTGCGCGATCGCCACGTTGGCGACGCCGTCGTCGATCTCGGTGCCGAGGTAGACGATGCGGTCGGTGAGCAACCGGCTGTAGATGTCGACGGCACGCTCACCGTGGAGGGTCTTCTCGACCACGCTGGGAATCGTGTACTGGCTCATCGCGATCACCGCAGTCCCACCGGGCGGGCCAGACCACCCGGGGTCACTTCGCCGAGGTCGGTGAGGATCCGGTCGACGAACCCGTACTCCAGCGCCTCGTCGGCGGTGAACCACCGGTCCCGGGCGGCGTCCTGCTCGACCTTCTCCACCGGCTGGCCGGTGTGCTCCGCGGTCAGCCGCATCATCACGTTCTTGGTGTGCTCGAGGTTCTCCGCCTGGATCTCGATGTCCACCGCCGTACCGCCGAGGCCCGCGGAGCCCTGGTGCAGCAGCACCCGGGAGTGCGGCAGCGCGTAGCGCTTTCCCGGGGTGCCGGCCGAGAGCAGGAACTGGCCCATGCTGGCCGCCAGGCCCAGGGCGAGGGTGCTGACGTCGTTGGGGACCAGTCGCATCGTGTCGTAGATCGCCAGTCCGGCCGAGACCGAGCCGCCCGGTGAGTTGACGTAGAGGCTGATGTCGCGCCGCGGGTCCTCCGCGGACAGCAGGAGCAGCGCGGCGCAGAGGCGTTGAGCGACGGGGTCGTCCACCTCCTGCCCGAGCACGATGATGCGCTGGTGGAGCAGCCGGGCGGTGAGCTGGTCGTCGAGCGTGCCGGTCAGCTCTGGTCGGGTGATGGTCATGGTGGCCTCCGAGGGTTCGAGCGTCGGGTCGGACCACCAGCCTGTGCAGGCACCCTCGGCCGGTTCCAGCGGTTCTGCCGTCGGCGGTTCTGCCCTGGGCAGAATCCCTTGTCCGGCGCCTCTCGGGATTACATGATTACTTCATTACGAACGGAGGCGTCATGAGCACCAAGGAAGAGATCGCGGGCTGGCTCCGGGGGCGGCTGCCCGACGACTGGTTCACCGAGCCGGCCGACGTGGTGGTGGACCGGGAGGAGATCACCGTCATCGGCAGGTTGGCGGCGCCCGAGGGTGTCGAGGGTGAGGCCGACGGACCGGCGGCGGCCGAGGCGGCACGTGGTCGCATCTCCCGGTTCCGGGAGGAGACGCGGGACAAGCGCATCTCCATCGCGCGGGAGGCCGAGCACCGCTTCGGCCGCAAGGTCGCCTGGGGTGCGCGGTGCGGAGACCAGCGCAGCCTGTTCACCCACCTCGCCGTACCTGTGATGACCAGGCTGCGGCAGACCGAACGCACCGTCCTCGACACGCTCGTGGAGTCGGGCGTGGCACGCAGCCGGGCCGACGCGCTGGCGTGGTGCGTGCGCCTGGTCGGCCAGCACGCCGAGGACTGGCTGGAGCAGCTGCGCGAGGCGATGAGCAGCGTGGAGCGGCTCCGGGAGCAGGGCCCCGCTGCCTGAGTACGCCGGGCGGCGTACTCAGCCGCGGTGATCGCCCTCGCTCAGTCGGCGTGATCGCCGCTTCGCGGCTCAACGCCTCCCTGGCTCGGCACGAACACGAGCAAGCTCGGTTCGGCCTCGCTCAGTCGGCGTAGCGGACCGGGAGCTCCTTGATGCCATTGATCCAGCCGTGCCGCAACCGCCGCGGCTCACCGAGCTGCTCGATGTCGGGCATCTTGTCGGCGATCGCGTTGAACATCAGCTCGACCTCGAGGCGGGCCAGGTTGGCGCCGATGCAGTAGTGCGCACCGTGGCCGCCGAAGGACAGGTGCGGGTTCGGCTGCCGGGTGATGTCGAACGTCCCGGGGTCGGTGAAGACGTCCTCGTCGTGGTTGGCGCTGGCGTAGAAGAGCCCGACCCGCTGGCCCTTCTCGACCGTGACGCCGCCGACCTCCACGTCGTTGAGTGCGGTGCGCTGGAAGACCGTGACGGGGGTCGCCCAGCGGATGATCTCGTCGACGGCCGAGCGGGGCCGCTCCCGCTTGTAGAGCTCCCACTGGTCGGGGTGCTGGAAGAAGGCGTGCATGCCGTGCGTGATCGCGTTGCGGGTGGTCTCGTTGCCGGCGACGCTCAGCATGATCACGAAGTAGCCGAACTCGTCCTCGGTCAGCTCGCCGTGCCCGTCCACGTCGGCGCTGATCAGCTTGGTGATGATGTCGTCGCCCGGTGAGCGACGCCGCTCGTCGGCGAGCGCCATCGCATAGCCGAGGATCTCGGCCGCCGCCACGTCCGGCTCGCCGTCGACCTCGGGGTCGTCGTAGCTCATCATCTGGTTGGACCAGTCGAAGACCTTTCGCCGGTCCTCCTGCGGGATGCCGATCAGGTCCGCGATGGCCTGCAGGGGCAGCTCGGCGGCGACGTCGAAGACGAAGTCGCCCTCCCCCTTGGCCATGGCGTCCTCGACGATCGTGTCGGCACGCTCCTGGAGGGTCACGTGCAGCGCCTCGATCGAGCGCGGCGTGAAGCCGCGGCTGATGATCTGGCGGATCTTGGTGTGGTCGGGCGGGTCCTGGTTGATCAGCATCACGCCCTGCAGGTCGATCTGCTCGCGCGTCATGTCGGGTGCGAACCGGATGATCGCGCCGTCCTCGTGGGAGGAGAAGTCCTTGCTGTTCTTGGAGACCGCCGCCACGTCCGCGTGCCGGGAGACGGCCCAGTAGCCGGTGTGTCCGTCGAAGCCGGCGCGGGCGGCGGGCTCCTGCTCGACCCACCACACCGGGGCGGTACGCCGGAGCTCGAGGAGCTCGCGCAGCGGCACCCCCTGCTCACAGATGTCCGGGTCGGTCGGGTCGAACCCCTGCGGCACGTCGGGCGGTGCGGTCACTGCGGAACCTCCACGGATCTTAGAACACGTTCTAGAAATATTGACATACTCCCGGTCTGTCCGGAAGGGCGGCGAACGAGGAAGTCAGTCTCGTCGTTGCCGCATATGAGAACGTGTTCTAGTTTTGGCGCATGGGCAACCCGGTCATCATCGAAGCCGTCCGCACGCCGCTGGGCAAGCGCAACGGCGGCCTGGCCCGCGTGCACCCCGGTGAGCTCCTCGGCTTCGTCCAGCGCGAGGTGCTCGCCCGCGCCGGTGTGGACCCGACCCTGGTCGAGCAGGTCGTCGGCGGGTGCGTCACGCAGGCCGGCGAGCAGTCCAACGACATGGTCCGCCGAGCCTGGCTGCACGCGGGTCTCCCCCAGCCGACCGGGGCCACCACGATCGACGCGCAGTGCGGGTCGGGCCAGCAGGCCACGCACCTCGTGCACGACATGATCACGGCGGGCACGATCACCGTCGGAGTCGCCTGCGGCGTCGAGTCGATGAGCCGGGTCCCGCTCGGGGCGAACGTGCCCGAGGGAGCGGGCGATCCACGGCCCCACTCCTGGTCGATCGACATGCCCAACCAGTTCGAGGCCGCTGACCGGATCGCCCGGAACCGTGGCCTGACGCGCGCGGACCTCGAGGAGCTCGGCTGCGAGTCGCAACGGAGGGGCCGCGTTGCGGTGGACGAGGGGCGGTTCAAGCGCGAGATCGCCTCGGTCGAGACGCCGGACGGGGTGGTCAGCACCGACGAGGGTCTGCGCGACACCACGCTCGAGGGCCTGGCCGGGCTGCGGCCGGTGCTGCCGGACGGCCTGCACACCGCCGGCACCTCCTCGCAGATCAGTGACGGCGCCTCGGCGGTGCTGCTGATGGATGCGGGGGTGGCCACCACCCTCGGCCTGACCCCGCGCGCCAGGATCGTCGACCACGTGCTCGTCGGCTCCGACCCCTACTTCCACCTCGACGGACCCATCGACGCGACCCGACGGCTCCTGCAGCGCACGGGGATGACGCTCGACGACCTGGACCTCTACGAGATCAACGAGGCGTTCGCCGCCGTGGTGCTCTCGTGGGCCCAGCAGACCGGTGCCGACCTGTCCCGGACCAACGTCAACGGCGGCGCGATCGCGCTGGGCCACCCCGTGGGCTCGACCGGCACCCGTCTGATCACCACCGCGCTGCACGAGCTCGAGCGCACCGACACCGAACGTGCGCTGGTCTCGATGTGCGCGGGCGGTGCGATGGCCACGGGCACGGTGATCGAGCGCCTCTGAGGGAGCCCGTCCGAGTGGCCGGTGCCTCTGCGAAGATCGGAGGATGGCCAGCACACCCCAGTCACCGCTCGAACTGTTCGACACCGACTCCCTCCTCGCCGAGGACGACCTGGCGATCCGTGGCACCGTGCGGCGGTTCGTCGGCGACAAGGTCCGGCCCCACCTCGCGGAGTGGTTCGAGTCCGGCCAGGTGCCGGCCCGCGAGCTCTCCAAGGAGCTGGGCGCGCTCGGCCTGCTCGGCATGCACCTCGAGGGCTACGGGTGCGCCGGCACCAGCGCCACCCAGTACGGCCTGGCCTGCCTCGAGCTGGAGGCCGCGGACTCCGGGCTCCGGTCGCTGGTCTCCGTGCAGGGATCGCTGGCGATGTACGCGATCTGGAAGCACGGCAGCGAGGAGCACAAGCAGGAGTGGCTACCGCGGATGGCCACGGGCGAGGCGATCGGCTGCTTCGGCCTCACCGAGCCGGACTTCGGCTCCGACCCGGGGGGCATGCGCACCCGCGCCCGCCGCGACGGTGACGACTGGGTGCTCACCGGCAACAAGCTCTGGATCACCAACGGGTCGGTGGCCGACGTCGCGATCGTGTGGGCCCGCACCGACGACGGGATCCGCGGGTTCGTCGTACCGACCGACACGGCGGGGTTCTCGGCCCCCGAGGTGAAGCACAAGCTGTCGCTGCGCGCCTCCGTGACCAGCGAGCTCGTGCTGGACGACGTGCGGCTGCCCGGCAGCGCGATGCTCCCCGAGGCGCGCGGCCTGTCCGGTCCGCTGTCCTGCCTGACCGAGGCCCGCTTCGGAATCATCTTCGGCAGCCTCGGCGCCGCCCGCGACTGCCTGGAGACGACGATCGCCTACGCACGCGAGCGGGAGATCTTCGACAAGCCCCTGGCCGGCTTCCAGCTGACCCAGGCCAAGCTCGCCGACATGACGCTGGAGCTCGGCAAGGGGATGCTGCTCGCGCTGCACCTCGGACGGCTCAAGGACTCCGGCGAGCTCGCGCCGGCCCAGGTGAGCCTCGGCAAGCTCAACAACACCCGGGAAGCGATCGCGATCGCTCGCGAGTGCCGGACCATCCTGGGCGCGGCCGGCATCACCCTGGAGATGCCGGTGATGCGGCACGCCAACAACCTCGAGTCGGTGCTCACCTACGAGGGCACCTCCGAGGTGCACCAGCTGGTGATCGGCCAGGCGCTCACCGGGGCCGCAGCCTTCCGCTGAACCGTCCGCCTCACTCACGCAGCGCGAGCAGCGCCTGGGCTCGACGCAGGGCCAGGCTGGCGCCGGCACGCACGGTCGCCGGTGCGTGCAGCTCGTCGAGGAACGGCGCGCGCATCCGCGTCCACGGCGCGTCACTGGGCAGCGGCGCCTCCGGGACGCTGCCGCTGGGGGCGAAGCACCGCTCCATCGCCTCACGCACACTGAGCGGCGCGATGCCGTCGACCGGCTTCCAGGTCGCCTCCGGTCGGCAGACCATGTCGTGCCGCAGGCTCTCGATCAGCGCGGTGACGGTCCAGAACGGCGCCGCCA
>DASSLA010000105.1:0-10495 GCA_035689885.1 Marmoricola sp. | reverse complement strand
GCGACGCCGTGGTCGGGGTCCTCAACCTGCACCAGCGGTGCGTCGTCACCACGATCGACCCGGACACCGGCGAGCAGGACGTCGACGTCCTCCGGCGCATCCGCGACAGGTTCCACGGTCGCATCGCGCTGAACTGCTGGGTCATCAGACCCGGGACCATCGCCGTCGGCGACGCCGCCACCCTCGTCGAGAACGCGTCCGAACCGGCGCAGGTCGGCGGCTGGATCCTCGGCGCCCCCTACCGCGCCGGCTCCGCCCGGCGCCGCGGCGTCATATAGCTCGGGTAGACGGTTCTCGGAGCGCGCCCGGCAGGATTCGAACCTGCGACCAACGGCTTAGAAGATCGCTTCAGTCGCTTCTGCGCGTCGGCCGCCCCTGGCACGTTTGTCCGTGTTGAGCAGGCGTTTTTCGGCTCATCGAACACCCGCGTCCGTTGGTCGAACCGGCGCTTCTGCGCGCCTCGTGTGGGATGGACGTGGGATGGAATCGTCGCTCGGCCGGGCTCTGGCCTTCTTCATTTCGCACCACGGTGCATCTGCGTCCCGCTCGATCGATCTTTCTCTGGCGGTGCGAGTTGCTGAGCGTCGCCAAGCTCGCCCTCGGGCAGGAGGCCTACTACGAGCAGCAGGTCGCGCTCGGCCTCGACGACTACTACGCCGGTCGCGGTGAGTCGCCTGGTCTGTGGGCGGGCTCGGGCGCCGAGGGCCTCGAACTATCGGGGGTCATCGCGGACGGCGACCTCGGAACACTCCTTCGCGGCGTCAGCCCCGCCGATGGTGAGCGGCTGCGCGCGCCGGCCCGGCAACGCACGATCACGGTCCGCACGCTCGACGAGGCGACCGGCGTGTGGAGCGACGAGCCGAAGACGCTCGCCCCGGTCGCCGGCTACGACCTCGTCTTCTCGTGCCCGAAGAGCGTCAGCCTCCTGCACGCCCTCACCGACGACGAGCAGGTGCGCCGGACGATCTCCGACGCCCACGAGGCGTCGTGGCGGGCGGCGCTCGCCTACCTGGAGTCCGAGGCCGGCGTGGTGCGCCGCGGCCGCGGCGGCCAGGTCCGCGAGCACGGCGAGGGTTTCGTCGCCGCCGCCTACCGTCACCGCACCAGCCGCGCCCAGGACCCGCACCTTCACACCCACGTGATCATCGCCAACCTGGCGCGCTCTGCGGACGGCAGGTGGCGCGCCCTCGACGGCGAGGCCGTCCTTCGGACCTACCGCCTGGCGGCTGGCTACCTCTACGAGGCCAACCTGCGCGGCGAGCTGTCGCGGACGCTGGGGGTGCGCTGGACGATGCCGGTGAAGGGGATGGCCGAGATCGAGGGCGTCTCGACCGATGCGCTCCGCGCCTTCTCGACCCGGCGCCAGTCGCTGGTGGAGCACATGGAGGCGATGGGCACCTCGGGCTTCGCGGCATCGCGCGTCGCCGCGCTCGCCACCCGCGAGCGCAAGGAGGGGGTCGACCTGCCCGACCTGCGCGGGACGTGGCTCTGCCGCGCCGCGGAGATGGGCCTCGGAGTCCACGAGCTGCGAGGCCTCCTCGACCGCGAGCCGGCCCGGGAGCCGCAGTTGGCGACGATCGGGGCGGACGGCCTCACCGAGCACCAGGCGACGATCACGACGCCTGAGATCGTGTGTGCCGTGGCGGGCGCCGCCCGCGAGGGGGCGAGCGTGGAGGCAGTCCTGGCGGGGGTGGAGCGGATGATCCGCGGACCCGAGGTCACGCTGGTCGAGGACGGCGCCCCCGGACGGCCGGGGCGCTTCACGACCAGGAGCCTCCTCGACCTGGAGCGCCAGGCCCTTCGGGTCGCGCTCCTTGGCTGCGGCGGGGACGCGCCGCGGGCGGATCCGGTGAGCCTCGCGATGGCGCTCCGGGACGCGCCCCTCGCCCTGTCGGCCGAGCAGCGCACCCTCGTGGAGGCGACGGCACTCTCACCCGACCGGGTCGTCTGCGTGGTCGGCGTCGCCGGCGCCGGCAAGACCACCGCGCTCCGGGCCCTCGGCGACGCGCTCGCTCACTCGGGCGTCCCGATGCTCGGGGCCGCCCCCAGCGGACGGGCCGCCGACGAGCTCGCACGCGCAGCACAGATCGAGGCGGTGACGCTCCACCGCCTCCTCGCCGACGCCGCCCGCGCCGGGGGCCTGCCCCGCGGATGCGTCCTGGTGATCGACGAGGCCGGGATGGCCGACACGCGGGTGCTCTCCCCCGCCCTTGCCCTGGTGGAGGAGGCGGGTGGCAAGGCGATCCTCGTCGGCGACCCCGCCCAGCTCCCCGCCGTCGGGGCGGGTGGGCTCTACGCCACCCTGTGCGACCGGCTCGGCGCCGTCCGTCTGACCGAGAACCGCCGCCAACGCGAGCCCGCCGAGCGAGAGGCGCTCGCGCGGCTGCGAGGCGGCGACGCCGAGCCCTACCTCGGGCACGCCGCCCGCGATCGGCGCCTGCACCTCGCCGACGACGCCACCCAGGCCAAGGGACGGCTCCTCAACGACTGGTGGCACGCCGCGGCCGAGGGCGGCCTCCGCGGGGTCGTGATGCTCGCCCACCGCCGCGCCGACGTCGCCGAGCTGAACGAGGGCGCCCGGGCGCTCCTTCGCCGGGTCGGGTGGCTGGGTGATCAGGAACTCGTGGCCGGCGGGCGCGACTTCCGCGCCGGCGACCGGGTCATCTGCCGCCAGAACGACTCGACGCTGAAGGTCTGCAACGGCACGAGGGCAACGGTGCGGGCCGTCGACCCCGACCGCGGGCTCATCACCCTCCACCTCGATGGCGGGCCGATCCGACAACTGCCGCTCCGCTACGCCGCCGAGCACCTCGACCACGGCTACGCCCTCACCGGCCACGCCGCCCAGGGCCTGACCGTCGACCGCGCCTTCGTCCTGGTGCGCCCCGACGGCGCACTCGCCGAGTGGGGCTACGTGACGGCCTCCCGCGCCCGCATCGAAACCCGCCTCTACGCCGTCGACGCCGAACCGGTCGACAACACCGCACTCACCCCCAACGACGCCGAGCCCACGACACGGCGGCTCACGGCCGCGCTGATGCGCCCCGCGGCCGAGCCGCCCGCCGTCAGCACACTCGAGGCTGGGTCAGCGGGGCCTGAGCCGGCCCAACTGGAGCGCGAGCGGCTGCGGCGCGAGATCGCTTCGCAAGGGCGCCTCCTCGTATCGACGCGCCAGGATCTCGCAAGCCTCGGCTGGATCGGTCGCCGCCGCCACGGTCCAGCCCTCCGCGCCCAGATCGACGACCAGCTGCACGTCCTCGCCGACCTCCAGTTGGCGCTGCGAGATCTCCCGGCTCCCGCACCCCGCCCGCAGCCGCCCGCGCTCGACCGGCCGCCGGCTCTCAGAGCCCGCGAGCGGCCCCTTCGGCAGCCGGTCGAGCGCGGCATGGGGTCTGGACCGATGAACGATCGCTTCTTGTTGCCTGCCCTCGGCCCCTCAATGAAGTGGAGTCGGGTGACACGCGCCATGCAAGGACCTTGACTGGAAGGTCACGGAAGCGTCCACGACTCCGTTCCACCAGCCACGGTGATGGTCACGCCTTCCGCGGGCACCGAGAACACGTTGCTCTTGATCTCAGGGTTTTGACCGTCGCTGAGGCGCACCGCGTCGATGAAGTCTGGGACCAAGCCGAGGACGCGAGGTCGATCTCCCGCGCCATAGCCACCGGCGTTAATCGCAACCAGGGGCGGATGCAGCGCGAATCCTTCGGTGAAATCCTGGCAGCTGGTGTAGTTACCGCCCGCCGTAGCGAGCCAAGCCATGCACACTTCACCCCGGTCGCTTCTGGCGGCGACATATGAGCCCGACTCGTCAGTGTAGGCGAGCCGCGCTGTGTCAAGGACGACGAAGTCCGGCAGACGCGCAAGCACCTTCGAGTCTGGGCGCGCGGAACTCTGGAGGACGGCGAAGTCGGTGGAAGGCTCATCGGTCGACTTGGCGTTGTGCGGCCTGGCGAACACCGCGACGCTTAGGGCGGCGATCGATGCGATCGCGATGGACACGATGATCAGCCTCTGTCTTGGCTGGGATTTCCAGGCGTGGACCATTAGTTCACCCGCCTCTTCCAGCAGTTGCCCCAGATCGCGAATGGGTCAGGGTTTGCGACAACGTCGCTGTGGCAGTAAGCGCGGCTATAGACGAAGGGAGTGAAACCGCACGACGTCGTGGAGTTGTAGTCATTGAGTGTGGAGCACGGCCAAGTACCGCTCGTGTTGACCAGGATGACCGATCGAGGACAGGCATATCCAGGCCCTGTAGTGCAGTTCGTTGTCGAGTTCTGGCCGGTGAACGCTCGCATCACAGACAGATCATTGTTAGAGAAGCCGCCGTCAGGCTGCCAGTTCGGGCCGGATGTGCAGTGTGGTGTGCCATCTCCAAGCTGACCGCAGTAGTTCACGTTGAAAGCGCCGAGAGCGGATGCTGTGGCGACGAGCGCTAGCAGGAGCCCGCCAATGAAGGTCGCGCTGAACAGAACGGTCCGATGCGACAACGATCGATCTCCTTCCCGATTCCTCTGATGGCTTGCAGGGGTTCGCAGGTAGCTCACGTCGGCCGAACCGAACTCAGCCCTTGATGACGATGGTGCCGTTGGATCCGGCGACGGTGATGTCGTACTGCTTCTCGCCGTTGGGCACTTCGAGCGTGAAGACCCCTCGACGACGTCGGCGCTGGCGTCGTCCGTCTTGGCGTTCGAGAAGCCCGGACCGACGTATCCCACGAGTCGATATTTCGAACCGTAGGGCTGGCCGACCACGAACCCGCCTTCTTCCACGTGATTTGACAGGGGGGCCGCTGGACCAAACTCCGTGACGCGGGGGCGCGGGATGGCAAGGCACGGTCTTTCCGATCAGACTTCCGGGGCATGAGACACCCATGTTCTGATGGATTGCCCGAAGGCAGCCTGCAGCCGGTGGGGGGGATGGGGTTGGCGATCGGTACGACGCGTGTCGAGAGTGACGGCCAGTCGTCGTCGTTGCGGTTCGGGACACCGGGGCCTTAGGGTTCCTCTGTCGTGGCGGCCACCAGCGTTGCCACGCTCTCGGTCGAGCCCGTTGCCAGGACCGTTCCGTCTCCTGCCAGAGCCTCCACCCCGGTTGGCACCCGCACAGGGGACTGACCCGACGACTGGACGATCCAGGAGCCTCCGGCCAGCGTTCCCACGACGACATCTCCGGAAGCGAAGACGGCTCGCACCGACGCGACCTGGGGGGCGGCGGCGCCAGTGATAACCAGCGGTCGGCCGGCGCCGACCGAGCTTCCGCACACCTGGATCACGCTCGGCAGTCGCCTGCAGCCGAGCCAGGAGACTGGCCTACCCGACGGATCGACGAGCATGTGCTCATCGCCCCCTTCAGTGGCGTAGCGCCAGAGGCCAAACTCGGCGCCGCCGCTGACGCGCACCCGAACCGCGCTCCCCGGTTCCGCCGCCCGCCCAGCAGCCGCGATGACCCGCTCCGCAGCCGGCACAGCGACGGAGAGATCGGGATCGTTCAGCGCCGGGGCGGGCTCTCCGGCAGAGGGGTCCGGGGCATCTGACGTGACCACTGCGAGAACCGGCGCGCCAGCAGCCCCCAATGCCAGCGTTACGACGGCACCCACAAAAAGGCGTCGACGCGGCCTCCGCATTGATATGTCCTCCTTGGATTGCATGATCAGTCGTACCAGATGCACTGGCCGC
Organism: Marmoricola sp.; assembly: GCA_035689885.1. GTDB lineage: Bacteria > Actinomycetota > Actinomycetes > Propionibacteriales > Nocardioidaceae > Marmoricola. The sequence continues at coordinate 4,817 of DASSLA010000105.1, read as the reverse complement.
TGAGGTTGTAGTTGTTGGGGTTCACGCAGCGGGCGCGGGCCTGTGTCCCGAGTCCGCCGGGATTGGAGATCTGCACGAACCCGGTCGTACTGCTGTTACCCGCCCCGAACCCGGAGGGGAGGTAGAACTGGGCGATGACGAGATTGCTCCCGCTAACCGTCATGCGGCTGAAGTTCATAGCGCGAAAGGAACCTGGAGCCGGATCTGTCCAAGCGCCGCCCGCCCCGAGAGTGCCGCTCGCGTACACATGCGTCGCCGCGGATGCCTGGCCGGCAGCCGCAATGAGTGGGAGGGCCAGCGCCACGGCGGCAGCCATCAACAACACGCGCCACCGCGTCACGAGCCGTCGTGGTGTCGCGACACGCGCCACTGAACTCAACACGAAACCCCCTGTCTTCGCGAAGGCGTGTGCGGCCAACGCCAATGACGTGCTTGATGCCGCGCTCTCACCTTACTGGCGCGAGCCTGAGAAGCCAGGTCGTTTTACCCAAAGCCATCAATCGTCAGACGTTTCGCGAAGTTGAAACACCTCGGCCAGTGACGGACTCATCCTTCATGGAATGGTGTGCTCAGCCAACCGGTTCGACGGCGGGTCGCGGCGTCGCTCCACCAAGCCGATCGCGACTGGTACGCGAGGTTGCCCCGCCTTCAGGCACCGGGCAGGTCAGGCGTCCCATGCTCCGCGCCGCGCCAGCCAGCCGTGGGAGCTGGGAGGGAGAGTCGGCCCCGGGCGAGCACGCGTGGAAACATCGCCCCGCATGGGGGACCCTTAGAGAGTGGTGCCCGACCACCGAGCGACCTTCGAGCAGCTCTACGACGACCACATCCGCGCGGTGCATGCCTACGCCGTGCGCCGATTAGGCCCGTCGATCGCCGACGACATCGTTGCCGAGACCTTTGCCGCCGCCTGGCGCCGGATCGCCGAGGCGCCCGCTTCGGAAGCCCAACTCGTCTGGCTGCTTGGGATAGCGCGCGGATACGTCAAGAACGCTCGACGGGGTGAGCGCCGCCGATCAGCGCTGCTCGAGAGGATCGGAGCGCAGCCGGCGCTCGTGCAGCCAGAGCCAGAGCTCGGCCTCGACCCCGCCCTCCAGACCGCCCTCAGCGAGCTGGGCGACATCGACCGGGAACTGCTCTGCCTTATCGCCTGGGAGCGCTTGGACGCCGAGGCCGCCCGGCGGGTCCTGGGGCTGACCGCCGTCGGCCTGCGCGTACGGCTCCATCGTGCCCGCAAGAAGGTGCAAGCGCATCTTGTGGACAGCCCGGACCTGCCGAACTTCGGCGAGCCGTCCGTTGAAAGCACGCGGAAGGGAGACTCGCTTTGAGTGCGGATCACGATCACCAGCACGACGGTGGGCTCGACGAGTTGGAGAGCCGTGTCGCCCGCGCAAACCCATTCGAGCCGGGCGAGCCATCCGCCGAGCGAGTTCACTTCGAGCGGGCACTGCGCGACACGATTCTCGCCGAGGCCCAACAGACTCAGCGCCCCACATTCACGCGCCGGCGCGTCGTGGCACTCGGCGTCGGCGTCGCCCTGGTCGCATCTGCCGGCGTCTCGGTGGCGGTGCTGACCCGGGAGGGCCCACCCAGCGTGAAGACCGCCGCAGAGCTCGACCCGGCCACGATCCCCCCCGCCTTGCGGCCAGTTGCGGGCACCGATCCCCGGCTCCTGGTGGAGTACGAGCGCCAAGGTCGTAGCTGGCAGGTGTGGGGAAGCGAGACCGCGAAGGGCACTGACCTCGTCCACGTGCTCAGTCCAGGAACCCCGGCACCAACCGTCGCAAGCGCGGGTTGTCCGCCGCCGGACGGATTCCTTCGGGTGTGCTCGGTGAGCTTCGGTCTCCCGGATCAGACCGTTGTGGGCCGGGTCGGGCCTGGCGTGGCCTTAGTCGAGACCGTGGGACTCGATGGCACGCGAACCCGAGCCGCTCTTGACGATGGCTTCTTCCTCTCCGTTTCCGACACGGGAACCGCCGGAATCGCGGACCGCGTCGAAGCTCTCGACGGCGCCGGAGAAGTCGTCCTTCAAGAACGCGTCACGATCTTGGACGACAACGGGAATGTGGTTCGCCCGTAGCCTCTTCGCGGCTCGCGGTCGGGCTGGACAGCCGGCGCCTGTTCCAGGGCCAGCCGGTGCGGTGGGCTGGCCTGCACGGGCCGCGGTCGTCGTCCGGTACGGCCGTCAGCGTGCACCCCGAGCCGGTTGAGGCGAGATCGTGGTGGCTGCCACCGGGCACCTCAACTGAAGGCTCGGCCGCGCGCCCGCAGCACCGAGATCGATCAGCGCTCCAAGCCCATCCCTCGGTCGAGCTCGACCACGCGCCGCATCGCCTCCAGGCTGCGCTCCTTGGCGGGCCGCTCCAATGCCTCCAGCATCCGCACCAGGTCGCCCGGCGCCGCGACGTGGGGCCGCAGGCCGTCGCCGACGTGCAGGTGCTGCGCCTTCCAGCGAAGGTCCTCATAGCCGCGGGTGCCGGCCGGGCGCACCACCACCTTCACCTCCCCCGCCGCAGTGTCGTAGGCGAGCAAGGGGACGCCCTCGGGGTCGGCGGCCGCGTCGGCCAGGGTCGCGCCGTTTCGCGGCGCGGCGTCCAGGCGCACCAGCGCCCCGGCGAGGCGCTCGATCCCCTCGGGCTTCGGCGAGGGGGTGAGGTCGACCCCCCGGGTCACCTCGTCCGAGCCCTGCAGCACCCGGGCGATCCCACCGATCAGGATGCACCAGACCCGCGCCTCATCGAGCGCGGCCAGGACCCGGTAGGGGTCGAAGCTCGCCGGTGGTGGGACCTTCCCGCTCACCCCTCCCCCTCGCCGACCCGCCCGAGCATCTGGGTCAGGCGCTCCTGGGGGGTCAGGCGCTGAAGCGCCCGCAGGCGCGCCTCGCGCTCCGCGTCGGGCTCGTAGGCCACCAGGGCCAGCGAGAGGTCAAAACCGCAGGCCCGCAACACCCGACGGGTGGCGGCGAAGCCCGGGTCGACGCCGTCGGCCTCCCAGCGGGCGATCTGGGAGCGCGGCATCTGCAGCCGCTCGGCGAGCTCCTGCTGGGAGAGCCCGGCGCGCTTTCTGGCCGTCCGCATCAGCTCGCCGCTGGTCATCCGAACCCCACCCTACCCTTCCGTCTTGCACGAGCGCTTCGTCACACATACGGTACGACATGCAGACGGTGTCCCGCGGACCGGGCAGGCGAACGATGGCGAGCACGCTCCCCACCTTCCTCACCGCCGACGAGCTGGCGGCCGTGCTGCGCTGCCAGCCCGAGAAGGTCTACCGCCTCGCGGCGCGGGGGGAGCTTCCCTCCTACAAGGTGGAGGGACGGCGGCTGTTCTCGGAGGCCGAGGTGTCGGCGTGGCTGTCGGGCCGGCGCGACGCCGCACCCCCGCCCTTCGGTCGGTAGGAGGCAATCAATGGCGTCGATCCGCCCCTACGCCACGGCCCGCGGCGAGCGCCGCTACGAGGTGCGCTTCCGCGACGGCGGCCACAGGGAGCGCTCCAAGGTCTTCTCCACCCACCGCGACGCCCGCGCCTTCAAGCTCGACGTCGAGCGCCGCGCCCAGGCCGGGACGCTCTACCTGGCCGCGCCCGAGCGCTTCGGCGACCTGGCGGGCGCATGGCTCGAGCGCTACCTGGTCGGCGCGGCCGGGCGGGTGCGCCCGCGGCCGCGCTCGGTGCGGGCGGTCGAGGAGTGCCTGGGGTACCTGGCGCCCCTCGAGCCGCTCCCGATCGACCGGGTGCGCCGGGCGGTCGTCGAGGACCTGGTCACGACCCTGGCCGCGCGAGCGCCGCGGCGGGCCGAGATGGCGCTGGCGCTCTGCAAGCGCATCCTGCGCGACGCCGAGGAGCGGGGCCAGCCGGTCGATCCCTCGGTCCAGCGGCTGCGGATCGCGAAGCCACCCGAGCGCGAGCCGCGGTACCTCACGTGGGAGGAGGCCGACGAGGTCGCCTCGTGGATGCCCGAGCACGTTTCGCGCATCGTCCCAATCGCCATCCTCACGCTCCTCAGGCAGGGCGAGCTCTTCGGACTACGAGATGCCGACCTCGATCTGGCGGCCGGCTCGGTGGCGGTCTTCGCCCAGCACCAGGAGGGCGAGCGGGTTGCGACCAAGACGCGCGCCGGCCGGCGCACCGTCGACGTCGGGCCGCGCACGATCCGCCTCCTGCGTGAGCAGCAGCTCGCGCGGCAGCCCAGCGGTGCGTGTCACCTCTTCCCCTCCCGGGCGGGGGTGCCCTACGACGGCAGCAACTTCATGAATCGGATCTTCAAGCCGGCCGCCCGCGCGGCGGGAATCCCGGAGCTGACCTTCCACGACCTGCGCCACACCGGCGCGTCGCTGATGATCGCCGGCGGCTGCCACGTGAAGGTGATCGCCGAGCAGATGGGGCACTCAGACGGCGGGGGCCTGGTGCTGCGCCGCTACGGCCACCTCTACAAGGGGGCGAGGCGGCAGGCCGCAAGGGCCCTGGAGGCCCATGTCTTCGGTGGGGTGGACGATCGCCCTGTGGGACAGGCGTGGGATGACCGCCAGCTTCCCCTCGACCTCGGACCGGCCAATGACCATTAGGGGCCTGCTCAGAAGCAACTCCTCGCTGACGCGCCCGGCAGGATTCGAACCTGCGACCAACGGCTTAGAAGGCCGTCGCTCTATCCAGCTGAGCTACGGGCGCTCGTCGGCTGACGGTAGCGGAGGCGGCCGACGCCCGGGCCCGGCGGGCATGGCGCCGGGCGGCGGCGCGGTCGTATGCTCGTGCCGGCGATGGCGCCGCCTGCGAGCATCGAGCACGACGCCCCCCGGCGGGATCCGGCGGCCGGGGCGACGCTCGAC
>DASSLA010000104.1:0-24338 GCA_035689885.1 Marmoricola sp. | reverse complement strand
GTCTTCGGAGGATCTCCGTACGCCGGCGGCACCTGCGCCTCCGGTCGCGCCGGACTCGGAGATGCCGTCGATCATCGCGGCGAGCATGTCGAGCTCCTTGGGATACTCGTGCTCCGCCTCGTCGTACTTGCGGGAGATCGGCCGCAGCATGTTCATGGCGACCTGGTGCGCCTGCTCGATGAGCGGACGGACCTTCTTGGGGGTCTCGAGATTGATCATGGTGGTGTCTCCTGTCGGGGCCGGAGCCTCAGACGAGGACTGCTCCTTCCATCAGGCCGATCGCTCGCAGGTCGCGGTACCACCGCTCGACGGGGTGCTCCTTGACGAAGCCGTGCCCACCGAGCAGCTGGACACCGTTGTTGCCGATCTGCATGCCGCGCTCCGCGCAGAGCCGCCTGGCCAGCGCGATCTCGCGCGCCGCAGGCTTGCCCTGGGCCACCCGGCTGGCCGCACGCCAGGTGACCAGGCGCATGCCCTGCAGCTCGATGCCGATGTTGGCGACCATGAACGCGACCGACTGGCGGTGCGCCACCGGCTCACCGAACGCCTCGCGCTCCTTGACGTAGGGGATGACGTAGTCGAGCACCGCCTGGCCGGTGCCGACCGCCAGGGCGCACCATGCCAGCCGGGAGAGCCGCACGCACTCGCGGTAGTCGTCGGCGTCGCCGAGCAGGGCGACCGGCTCGACCGCCACGTCCTCGAGCAGAAGCCTGGACAGGCTCGCCGCGCGCAGCCCCATCGACGGGTCGGACTCGATGGTCACCCCGTCGCTCCTGGACTCGACCAGGAACAGCTGTGGCCGGCCGTCGAGCTCGGCGCCGACCACGAACAGCTCGGCCTCCGAGCCGCGGACGACGCCGGACTTCACCCCGTTGAGGACGAAGCCGTCGCCACGCTTCTCCGCCGTCGTGGCAGGCGTGAGCGGGTCGAACAGGGCCGCCGGCTCCGCCAGCGCGAGAGCTGCCGCGGGGACCTCGTCGCCGGTGAAGGCCGGCAGATAGGTGCGCTGCTGCTCCTCGGTGCCGAACAGCGACAGCGCGGTGGCCACGGCGCCGGGCGCCAGCGCGGCCACGGCGATGCCCATGTCTCCCTTGGCCAGCGCCTCGTGCACCAGCACGCCCGCGACGGCCGAGCGCTCGGTGGCGATGCCGCCGAGGTCCTCGGGGACGCCGAGGATCGGCAGCCCGATCTCCAGGCTCGCCTCGAGCAGCTCCTCGGGTGTCGCGCAGGCGTCGTCGGCGTCCGCAGCGGCGGGCCGCACCATCTCGGTGGCGAACTCCCCCACCACGTCGGCCAGCATCTGCTCGTCCTCGCCGGGCGTGAGGTCGAACAGGCCCGTGGGCTTGGCGGCCGGGACGCGGTTGCCGCGGGTCGCCTTGCCGGCGCGGGCGAAGGTGCGGCCGACGTTGCCGGCCGTACGGAACCCGGCGCTGGTGACGCGGTAGACGCCGCGCTCGCTGGCCTTGCGGATGCCGAGCCGGTCGATGATGTCGCTGGAGGCCAGCCGGTTCAGGGCGGCCACGGCCAGCCCGATCGGGTCTCGGGTCTCGCTGTCGGCGAGGCCGTGCCGGCCACCGGCCCGCAGCAGGCTCCAGGGCAGCTTCTGCGGGGTCCTGGCGGCGCCGTTCTGCGGCGTTGTCGGTGCGGTGCGCTGCGAGGTCATGTCTCCGAATGTAACTGTGAGTTACACATGGCGCCACACCCCACGGGCGTGGCGCGGGTCACGCAATAGGATCGCGGCCATGCCCACACCAGGACACTCCGACGACGCACCCGGCGACGCCCCTGCAGGGGTGCTGCCCCAGGGCGGCACCGTGCGCCCGATGACGCGCTGGGGCGAGGACGTGATGCACCGTCAGGCCCGCCCGGTCGCGTCGTACGACGAGGAGCTGCGCGCCCTGGTCGCGGACATGGTCGCCACCATGCGTGCCGCGGACGGCGTCGGCCTGGCGGCGTGCCAGATCGGTGTCGACCTCGCGGTGTTCGTCTTCGACTGCCCCGACGCGTCCTACGAGTCCCACCAGGGCGTGGTGTGCAACCCGGTGCTGGAGCTCCCGGAGGGACGCGACCGCAAGCTGGACGAGGGCGAGGAGGGCTGCCTGTCCTACCCCGGGGCGTTCGTGGAGTGCGCCCGGCCGGACTGGGCGCGGGTGTCCGGCCAGGGCCTCGACGGCGAGGACGTCGTCCACGAGGGCGACGGCTTGCTCGCCCGCTGCCTGCAGCACGAGACCGACCACACCCTCGGCACGGTGTTCGGTGACCGGCTCAGCGACCGGGCCCGCAAGAAGCTGCGCAAGCAGATGGAGGCTGCGGCGGACGACTACCCCGAGGGCTGGCCGGCGGAGTGACGCCGCCGGCAGACGTAGCAGGCGACCGCTGCGGCGGCGGCGACGTTGAGCGAGTCGATGCCCGCGTCCATCGGGATGATCGCGCGCCGGTCGGCCTGCTGCTGCCACCGGCGCGACAGGCCGTGGCCCTCTCCGCCGAGCACCAGCGCCAGCCGGTCCACGCCGGCGGTGGCCTCCTCCAGCGGCACGGCGTCGTCGGCCAGGGTCAGCGCGACCGTGGTCAAGCCGGCGGCCGAGAGCGTCGGTAACGCCTCCGCCCAGTCCGGCAGCCGGGTCCAGGGCAGCGCGAACACCGCGCCCATCGCCACCTTCACCGAGCGGCGGTAGAGCGGGTCGGCGCACCGCGGGGCGAGCAGCACGGCGTCGACGCCGAACGCCGCCGCGCTGCGGAAGACGGCTCCCACGTTGGTGTGGTCGACGATGTCCTCGCAGACCACCACGGTGCGGGCGTCGGCCAGCACGGAGTCCAGCGCGGGCAGCGGGGTGCGGGCCAGGCTGGCGAGCGCACCGCGATGCACGTGGAAGCCGGTCACCTGCTCGGCGAGCTCCTCGGAGACCACGTAGCAGGGAGCGTCGGTGGATGCCAGGACGTCGGCGAGCCCGTCCAGCCAGCGGGGGGCCATCAGGAACGAGCGCACCGGGTAGCCCGAGCCGGCGGCACGGCGTACGACCTTCTCGCCCTCGGCGAGGAAGAGGCCGTGCTCGGCCTCGAGCGAGCGGCGCAGCTGCACGTCGCGCAGGTCGCGGTAGTCGGCGAGCCGCGGGTCGTCGGGGTCGGTGACCTCGACCAGCTCAGCCATCAGCGGCTCGCGTGAACTGCTCGGGCTTCGCCACCGCGACGACCTCGCCGATGACGATCACCGCCGGGGGCCTGACCCCCTCATCCGCGATCGTGCCGCCCAGGGTGCCGAGGGTGCACAGCACGGTGCGCTCGGTGGGCATGGTGCCGTCGCAGACGATGGCCACCGGTGTCGACGCGGGCCGGCCACCGCGCAGCAGCACCTCCGCTATCAGCGGGGCGTTCTCCACGGCCATCATCAGCACGATGGTGCCGCGCAGCTGGGCCAGGGCACCCCATCGCACCAGCGAGTCGGGGTGTCCCGGTGGCAGGTGCCCGCTCACCACGGTGAACTCGTGGGTGATCCCACGGTGCGTCACCGGGATCCCGGCGACGGCGGGCACGCCGAGCGGGCTGCTCACGCCGGGGATCACCTCCACCGGCACCCCCGCCTCCTGGCAGGCGAGCACCTCCTCGAAGCCGCGGCCGAACACGAAGCTGTCCCCGCCCTTGAAGCGGACCACCCGCTTGCCCTCGAGCGCTGCCTCGACGATCAGCTGGTTGATCTGCTCCTGCTGGGCGGAGCGCCCACGCGGCAGCTTGGCCACGTCGACGACCTCGGTGTCGCCCGGCAGCTCGCCGAGCAGCTCGCGGGGCGCGAGCCGGTCCGCGATCACCACGTCGGCGTCCATCAGCGCCTTGCGCCCGGCGACCGAGACCAGCTCCGGTCCTCCGGGCCCGCCGCCGACGAGCACGACGCCGGGGACTCTCGCGCGGTGGTGGCGCGCACCCATCGCCCCCTCGCGCAGGGCGGTCACGATCTCGTCGCGGAGCCCGGCCGACCGGCGCGGGTCACGGTCGGCGGCGGAGCTGCCCATCACCGCGACGCTGACGCCGTCGTGACTGCCCACCGCCGGGGTGAACGCCGTGGCCGCGTGCGCGTCGTCCGCGCGCACGCAGAAGATCCGCTGTGCCTCGGCGACTTCGCTGACCCGGGCGTTGACCGCTGGGTCGTCGGTCGCCGCCATCACGTACCACGCGTCGTCGAGGTCGCGGTCGCGGAACTCCCGGCGCTCCCAGGTGAGCTCGCCCGAGCCCACGAGACCCTCGATGGCCGGGGTCACGTCCGGTGAGACGACGTGGACGTCGGCGCCCGCCGCGATCATCGAGGGCGCCCGGCGCTGCGCGACGTTGCCGCCACCCACCAGCAGGACCTTGCGCCCGGACAGGCGCAGGCCGACCGGATAGGTGGGTGGGTCGCTGGCGGGTAGGGTCACCGCTCCATTGTGAGGACCCGGGGGCGGGGTGGTTCCGTCCTCCCACGGTGCGGACTAGGTTGCGCCTATGAGTCTCGAGCGACCCGTGAGCCCCAATCCCTACGACCTGCTGCCGAAGGTGCCCTCCTTCACGGTCACCAGCACCGATGTGACCGACGGGCAGCCGCTGGAGGACGACCAGGTGAACGCCGGCGGCGACCGCTCGCCCCAGCTCTCGTGGAGCGGCGCCCCGGAGGACACGAAGAGCTACACCGTCACCTGCTTCGACCCGGACGCCCCGACCCCGTCGGGCTTCTGGCACTGGGTGCTGGTCGACCTGCCCGCCGACGTGACGTCGCTGGAGACCGGTGCCGGTGCCGAGGGCGCCGCCCTTCCGGGCAACGCCTTCATGTGCCGCAACGACGGCGGCACCGAGGCGTTCATGGGGGCCGCTCCCCCGCCCGGTGACCAGGTGCACCGCTACTTCTTCGTCGTGCACGCGGTGCGGGAGGAGAGCCTCGGCGTGGACTCCGAGGCCTCCCCGGCGGTGGTCAGCTTCAACCTGGCCTTCAAGACGGCCGGCAGGGCGATCATCCACGGCACCTACCAGCACTGACCGGGTTGAGGTAGGGCGAGGTCAGCCCGCCGGGACGTTCTCCGGGTTGGGGTCGACCTCGGACATCTTCGAGGCCGCGAGCGCCTCGATCGCCTTGCGCACGCCCTCGCCGTAGGCAGGGTCGGCCTTGGTGCAGTGCTCGACGTGGCGCTCCACCGAGGTCTCGGACGCACCGTCGATGGCCCGTGCGGTGTTCTCGAACAGCCGCTGCTGCTCCTCCGCGGTCATCAGGCGGAACAGGTTGCCCGGCTGCTCGAAGTAGTTGTCGTCGTCCTCGCGGTAGTCGAACCGCTCGGCCGTCGACCCCACGGCCTGCGCCGGGTCGGCGTACTCGGGCTGCTCGCGCCAGCCACCGAAGTTGTTCGGCTGGATGGTCGGCGTGCTGCCCCCGTTGCCGTCCACCCGCATCTGGCCGTCGCGGTGGTAGGTGTTCAACCCGGGCGCCGCCTTGGGGAAGTTCACCGGGATCTGGTGGTGGTTGACCCCCACCCGGTAACGGGCTGCGTCGCCGTAGGAGAACAGTCGACCCTGGAGCATCCGGTCGGGTGAGAAGGAGATGCCGGGCACCAGGTTGGCCGGGGTGAACGCGGCCTGCTCGACGTCGGCGAAGTAGTTGTCGGGGTTGCGGTTCAGCTCGAACTCGCCCACCTCGATCAGCGGGTAGTCCTTCTTGCTCCAGACCTTGGTCAGGTCGAAGGGGTGGAAGCGGTAGGTCTCCGCCTCGGCCTCCGGCATCACCTGGATGTAGAACTTCCACCGCGGGAAGTCGCCGCGCTCGATCGACTCGTAGAGGTCGCGCTGGGACGACTCGCGGTCCTGCGCGATGACCTCGGCGGCCTCCTGGTCGGTGAGGTTCTCGATGCCCTGCTGGGTGCGGAAGTGGAACTTGACCCAGAACCGCTCGCCCTCGGCGTTGATCATCGAGAAGGTGTGCGAGCCGAAGCCGTGCATGTGGCGGTAGGACTTCGGGATGCCGCGGTCGGACATCACGATGGTGACCTGGTGAAGAGCCTCGGGCAGACCGGTCCAGAAGGCCCAGTTGTTCTCGGCGTCGCGCAGGTTGGTGCGCGGGTCGCGCTTCACCGCACGGTTGAGGTCGGGGAACTTCAGCGGGTCGCGGAAGAAGAACACCGGGGTGTTGTTGCCGACCACGTCCCAGTTGCCCTCCTCGGTGTAGAACCGCAGGGCGAAGCCGCGGATGTCGCGCTCGGCGTCCGCGGCACCGCGCTCGCCGGCGACCGTGGAGAAGCGCGCGAACATCTCGCACTCGTTGCCGACCCGGTCGAAGATCGCGGCGCGGGTGTAGTTCGAGATGTCATTGGTCACGCGGAAGGTGCCGTACGCACCGGAGCCCTTGGCGTGCATCCGCCGCTCCGGGATGACCTCGCGGTCGAAGTGCGCCAGCTTCTCCAGGAACCACAGGTCCTGGAGGAGCATCGGGCCGCGCGGACCGGCGGTGAGGCTGTCCTGGTTGTTGGCGATCGGTGCGCCGGCGGCGCTGGTGAGGGGCTTCTGGTTGTGCTCAGGCACGAACTTGCTCTCCTTCATCGGTGGGTGATCGGTGGTGCTCGGTACGGCGGTGGGCGTCACTCGGCGCGGCAGTCCGGGCAGGTGCCCCAGTAGATGACCTCGGCCTCCTCGATGTCGAAGTCCCAGTCGGACGAGGGGTGCAGGCACGGCGCCTCGCCCACGGCGCAGGCGACGTCGGTGATGCGGCCGCAGGAGCGGCACACGAGGTGGTGGTGGTTGTCCCCGGCCTGCAGCTCGTAACGCGCCGGTGACCCGGCCGGCTCGATGCGGCGGACGAGCCCGGCGTCGGTGAGGGCGTGCAGGACGTCGTAGACGGCCTGCGTGGAGACCGAACCCAGCTCCTGGCGCACCGCCGAGGCGATGGAGTCGGCGTCCGCGTGCGCCTGACCCGGCAGGGCCGCGAGGACCGCGACGCGCGGCCGAGTGACCCGCAGGCCCGCCTTGCGGAGCGCGGTGGCCTCGTCCGGGATCATGGCTTCACCCAAGCATCTTTTCTGGAACGATTCAAGGAAAGGACGGCCGTGTCCGGTGACTGGTGGGACGCCCTTCTGCTGGGCGCCACGCTCGGTGTCGCTGCGGGTGTGAGTCCCGGGCCGCTCCTCTTCTGGACGATCACCACGGCGCTCCGCTCCGGGCCCCGGGCCGGTGTGGTGGTGGCCTGTGCGCCGCTGGTCTCCGACGCGGTCGTGGTGACCACGACGCTGCTGCTGCTCGGGCAGCTGTCGTCGGAGGTGCTGGCAGTGGTCGGCGTGGTCGGCGGTGTGCTCATGGTGGCCCTCGGGGTGCACACCTGGCTCGAGGCACGGACAGCGTCGCTGCACTCCGAGGAGGCCGAGCCGGGCCCGTTGCTGCGGACGTTGCGCACCGCCGTGCTCCTCAACCTGGTCAGTCCCCACCCGTGGGTGGCCTGGGCGACCGCCCTCGGGCCGCTCACCATCGCCACGTGGCGCAGCGACCCTGCCGGCGGCGTAGCCCTCGTGGTCGCGTTCTACGGGCTACTGGTCGGAGCCAAGGTCGTCGTGGCTCTCCTGGTGGCGCGCGGCCGGCACCGCCTCACCGAGGGCGGCTACCGGGTCACCGTGCGCGTCGCCGGGGTCCTGCTGGCTGCTGCCGGTGCCGTGATGGCGGTGCAGTTCGCCCTCGCTGCCTGAGCGGGTCTGGCAGGATGCGCCCGTGCCTGAGCAGACCGACGTCCTCGGCCCGCCGTACACCAGCCGGCCCTTCACGCTGCGGCCCGACCACGAGGGCGAGGTGGTCGCGACGCTCGTCCGGCGTGCGGCGCCGGAACCGACGGGGCGGGCCGTGCTGCACGTGCACGGTTTCGCCGACTACTTCTTCCAGACCGTCGCCGCCGACTTCTGGGTGGAGCACGGCTTCGACTTCCACGCGCTGGACCTGCGCAAGTACGGCCGGTCACTGCGCGAGCACCAGACGCCGAACTATGTCGCGGACCTCGCCGAGTACTACGAGGAGCTCGACCTCGCCCTGGAGGAGGTGCGTCGCGACCACGACCACGTGGTCGTCTCGGCCCACTCCACGGGCGGTCTCACGGTCCCGCTGTGGTTGCACGACCGGCGCCACCCGGTGGCCGGCGTGTTCCTCAACGCGCCGTGGATCGACATGCACGGGGACGCGTTCACCCGGCTGATGGCGATGCCGGCCATCCAACGCATCGGGGCCTACCAGCCGATGCGGCCGGTCCCCCGCACGGTCACCGGCGTCTACGCGCGCAGCCTGCACAAGGACCACCTCGGCGAGTGGGACTTCGACCTCGCCTGGAAGCCGCTGACCTCGTGGCCGGTGTACGCCGGCTGGATCAGGGCGATCCGGCAGGGCCAGGCACGGATCGCGCGGGGGCTGGACGTGGACGCACCGGTGCTGATGCTCAGCTCGGACCGGTCCAGCCAGCCGACCAGCGACCAGGACCCGGACCTGATGTGCACCGACGTGGTGCTCGACGTCGAGCAGATGCGCCGCCGCGCCGCGCGCATCTCCCGGCACGTGACGATCGTGCAGGTCCCGGGGGCGCTGCACGACGTGACCCTCTCCCCCGAACCCGCCCGCTCGCGGGTCTTCGACGAGCTGGCCCGGTGGCTGTCGGCGTACGTGCTGCGGTAGGGGCGTGTCAGACCACGAAGCTGATCACGGCCGCCACGCCGACCACGACGATGACCGCGCGGAGGGCGTTGGGTGGCAGCCGACGCCCGACCGTCGCACCGATCTGGCCGCCGATGACGGAGCCGAGAGCGATCAGGCCGGCAACTGGCCAGTCGACGGTGCCGCTGTTGCTCGCGGGCGCGAAGGGCACGTCGACGAAGGCGAGCAGCACGAAGACGACGGCCGCGACCGCGTTGACGATCAGCGCCAGCACGTTCTTGGTCGCGTTGTGGCGCTGCATGTGGTCCGCGACGCCGATGCCGAGGATGGCCATCAGCAGCACGCCCTGGGCCGCGCCGAAGTAGCCGCCGTACACGCCCGCCACCAGCACGGCGGGCCACACCCACCAGGCGCCGTGCTCGGCGAGGCCGCCGCGGGACTCGGCACGAGCCGCGACCCGGGCGGAGATGCGGGGACCCACGATGACGAGCACGCAGCCCAGCAGGATCAGCACCGGAACGATGGCGTCGAAGGCCGAGGAGGGCAGCCAGAGCAGCAGCAGTGCCCCGGCGATACCGCCGAGCAGCGACGCCGTACCGAGCACGAGCACGCGGTAGCGCTGTCCCTCGAGCTCACGGCGGTAGCCGATCGCGCCGGAGAGTGATCCGGGCACCAGCCCGATCGTGTTGGACACGTTGGCCGTCACGGGCGGGATCCCGAACGCGAGGAGGGTCGGGAACGTGATCAGCGTTCCCGACCCCACCACGGTGTTGATGGTGCCGGCGGCCATCCCCGCGAGAAGGATGGCCACGACCTCGAACGGACTCACTGAGTGGTCGGCGCCTCACCCGTGGGGTCGCCGGGATCCGTCGTGGGCGGTGCCGGCTTCGACCCTCCCGCGCCGCGGGCCGAGGCCTCGGCCGCGGCGATGGCCTTGCGCACCTCGGCCTGGGTGTCAGAGGTGTCCGGCTGGGCGGACTCGTCGTGGGCCGCCTCGACGTCGGTGTCGACGCGGTACTTCGGGCCCCCCGAGCGCTTGGGGATGCCGGCGACCTCGTGCACGGCGGACCCGAGGCCCTCGAGCGCCTTGGTGATCTCGGAGGGGACCACCCACACCTTGTTGGCGTCACCCTCGGCGATCTTCGGCATCATCTGGAGGTACTGGTAGGCCAGCAGCGCCTGGTCGGGGCGGCCGTCGTGGATCGCCTGGAAGACGGTCTGGATGGCCTGGCCCTCACCCTGCGCCTTGAGGATCGCCGCCTCGCGGTCGGCCTGGGCGCGCAGGATCAGCGCTTCGCGATCGCCCTCGGCGTTGAGGATCGCGGCCTGCTTGTTTCCCTCCGCGGTGAGGATCGCGGACTGGCGCTGGCCCTCGGCGGTGAGGATGACCGCGCGCTTGTCGCGGTCGGCGCGCATCTGCTTCTCCATGGAGTCCTTGATCGAGGGCGGCGGGTCGATGCCCTTGATCTCCACCCGGCCGACCCGGATGCCCCAGCGCCCGGTGGCCTCGTCGAGCACCACGGACAGCCCGCGGTTGATCTCCTCGCGCGAGGTCAAGGTCTGCTCGAGGTCCATGCCACCGACGATGTTGCGCAGCGTGGTCATGGTGAGCTGCTCGACCGCCGAGATGTAGTTGGCGATCTCGTAGGTGGCCGAGACCGGGTTGGTCACCTGGAAGTAGATGACGGTGTCGATGCTGACCACCAGGTTGTCCTCAGTGATCACCGGCTGCGGCGGGAACGAGACGACCTGCTCACGCATGTCGATCACGTAGCGCACCCGGTCGATGAACGGCGTGACGATGTTCAGTCCCGGTTGCAGGGTGGTGCGGTACTTGCCGAACCGCTCCACGATGCCGGCGCGCGCCTGCGGGATGATCCGGATCGTCTTCGCCAGGACGAGCACGACGAAGACGGCGAACACCAGGAAGAAGATGAGAGCTGCGGGCACCGTGGTTCCCCTATCCGTTTTCTGTTCCAGGCCCCGAGATCAGGGCTCCAGCCGGTGGACGCGCAGCACGTAGGCCGTTGCGCCCTTGATCTGTACCACGTCGACCGTCTCGCCGACCTCGATGCGGTCGTCCTCGTCGTAGGGCTCGGCGGTCCACTCCTCGCCGCCGATCTTCACCCGGCCGGGGGTGCCGTAGGCGAGCTCGCGGAGCACCGTCGCCCGCTTGCCGATCAGCGCGTCGGCGCCGGTCTTGAGGTCCGGGCCGCTGTGCAGACGGCGTACGACGCTGGGCCGGATCACCGCGACCAGACCGAGGGCGGTGACCAGCGCCAGAACCACCTGCAGCGCGACCGGGCCGCCGAGCAGCGCCGTGATCACGCCGACGAGCGCGCCACCGGCGAGCATCACGAAGATCAGGTCGAGGCTGACCAGCTCGAGGGCAGCCAGCGCGACGGCCAGCGTCAACCAGCTCTCCCACGCGTGGTCGCGCAACCATTCCGCCCACTCCATGCGGCGACACTATCCAACGGGTGCGCGGAATCAGGCGTGTCGACCCGCACGTCGACGTGCCGCGTATCGACCGTCCTCCTCGTGCAGCATCAGGCGCATCCCGAAGGTCTCGCTGAGCACCTCTTCAGTCATCACCTCGGGTAGCGGACCCGCCGCCGTCACCCGTCCCTCGCGTAGCATCAGCGCGTGCGTGAACCCGGGCGGGATCTCCTCGACGTGGTGGGAGACGAGGATCGTCGCCGGGGAGTACTCGTCCATGGCGAGCACCGACAGCGTGGCGACCAGGTCCTCCCGACCACCGAGGTCGAGGCCGGCCGCGGGCTCGTCGAGGAGCAGCAGCTCGGGGTCGGCCATCAGGGCGCGCGCGATCTGCACCCGCTTGCGCTCGCCCTCGCTCAGGGTGCCGAAGGTCCGGTCCATCAGCGCCTTGGCGCCGACCTCGACGAGAAGGTCCTCCGCGCGGCCGTGGTCGAGCTGGTCGTACCGCTCGCGCCACCGGCCCACCACGCCGTACGACGCGGAGACCACCACGTCGCGGACCAGCTCGTGCCGCGGGATCCGGTCCGCCACGGCGGCGCTCGTCCAGCCGATGCGGGGCCGCAGTTCGAACACGTCGACGGTGCCGAGCACCTCGCCGAGGATGCCGACCACTCCCCCGGTCGGGTGGATCTGCGCGGAGCACAGCTGCATCAAGGTGGTCTTGCCGGCGCCGTTGGGGCCCAGGATGACCCAGCGCTCGTCCTCCTCGACCATCCAGTCGACCCCGTCCAGCAGGGTGGCCTGGCCTCGCTTCACGGTCACGTCGGCTAGCTCGAGCACAGCGTTCAAGTGGACCTCGGCGGCGGATCGGTGGGACGTCTCTCTTGTCCGGCACAACCTACCGGTGCCTAGAGTGCCGCCGATGACCGCACTTCCCGCATCCGCAGTCCTCACCGCCTGGCTGGAGGCGGTGCGGCTGGGGCGTGCGGGTCCGGACGACCTGGCCTCCGCGGTCCGCGGTGACGCGCCTCGCCACCTAGTGGTCGGCCTCGACGGTGAGGCGTTCGAGCTGCACGAGCTGCCGCGCCGGCTCGACGGTCCCGCGAGCCTGGCGTTGCCCGTGCCCGGCGACCCGCTCGGGCTCGGCGGACCGCAGGAGCTCAACTTCCTGGCGATCGACGCCGGGGAGGCGGTGCTCTCCGGCGGGCTCGGGCTGGTGCCGGAGGAGGACGCGCGGACGGTGGTGTGGCGCATGCACGTCGCCGACCCCGCACCGTGGGTCGACGAGCGGGACACCGCGATCGAGCTGCGGACGGTACTCACCGAGGTGACGCGGCGACTCGTCGACCTCGACGTGGCCTCCTGGCAACCGGACATCCCCGACCTGCTGATGAACCTGCGGCACCGCCCGCAGCCTCCCCTGCCGCCGGGCACCACCCCGCGGCGGGTGGAGACGGTCGAGCGGGCCGCGCTCTGCCTGGAGATCGTCGACCTCGCCCGCCGGGAGGAGGGCGGCGCCGTCTCCGCGCACGAGGTCAGGCAGCGCCGGGAGGCGCTCACCGAGCTCGACCAGGCTGCGCGGCGCGCCCTGGTGGGCGCCTGCTCCCACCAGGGCTGACAGCAGCTAGCCTCGTCCTGTGCTGGAGGACGCCCCCATCGAGGTCCCGCGGACCCTGCTGATAACCCTCACCGGCAAGGACCGACCCGGCGTCACCTCGCTGGTGTTCGAGACGCTGGCCCGCTTCCGCGTCGAGGTGCTCGACGTCGAGCAGATCCTGCTGCGACGACGCCTGATCCTCGGTGTGCTGGTCACCGCGCCCCGCGAGTGGAAGCCGGTGCGGGCGGCCATGGAGCAGGTGGCCGACGACCTGGACATGACCCTGGAGCTCGAGCGCGGCGAGGGTGACAATCGGCACCGCCCCAAGGGACGCAGCCACGTGACCGTGCTCGGCACTCCCCTCACCTCCGCCGCCATGGCCGCGGTCGCCGGACGCATCGCCGACACCGGAGCCAACATCGACCGGATCGAGCGGATGGCGCGCTACCCGGTCACCGCCATCGACCTGCACGTCTCCGGCGTGGATCCCGACAAGCTGCGCGGCATCCTCGCCCGCGAGGCCGCCGACCAGGAGGTCGACATCGCGGTCCAGGCGGCCAACCTGCTCCGCCGCAGCATGCGCCTGATCGTGATGGACGTCGACTCGACCCTCATCCAGGGCGAGGTGATCGAGATGCTGGCTGCGCACGCCGGGTGCGAGGCCGAGGTCGCCGCCATCACTGAGCAGGCGATGCGTGGCGAGATCGACTTCGCGGCCAGCCTGCGCGCGCGTGTCGAGCGCCTCGCCGGACTCGGCGCCGCCGCCCTCGATCGGGTGTACGACGAGCTCGAGTTCGCGCCCGGAGCGCGCACCACCGTGCGCACGTTGAAGCGTCTCGGCTACCGGTTCGCCATCGTCAGCGGTGGGTTCAGCCAGATCACCGACAGGTTGGCCGAGGACCTCGGCATCGACTTCGCGCACGCCAACGAGCTCGAGATCGTCGACGGCAAGCTGACTGGGAAGATCCTGGGCGACATCGTGGACCGTGCCGGCAAGGCGACGGCGTTGCGCAGCTTCGCCCAGCAGAGCCGGGTCCCGCTCAGCGCCGTGATCGCCATCGGCGACGGTGCGAACGACCTCGACATGCTCAACGCCGCCGGCCTGGGCATCGCCTTCAACGCCAAGCCGGTGGTGCAGGAGGCCGCACACACCGCGGTGAACGTCCCCTACATGGACGCCGTGATGTACCTCCTCGGCATCAGCCGCGAGGAGATCGAGGCCGCCGACGCGGACGAGGGCATCACCACGCCTGCGCCGCCTGTGTGAGAGAGGCGCTCCGCGCTCGCCGCAAGCCGTTGGCCACGGCAGTCAGGAGTCGAGACGCTCTCCGCGTCGCAGGCGCCCCACTCGTCTCTGGCCGGGAGTCCGAACCCTCCCGAGCGCGCTATGTAGATGGGGTCCACGTGGACCCCATCTACATAGCTCTCGACCAGTGCCGGGCTGAACCGCTCGCGGGCACGGCAGGTGCTGGCCGGCGAGCCAATCCGGACGCCGTTGTTGGATGCCCGCCGCGCGAGCATGCTGGAGGCACGTCGCGAAAGCTAGCGCGCGTGCCCGTCGTGGAAGTCGACCAGGCGCGCGCCCCCGGTGTCGAGGTCGGCCCAGGCGACGGGTACCTCGAGCACGGCCAGTGCGCAGGTCGGGAAGCCCTGGCTCATCGCCCGAAACGCCGCCGGCTCCGCGTCACCGTCGTCGAGCTGGTGGGCCAGCGAGGCCGCGGTCGGGTTGTGCCCGACGTACATCACCACCCTGGCGTCCTCCGGCGCGGTCCGCAGGGTGTCCAGCACGGTCTGTGGACCGGCCGAGTACAGCGAGCCTTCGAAGGACACGACGGCGTCGGCCCCGGCGGCCTCGGCAACCGCCTCCCAGGTGGCCCGGGCGCGGATCGCGGACGAGACGTAGGCGTGGGTCGGCACCAGACCATGCTCGGCGAGCCACGTCCCCACGGCCGCCGCGTCGCGACGCCCCCGGTCCGTGAGGCGCCGACGTTGGTCCTCCTCCGCGAAGGCCTCGGCCTTGCCGTGCCGCATGATGATCAGTCGACGGTTCCCCGAGCCCGATGGTGGAGTTGAGGGCGTCACCGGGCCAGCGTGGCACCCTCTAGGCTTCCTGTCATGTCAACTGGACGCGGCGACCTGCTCGTCATCGGCGGGGCCGAGGACAAGCTCGGGAAGCGCACCGTGCTGCGGGAGTTCGTGCGGCGCGCAGGGGGCCCGCAGGCCCGGATCGCCGTGATCGCCACCGCCTCGTCGCTGGGCCCAGAGATCGTCGACGTCTACGACGCGATCTTCACCAAGCTCGGGGCCGCCGAGGTCTTCGGCGTCCGCCCGCTGGACCGCATCGAGGCGTCCGACCGGGACCTCGTCGAGCAGCTCGCCAAGGCCACCGGCATCTTCATGACGGGCGGCAACCAGCTCAAGCTCTCCAACGTGGTCGCCGGCACGCCGTTCGGCCAGGCGCTGCACGACGCGCACGAGTCCGGGGTCACCATCGGGGGGACGTCGGCGGGAGCCAGCATCCAGTCCTCGCACATGGTGGCCTTCGGCCCGGGCGGTACGACGCCCAAGCAGCGGATGACCCAGGTGGCCGCGGGGCTGGGCCTGGTCGAGAACTGTGTGATCGACCAGCACTTCGACCAGCGCAACCGCTACGGGCGCCTGCTGATGATCGTCTCGCAGAGCCCGCAGCTGCTCGGCATGGGCGTCGACGAGGACACCGCCGCCGTCATCACCCGCCAGGACGACGACGAGATGCTCGAGGTCGTCGGCCGGGGGTCGGTGACGATCTTCGACGGCACCCACATGGTCAGCAACGCCCACGAGGCAAAGGAACGGCGGCCGATCCTGGCCTCCGGCGTCGTGCTCCACGTGCTGCCCGCCGGAGCCCACTTCAACCTGACCACGCGGACGCTGGTGCCCAGCTCCCCGGTCATCGACCCGGCCGAGTCCGACGAGCTCGCGCTGGCCAACCAGGACATGCGCAAGCTGGCCCGGGACATCGCCGCTGGGGACGTCTCCCCCTCGGTGCTGCGCCGTCGCCTCGCCCGGCGCAACAGAGGAGGACACGATGACTGACACCGAGTCGGCCCACCAGACCCGCAGCGGCGGCAAGCCTGCCGCCGAGCTGGCCATCCTGGAGACGCGGGTCTACCGCGGCGCCAACATCTGGTCCTACGACAAGGCGATCCACCTCGTCGTCGACCTCGGCGTGCTCGAGGACTACCCGACGAACACCCTGCCCGGCTTCACCGAGCACCTGCTCGAGGCGTTGCCTGGTCTGCGCGAGCACTCCTGCTCCCGCGGCCGGCGCGGCGGCTTCGTCGAGCGGTTGCACGAGGGCACCTGGCTGGGCCACGTGGCCGAGCACGCCGCGCTCGCCCTGCAGCAGGTCGTCGGCCACGACATCCGCCGAGGCAAGACCCGCCAAGTGAAGGGGCAGCGGGGTCGGTACAACATCATCTACGGCTATGTCGACGAGCAGGTCGGGCTCGCGGCGGGCCGGCTCGCCGTACGCCTGGTCAACCACCTCGTCGAGCCCGACCCGGAGCTGGACTTCGCCCAGGAGCTCGACACATTCATCCTGCGTGCGCAGCGCACCGCCTTCGGCCCGTCGACCCAGGCGATCATCGACGAAGCCGTCTCGCGCGACATTCCGTGGATCCGGCTCAACAAGCACTCGCTGGTGCAGCTCGGCCAGGGCGTCCACGCCAAGCGCATCCGGGCCACGATGACCTCCGAGACCAGTTCGATCGCGGTCGACATCGCCTCCGACAAGGACCTCACCACCCGGCTGCTCGGCGCGGCCGGGCTGCCCGTGCCCAAGCAGGAGTCGGTGCGTACGGCGGACCAGGCGGTCGCGGTCGCGGAGCGCATCGGCTACCCGGTCGTGGTCAAGCCCCTCGACGGCAACCACGGCCGCGGCGTGTGCCTCGACCTGCAGGACGCGGCTGCGGTGCGCGAGGCGTTCCCGATCGCCGAGGAGCAGTCGCGCCGGGGCTGGGTCATCGTGGAGTCGTTCGTGAGCGGCAAGGACTACCGCTGTCTGGTCATCGACGGCCGCATCGCCGCCATCGCCGAGCGGGTCCCCGCCTCGGTGACCGGTGACGGCACCAGCACGGTGCAGCAGCTCGTCGACCTCACCAACGCCGACCCGCGCCGCGGCGTCGGGCACGAGAAGGTGCTGACCCGGATCAGGGTCGACGCCGCCGCCGAGGAGGTGCTGGCCGGCCAGGGGCACGTCCTCGACTCGGTCCCCGAGGCCGGCGAGATGGTCAAGCTGGCGCTGACCGGCAACATGTCGACCGGCGGCATCTCGATCGACCGCACCCTCGACGCGCACCCGGAGAACGTCGAGATCGCCGAGGAGGCGGCCCGGATGATCGGGCTCGACATCGCCGGCATCGACTTCATCTGCCCCGACATCACCCAGCCGGTGCGCGACACCGGGGGCGCGATCTGCGAGGTCAACGCTGCCCCGGGCTTCCGGATGCACACCCACCCGACCATCGGGGAGCCGCAGTTCATCGCCAAGCCGGTGGTCGACATGCTGTTCCCGCCCGGGGCGCCGAGCCGGATCCCGATCGTTGCCGTCACCGGCACCAACGGCAAGACCACGACCAGCCGGATGGTCTCCCACATCTTCAAGGGCATGGGCCGCAAGGTCGGGATGACCTCGACCGACGGGGTGGTCATCGACGAGCGGCTGCTGATCCGGGCCGACGCGTCCGGCCCGCGCAGCGCGCGGATGGTGCTGCAGAACCCGCGCGTCGACTTCGCCGTCTTCGAGGTGGCCCGTGGCGGCATCCTGCGCGAGGGTCTCGGCTACGAGCGCAACGACGTCGCCGTGGTGGTCAACGTGCAGCCCGACCACCTCGGGCTGCGGGGTGTCGACACCATCGAGCAGCTCGCCGACGTCAAGGCCGTGCTCGTCGAGGCGGTCCCCCGCGACGGCCACGCCGTGCTCAACGCCGACGACCCGCTGGTGCGGGAGATGCGCCGCCGGTGCTCGGGCCAGGTGGTGTGGTTCTCGATGTCCGAGCCCGGCTCGGAAGTGCGCGACCTGATCGACGCCCACTGCCGCCGCGGTGGCAAGGCGCTGGTGCTCGAGCCGACCGAGCGCGGCGAGATGATCGTCGTACGCCACGGGGCCCGGCAGATGCAGCTGGCCTTCACGCACCTGCTGCCGGCGACCTTCTCCGGACGCGCCCGGATGAACGTGCAGAACGCCCTCGCGGCCGCCGCTGCCGCCTTCGCCGCCGGTGCCCCGCTGCACGACATCCGGCAGGGACTGCGCACGTTCTCGACCAACTACTACCTCTCCCCCGGCCGCCTCAACGAGGTCGAGGTCAACGGGGTCAACGTGATCGTCGACTACTGCCACAACGCCCCGGGCATGCGGGCGCTCGGCGACTTCGTCGACCGGGTCGGCGAGAGCCTCGACTCCGGCAGCGAGCTCGGCAAGCCCTCGCGGATCGGCATCATCGCCACCGCCGGCGACCGCCGCGACGAGGACATGCGCGAGCTCGGCGAGGTCGCCGCGGCGCACTTCGACGTCGTCGTGGTGCGCGAGGACGTCGCGTTGCGCGGTCGGGAGCGCGGCGAGGTCGCCGGCTTCGTCGCGGAGGGCGTACGCCGGGCGATCGACTCGGGCGCGCGGTGCCGCCAGCTCGAGGTCATCCTCGACGAGATCGACGCGGTCCGGCACGCGATGAGCCGTGCCAACCGGGGCGACCTGGTGGTGCTGTGCGTCGACAAGCACGGCGCGGTGATGGCCGAGCTCGAGCACTGGTCGGCGCACGCGCAGGCCGGGGCCACCGTCGGGGACGACCTGCCCGCCTCCGACCCCGACTACAACCCGCCTCCCGCGGAGCAGGACGCGACCTGAGGCCCGACCGGCAGGTCAGTCCTCCGACGGCGACGCCTTCTTCGACGCCTTCCTGGTCGCCTTCTTCGCGGTCGACGTGCCCGCAGCAGCCGTCTTGGTGCTCGACTTCGCGGCCGTCCGGCGGCCGCCCCGACCCTTGAGCCGCACCCAGAGCTCAGTGCGCCCGGCGGACCCCGGCACCGCCCGCGTCTCCAGGTAGGGCTGCGCCTTGGCCAGGTCACTGAGCTTCGCGAAGCCGTAGTTGCGGGGGTCGAACGACGGGTCGGTGCGGTTGAGGTGACTGCCCAGCGCGCCCAGCGCCGACCAGTCGTCGTCGTCCGAGGGCGTCTTGTTCAGCGCCTTGGTGAGCATGCTCTGCAAGTTGCCCCGGGAGGCCGCGCCGGCCTCGGTCGCGTCCTCCTCATCGGCCTCGGTCGCCTTCGCGGAGGACGAGGGGTCGGAGTCACGGAGCACCTCGAGGAAAATGAACCGGTCGCACGCGTCCTGGAACGGCTTCGGGGTCTTGCGCTGGCCCACGCCGTAGACGGTCATGCCCGCCTCGCGCAGCCGCGTCGCCAGCCGGGTGAAGTCGGCGTCGCTGGACACGATCACGAAGCCGTCGAGGTTGCCCGCGTAGAGCAGGTCCATCGCGTCGATGATCAGCGCGGAGTCGGTCGAGTTCTTGCCGCTGGTGTTGGCGAACTGCTGCATCGGCGAGATCGCGTGCAGGTGCAGCTCGCCCTTCCAGCCGTTGAGCTGGGTCGACGTCCAGTCGCCGTACGCGCGCTTCACGGTCAGCGTGCCGTAACCGGCGAGCTCCTCGAACATCTCCCGGGCGAGCTTCGGGGAGGTGTTGTCGGCGTCGATCAGGGCGGCGAGCCGCTTGGTGTCCTCACTCATGGTTCACCATCCTGTCGCATCGGTCCGGTGCCCCGGAGGCCGAGCCACGACACCACGCCCGCAACGGCCAGCAACCCGGCACAGACGAGCTGGGCCGTGCGGTAGCCCTCGGTGAGCAGTTGCGGGTCGCGATAGTCGGTGCCGGCCAGCCCCACCAGGGCAGGCAGCGCGGCCACGGCGAGCAGTCCCCCGGCGCGCGCGACCGCGTTGTTGACCCCGCTGGCGACGCCGGCGTGGCTGTCTGGCGCGGCCGCGAGCACCGCGGTGGTGAGGGGTGAGACCAGGGCCGCCAGGCCCAGCGAGAAGGCGAGCATGCCGGGGAAGACGTCGGTCCAGTAGTCCGCGTCTGCTCCGACGGAGGCGAGCAGGGTGACGCCGACCGCGCAGAGCAGGGGCCCCACGGTCATGGGCAGCCGGGGTCCCAGCCGGGTCGCGAGGTTGGCCGACGCCGGCGAGAGCAGCAGCAGGCAGATCGTGATCGGCAGCGAGGACAGCCCGGCGGCCAGGGCGCTCCAGCCGGCGCTCACCTGCAGCTGGAGGACCAGGAAGAAGGTCACGGCTCCGAGGGCGCCGTACACCAGCAGGGTCATCGCGTTGGCCGCGGAGAACACCCGGGACGTGAACAGCCCCATCGGTACGAGCGCTCCCGGCTGTCGTTCGAGGGCCACGAAGCCCGCCACCGAGCCGACTGCGAGGAGACTGAGCACGAGCAACCACGGCTGCGGCAGGTGGCGCCACGCGGTGAGCAGGTAGGTGACCAGGGCCAGCATCAGCACGCCGAGGACGGCGCCGCGGTGGTCGAAGCGGCCGGTGCGCTCCTCGTCCCGCGACTCCGGGATGCGCGTGCCCAACAAGAGCACCACCGCGCACAGCGGCAGGTTGATCGCGAAGATCCACCGCCAGCTGCCGTGCTCGAGCAGCAGCCCGCCCACGAACGGACCCGCGGCCGCCGCGATCCCCGAGAACCCCGCCCAGGTCCCGATCGCTCCGGGGCGCTCCCGCGGCGCGAACGTCGACTGGATGATTGCCAGCCCGCCCGGCGTGAGCAGCGCGGCTGCGACGCCCTGGGCCACACGGAACGCGATCAGCTGCCCCGGCGACTGCGCGAGCGCGCACAGGGCACTGGCGACCGCGAAGGCGGCGACGCCGAGGAGGTACATGCGCTTCCGGCCGAGCCGGTCGCCGAGCGCTCCACCCACGAGGATGAGCGAGGCGAGCGTGAGCATGTACCCGTTGACCACCCACTGCAGCTCGGTGAGCGAGGCGCCGAGATCGGTGCCGATGTGCGGCAGCGCGATGTTCACCACCGTGCCGTCGAGGATGGCCACCCCGGACCCGAGCGTGACGGTGACGAGCGTCGTACGACCGGTCGTGGAGGAGCGGGTGACCTGGCCGGGGACGTCAGCCACCGGCGGCCCGGTCGACCTTGGCCCTCAGCTCCTCCGGGGTGTCAGGCGTCGC
The DNA here is from genome assembly GCA_035689885.1 of Marmoricola sp. Lineage (GTDB taxonomy): Bacteria > Actinomycetota > Actinomycetes > Propionibacteriales > Nocardioidaceae > Marmoricola. The sequence continues at coordinate 3,453 of DASSLA010000104.1, read as the reverse complement.
GCCGGACGTGGTCAGCCACTCGAAGACCTGGGTGCGCTCGGCGTGGCACATCAGCCCGACGACGTCGCCGGGGGTGGCCCGGGAGACGAGCTCCAGCAGGGACGCCAGCTCGGTGGGCAACGACGGGACGTCGGTCACCCCGACGCGCTCGGCGCCGGCACGGAGCAGGCCGTCGATCTCCTCGGTGGTGCGCCCCCGCAGGTATTGCTGCTTGTGCCCGATCACCACCTCGTCGGCGTCCCGGGCGCCGATCTCGCCGAGCATCTCGATCAGGTCGTCCTGGCGGTCGCCGACGGCGCCGAGGCCGAGCAGCAGGCGGCTGCCGGGCGAACACAGCCCGCGCATCACCTCGATCATCGCCTCGAGTCCAGCCTCGTTGTGGGCCAGGTCGACCACCACGGTCACCCCCTCGAGGGTGAAGACGTTCATCCGCCCGGGGTTGTGCTCGGTGTCGGGCAGGAACGTGCGTGCACCGGCCACCACGGAATCCCGGTCGATGCCGGCGGCCAGCGCGGCGGAGCAGGCGGCCAGGGTGTTCTCGACGTTGTAGTGGCTGAGCCCGCCCAGCGTCATCGGCACGTCGGCCACCTCCACCACAGGTGTGGCGGAGTTTCCCTCGAGCACCGTGACCCAGCCGTCGAGCACCGTGGTCACCCGACCTCCCGCGTTCAGGCTCTCGCGTACGGCGGGCGAGTCGGGGTCGCGTGTGAAGATCCACGGCTTGGCGGGAGTCTTCAGCCGCATCGCGTAGACGCGGGGGTCGTCGGCGTTGAGCACTGCCCAGCCGGACTTCTTGGTGATGCGTGGCACCACGCCCTTGACCTCGGCGAGCTGGTCGACGGTGTCGATGCCCTGCAGGCCCAGGTGGTCGGCGCTGACGTTGGTGACCACCGAGACGTCGTTGTGCGTGAGGCCGATGCCCTTGAGCAGGATCCCGCCCCGCGCGGTCTCGGTCACCGCGAAGTTCACGTCGGGCTGCGCCAGCACCCGACCGGCGCCGGAGGGACCCGAGTAGTCACCGGCCTCGATCAGCTGTCCGTCGACGTAGATGCCGTCGGTGTTGGACCAGCCGACGCAGTGGCCGGCCTGCCGGGCGATGTGGGCGATCAACCGAGACGTCGTTGTCTTGCCGTTGGTGCCCGTCACCGCGACCACCGGGATGCGGGGCCGGATCGTGCGCGGCGGCTCACCGCGCCCGACGGCCACGACGGTCTGGGCGGCCCGGTCGATCAGCGCGGAGACGTCGGCGTTGGCCTCCAGCCCGTCGATCACCCCGGCCACGCCCTCGCCCAGCGCCCTCGCTCGTGCGCGGTCGCGCCACGGGTAGGCGACCACGATCCGCTCGGGCTGGCTGGTCGGGCGCACCCGGACCGCGAGCCGGGTGGTGCCCGCCTCCGCACCGATGCGGCGCACGAGCGAACTCACCAGCCGGGTGATCGATCGCTGGCGGAAGCCGCTGGCCGGCTGGCCCGCGCGGATCGAGTTGATCCCGAGGCTCTCCGCAAGGCGGCGTACGTCGGACTCGGCGGCCCGCGCGAGGGCGGTCACGTCGAGCGTGAGCTTCACCGCGGCGCGCGGGAAGTAGAGGTTCGGACCTTCGAGCACCCGGAGCTCGACCAGGGCGGACACCACGGGTGCCGGGACGCCGGGGGTCAGTCGTCCTCGAGCCGGAAGCCGACCTTGATTCCGACCTGGAAGTGCTCGACGGAGCCGTCCTTGACCTGGCCACGCACCTCCTGCAGCTCGAACCAGTCGACGTGGCGCAGCGTCTTTGCCGCGCGCGCGACGCCATTGCGGATCGCCGCGTCGATGCCGTCGGGAGACGTGCCGACGATCTCGGTGACGCGGTAGGTGCGGTTGGTCATGCCATCTCCTGCGGGGTCGGACGGTGTGGACTGGTCAAGGATGCCACGCACCAGCCCCGGCGTAGTGTTGAGGAGTGCCCGCAGCCCGCCGACCGCGACGCGAGGATCCGCCGATCCGGATCACCACCGCGCCGCACAACCCGAACGACGACATCGACCATCGCCGGCGGCGCTACCTGCTCTCGATGCTCATCCGCACGTTGTGCTTCGTCGGTGCGGTCGTCGCCGACGGCTGGCTGCGCTGGGTGCTGGTCGCGGGCGCGTTCGTGCTGCCCTACGTGGCCGTGGTGATGGCCAACAGCGCCAGCCCGCGCATCGCCGGCTCCGACCTGGTGCCGCCCGGCGGGCTGCACAAGGAGATCGAGAAGTGACGGAGGCGGCAGCCGAGGCCGACATCTGCTCGGCCCGGGGGTGCCGGCAGCCCGCCGTGCACGAGCTGCGCTGGAACAACCCCAAGCTGCACACCCCCGACCGCCGCAAGACCTGGCTGGCCTGCGAGGAGCACCGCGAGTCGCTCTCCCAGTTCCTCGCCGCCCGCAACTTCCTCCGCGAGGTCGTCCCCCACTGACGCCGAGCGGGCAGTTCTGGTTGGCTCAAGTACGCCGACCGGGCAGTTCCGGTTGGCTCAAGTACGCCGAGCGGGCAGTTCTGGTTGGCTCAGGTACGCCGGTCAGCGCGATCCGAGCAACCAAACCTGCCCGGTCAGCGCGATCCGAGCAACCAGACCTGCCCGGTCAGCGCGATCCGAGCAACCAAACCTGCCCGGTCGGCGAGGTGTCAGCCGCCGATGGCCGACATCGGGCGGGTCGGCTGCAGGAAGGTCTCGTCGTCGATGCCGTGGCCAGGGCGCTTGGTCATCATCGCCAGACGCCAGCGGTCGGCGATCTCGTCGTCGGTGGCACCGCCGCGGAGGGACCCGCGCAGGTCGGACTCCTCGCGGGCGAACAGGCAGTTGCGCACCTGCCCGTCGGCGGTCAGCCGCACCCGGTCGCAGTCACCGCAGAACGGCCGGGTGACCGAGGCGATCACGCCGACCTTGGCAGGCCCGCCGTCGACCAGGAACGTCTCGGCGGGGGCGCTGCCGCGGTGCTCGGGATCGGGCGTCAGGGTGAACTCCGCCTCCAGCGCCGCGAAGATCTCCTCCGCGGTGACCATGCCCTCGCGGGACCAGCCGTGCTGGGCGTCCAGCGGCATCTGCTCGATGATCCGCAGCTGGTAGTCGCGCTCGAGGCACCAGGCCAGCAGCTCGGCCGCGAGGTGGTCGTTGACGCCGCGCATCAGCACCGCGTTGACCTTGACCGGGGTCAGGCCGGCGTCCCGGGCCGCCTCGAGGCCGGCCAGTACGTCGTGCAGCCGGTCGCGGCGGGTGATCTGCTCGAACACGTCGCGCCGGATGGTGTCCAGGCTGATGTTGACCCGGTCCAGCCCCGCCTCGGCGAGCGTCTCTGCGGTGCGGGCCAGCCCGAGCGCGTTGGTGGTCAGCGAGATCTCCGGGCGCGGCTCCAGCTCCGCCGTACGCCTGACGATGTCAGCCAGCCCGCGGCGCAGCAGCGGCTCGCCGCCGGTGAACCGCACCTCGCGGATGCCG
>DASSLA010000103.1:0-11528 GCA_035689885.1 Marmoricola sp. | reverse complement strand
CGATGCCAGAGCGGCGGTCCTCCTCGGGGTGCATCGGGTGGGTGGGCAGGTAGGGAGCGAGGTGCGCCCGCACCGCCACCGGGCCGACACCCGGTCCCCCGCCCCCGTGCGGGATGCAGAAGGTCTTGTGCAGGTTGAGGTGGGAGACGTCGCCACCGAACTCGCCCGGCTTGGCGTAGCCGAGCAGCGCGTTCAGGTTCGCCCCGTCCACGTAGACCTGGCCACCGGCGTCGTGCACCAGCGCGCACAGCTCGCCGATGGTGTCCTCGTAGGCGCCGTGCGTCGAGGGGTAGGTGACCATGATCGCGGCGAGGTCGTCGCGGTGGGTCTCGCACTGCGACCGGAGGTCGTCGAGGTCCACCGAGCCGTCCTCCGCGGACTTCACCACCACGACCTTCATGCCGGCCATCACCGCGGACGCGGCGTTGGTGCCGTGGGCCGAGGACGGGATCAGGCACACGTTGCGCGCCCCCTCGCCGTTCGCCTCGTGGTACGCCCGGATCGCCAGCAGCCCGGCGAGCTCGCCCTGCGACCCGGCGTTGGGCTGGATCGAGACGCTGTCGTAGCCGGTGACGTTGGCCAGCCAGGTCTCCAGCTGGTCGACCAGCCGGCGGTAGCCCCGGGCGTCCTCCTCGGGTGCGAACGGGTGCAGGTCGGCGAAGCCGGGCAGGCTGACCGGCTCCATCTCGGTGGTCGCGTTCAGCTTCATCGTGCAGGACCCGAGCGGGATCATCCCGCGGTCGAGCGCGTAGTCGCGCGCCGAGAGCCGCCGCAGGTAGCGCAGCATCTGGGTCTCGGACCGGTGGGTGTTGAACACCGGGTGGGTGAGGAACGTCGTGCTCCTGCGCAGCGCCTCGGGCAGCACTTCCGCGACCGGCTCGTCCGCCACCGAGTCGCCGCTGATCCCGAACGCGCCCAGCACCGCGTCGAGGACGGCGGCGTCGGTCACCTCGGACGTGCTCAGCCCGACGTGGTCCTCGTCGACGAGGCGCAGGTGCACCCCCGCATCATGAGCGGCTGCCACCACGCCCGCGGCCCCGGCCGGCACACGCGCGAGCACGGTGTCGAAGAACGAGTCGTGCACGACCTCCACTCCCCCGTCGCGCAGCCGTGCGGCCAGCGCCGTGGCCTGGGCGTGGGCGGAGCGGGCGATCTCGGTGAGTCCCTCCGGACCGTGGTAGACGGCGTACATCGAGGCGACCACCGCGAGCAGCACCTGCGCGGTGCAGATGTTGGACGTGGCCCGGTCGCGGCGGATGTGCTGCTCGCGCGTCTGCAGCGAGAGCCGGTACGCCGGCCGGTCGGCGGAGTCCACCGAGACCCCGACCAGGCGGCCGGGCAGGTGGCGCTCGAGCCCGGAGCGCACCGACATGAAGCCCGCGTGCGGCCCGCCGTAGAACAACGGCACGCCGAAGCGCTGCGAGGAGCCGATGGCGACGTCGGCCCCGAGGGTGCCCGGCGACTCCAGGAGGGTGAGCGCGAGCAGGTCGGTGGCGACCACGGCCAGCGCGCCTCGCTCGTGCGCCTCCTCGATGACGGGTCGAGGGTCCCAGACCCGACCCGAGGCCCCCGGATACTGCACGAGCACGCCGGTCAGCTCGCCCTCCGGCAGGCCTTCAGTCAGGTCGGCGACGACCACCTCGATGCCGAGGCCGCGGGCGCGGGTGCGGACCACCTCGATGGTCTGCGGCAGAGCGTCCGCGTCCACGACGTACGGGCCGTGCTGCTTGGGGTTGGCTCGGCGTACCAGCGTCATCGCCTCGGCCGCCGCGGTGCCCTCGTCGAGCAGCGAAGCGTTGGAGGTGGTCAGCCCGGTCAGGTCCGAGACCATCGTCTGGAAGTTGAGCAGGGCCTCGAGCCTGCCCTGGCTGATCTCCGGCTGGTACGGCGTGTAGGCGGTGTACCAGGACGGGTCCTCGAGCACGTTGCGCCGGATCACCGCCGGGGTCACCGTGCCGTGGTAGCCGAGCCCGATCATCGGCACCAGCGGGTTGTTCTCGGCCGCGATGGCGCGCAGCTCGGCGGCGGCAGCGCCCTCGGAGGCGGCTGGCGGAAGGTCCAGCCCATCGGCGCGCAGCCGGTCCGGGACGGCGTCGTCCATCAGGGCCTCGAGGCTGCTCAGGCCGAGGGCCTTGAGCATCTCGGTGACCTCGGCCTGGTCCGGGCCTATGTGCCGGTCACTGAAGGCGCGGCCCGCCGTGAGGTGGGCGAGGGTCTGGTCTGGACGCTGGTCTGGCACAACACACTCCCTGAGACGCGAGGCTCCGACGGCCTCCCCCTCAGTCGGGGCCGTCGGCCCCTCCAGAGTTGCCAGCCTGCACGGTCCGGACGCCTGAGAGGTTGCGGGGAGCGGTTGCCCCTTCGGCGCCCCGGTGCGGCTCCGCGGAGGTGCCGCCGGGGACTCTCCCGTGCAGGATTGTCAGCGCTGCCAACCTACCAGCAGCGGTGACAGGAACGGGATCAGCCCGTCATCCGGGCCTTGCGTCGTGCGGCCAGCTCGTCGTTGGCGTCGTCCGTGTCCTCGCCGACGGTGCGCTCGGAGGGCAGATCGGCCAGCGACCCCTCGATCTCGCGCCACACGCCGCCGATGGCGATGCCGAACACGCCCTGGCCACCCTGGAGCAGGTCGATGACCTCGTCGTTGCTGGTGCACTCGTAGACGCTCGCACCGTCACTCATCAAGGTGACGCGGGTCAGGTCGTCGGTGCCGCGGGCGCGCAGGTGGGCGACGGCGGTGCGGATCTGCTGCAGCGAGATGCCGGCGTCGAGCAGCCGCTTGATCACCTTGAGCAGCAGGATGTCGCGGAAGCCGTAGAGGCGCTGGGTGCCGGAGCCGGTCGCCCCGCGGACGGAGGGCTCGACCAGGCCGGTGCGGGCCCAGTAGTCCAGCTGGCGGTAGGTGATGCCGGCCGCGTTGCACGCGGTCGGGCCGCGGTAGCCGAGGTCCTTGGGCAGCGGCGACACGTCGTCGTCGAAGAGCAGCCCCTGCTCGTCGGCGTCCAGCGCCGCCTCGAGTGCGGCCTGCTCTGCCTGGGGGTCGCGGCCCGCTGTGCTGCTCGCGCCGACGTCGCCGTCCTTGGTGCCCACTGCTACCTCCGAAGTTTTCGCTCCGCTGAGCGTAACCCCAAGACGGGCGCTGGCTGTCCGTTCGGACCCGAGAAATGCCAGCAGTGGAGTTACAGCGAAGACACTCGAAAGGTAAACCTCCACTTGAGGGTTGGTCAAAGAACCCTCCGGCGTGTCGGCCAACCTTCAAGTGGAACTTGAAAGTCGGTTTCGCGGCGTACGCCTCAGTGCGGACCCTGCTCGAAGTCCTCGGGCGAGACGTGGTCGAGGAACTCTCGGAACTTCTCGACCTCGTCCTCCTGCTCGTCGGGCACCACGATGCCGGCCTCGTCGAGGAGCTGCTCGGCACACACGATCCGCGAGCCGGTGCGCAGCGCGAGGGCGATCGAGTCCGAGGGCCGCGCGCTCACCTCGACGCCGGAGGAGAGCACCAGGGTGGCGTAGAAGATGCTGTCGCGCATCTCGGTGATGCGGATCTCCGAGATCTCGTTGCCGGTGGCCTCGATGACGTCCTTGAGCAGGTCGTGGGTCAACGGCCGGGGAGGTACGACGCCCTGCTGGGCGAACGCGATGGCGGTGGCCTCCACCGCTCCGATCCAGATCGGCAGGTAGCGCTCCCCCATCGCCTCGCGCAGCAGCACGATCGGCTGGTTGGAGGGCATCTCCACCCGCACTCCGACTACCTCTACCTCGAGCACACCCTCACCCTACTGCTCCACCGGGCGTCGTCGACGGGGTCTGCCGAGGCCGCTGTCGCCGGGCTGCTCCACCCGCGGACGGGTCAGCGCAGGGAGCGCAGGCCAGCCCTGACGAGGGCCGCGTGGAGACGCACGGAGAGCACGGCCATCTCGTCCATCGCCTGCGCGGCCCTGCCCTCGGCGCCCTCCTCCCGGCTGCGCCGGATCGGGGCGACGATCTGCTCGACCAGGCCCACCTCGCGGTCGGCGGCGGTCTTGAAGGCACGCAGGTGGCGCGGCTCGATGCCGTAGGAGGACAGCTCGCCCGCGACCTTCGCGATCACGAGCGCGTCGGCGTCGTAGTGCCGCGAGCCGGTGCGGGGGCGCACCAGACCGAAGCTCTCCAGCTGGTCGAGGAGCTCCTCGGAGATCTCCGCGGTCTTGACCAGCTCCTTGCGCGAGATCCGGACGTCTGCCGACTGCGAGAGCAGCGTCTCCACGCCGGGCGCCGGGTTGGCCAGCAGGCTGACCGGCACGCTCGGCGCATTCGGCGCCGACGGCGGCTCGAGGCCCCGGTCGAGCGCGTCGAGGTGCTCCTTGATCACCCGCAGGGGCAGGTAGTGCTCCCGCTGCGCGCGGATGATGTAGCGCAGCTTCTCCATGTCCTGCACGGAGTACTTGCGGTACCCCGACGGCGTGCGCTCAGGTTCCACGAGCCCCTCGTTCTCGAGGTGCCGGATCTTCGACTCCTTGATGTCGACGTCCGGGAACTCCGCCTTCAGGTCGGCGACAGCCTGGCCGATGGTGATGCGGGCCGCCTGGCGCAACTCAGTCGTCCTTGGCGTCGCTGGCGAAGAAGATCAGTCGGAACTTGCCGATGCGCACCTCGTCGCCGTTCTGCAGCGCTGCGTCGTCGACGCGGTCACCGTTGAGGTAGGTGCCGTTGAGGCTGCCCACGTCGTGCACCCGGAAGCGGCCGTCCTCGCGACGGAACTCCACGTGGCGCCGGGAGACGGTGATGTCGTCGAGGAAGATGTCGCTCTCGGGGTGACGTCCCACGGTCGAGAGGTCGGAGTCGAGCAGGTAGCGGCTGCCCGCCCCCGGACCGCGCTGGACCACCAGGAGCGCGCTGCCCGCCGGCAGCGCGTCGACCGCGGCTGCGTCGGAGGGGTTCAGCGACGCGCGCTCGTCGGTGTCCGACTTCGAGGGCGCACCGAAGGTGATGGTGGCGGTGTTGTCACCTTGCGCGTTCCCGCTGGGCTGGGCGAGCGGGGTTCCGCACTGGGAGCAGAACTTCGCGTCGTCGGCGTTCTGGCTTCCACACTGCGAGCAGTAGGGCATGTCGTCGGTCTCCCAAGGTCCTCGGCGTCGGCCAACCCTGAACTGTCAGTGGAGGTTCAGGGTTGGCTCAACCTATCAGCGCCGCGCAACCGCCGGGGTCAGGACTCGATGGTTGTCTGGTACGTCGCCGCATCCATCATGTCGGCGGAGCCGGAGTTGTCCGCCACGATCTCGAAGAGCCAGCCGTCGCCGTACGGGTCGCTGTTCACCAGCTCGGGGTTGGCGTCGAGCGCCTCGTTGCGGGCGACGATCTCCCCGCCGATCGGGGCGTAGACCTCGCTGACGGACTTGGTGGACTCGAGCTCACCGACCACCGAGCCGGCCGTGACGGTCTCCCCCACCTCCGGCAGCTGCACGAAGACGATGTCACCCAGGGCGTCCTGGGCGTAGTCGGTGATGCCGACACGGACGGAGCCGTCGGCCTGCCCCGGGTCGCGGAGCCACTCGTGCTCGGAGGTGTACTTCAGGTCTTCGGGAAACACGATGCTCCTCGTCGGTCGGTCCGGACTCAGGTGAGGTTACTGCCCCTCCACGGGTTCGGCGTACCGGGGCCGACTCGGGTCGCGGATCTCGGTCACGTCGACGCGTTCCTGCTCGCGGACCGTGACCTCGCCCTGGGCCAGCTCGACGTCGTCGATGAAGCCGCCGTCGAAGGAGAGCGCGCCGGAGAGCGTCGACGGACTCCCCACGGCGTCGATGACGTACGGCGCGCGCAGGGGGACCCCGTCGACCACGATGCCGTCGGCGCCGTCCTCGAAGGACGTCTCGGCCACCACCCGGACACGGTCGTTGATCTCCATCGCCTCGACCCCGGCGTTGCGCAGCTCCTGGACCCCGTCGAGCAGGTGGGTCAGGCTCAGCTCGCCGTCGGGATCCTCCACCGTGACCCGGATGCCGGGACCGCGCGCGGCCGCCGTGCCCGCCAGCACCCCGAGGGTCTGCACCTCACGGGATGCCTGGTCGAGCGCTGCCTCCCGGGCCTGGGTGGTGTTGCGCAGCCGGTCGCGGGTCTCCTCGAGGTCCTCGATGTCGCGCTCGGCCTGGCGCGACGCCGCCTGCAGGCCGTTGAGGGCCTGGATCAGCTCGGACTCGCGGAGGTTGGCGTAGTCGTCGCCGTCCGTGGTCAGCCGGACCTGCGTGACTGCGGCGAAACCGAGGATGCCCACGAGCACGGCGGCGACCGCCTGCCCCCGGGTCGGCCTGAGCACGGAGCCACGTAGCCGGTCGAGCCCGGTCGTCTCCGCCGGTGTCTCCGCCGGTGTCTCCGCCGGTGTCTCCGCCGGGGTCTGGTCCGGGGGTGGTTGCTGCTCAGGCATGGAAGAGGTGGCGGCGGATGGCGGCGACGTTGGAGAAGATGCGGATCCCGAGGACGACGACCACACCGGTGGTGAGCTGGGCGCCGACCCCCAGCTGGTCGCCGAGGAAGACGATCATGGCGGCGATCAGCACGTTGCTGATGAAGGAGACGACGAACACCTTGTCGTCGAAGATGCCGTCGAGGAACGCACGGAAGGCGCCGAAGACGGCGTCGAGGGCTGCGACCACCGCGATCGGCAGGTAGGGCTCGAGGGGCAACGGCACGTCCGGGGTGAAGAGGAGCCCGAGCACGATGCCGACCACCAACCCGACGATGGCGATCATGAGATGCCTCCTGGGCTCCTGTTCGCGTAACGAAGAGTGGGCGACTCGACCGCCGGGAGGCGCATCGAGTCCACGGTCTCGATCCGCAGCCGCAGGCCGATCTCGCGTTGCAGGTCCAACCATGCCTGACCGCTCGTCGTTTCCGCGAAACGTGCGGGCAGTGTGTCCTGGTTGCCGATCGCCTCGACGACGTACGGGCGGCGCAGTGAACGGTTGTTGACCGTGATCGCGTCCCCGGCCACCCGGATGGCGCTGAGGTTGGTCAGCCGGTGCCCGTTGACGGCGATCGCCTCCGCGCCGGCCGCCCACAGTCCGTTGACGAGGCGCTGGAGGTCGGAGTCGAGCACCTTCTCCCGCGCACTGGCCGCCCCCACCGCGTCGTTGGCGACCACCCGTACGCCGGGTCCCTCGACCGGGACCGTGCCCGCGCGAGTGCCGAGTGCCCTGATCTGGCCGTTCAGCGCGCGGGTGTCCCCCAGGCTGCGCAGCCTGCGCGCCTGGAGCCGCGCCGTCTCGCTCTGCAGCGCCCGGATCTGGTCGCGTTCCTGCTCGAGAGTGTCGCGGGCGGTGTTGACCTGTGAGAGGAGCTCGCGCCGCTGCTGCTCGTCGTTGGCGGCGTTGCGCGAGGTCTGCACCCCTGCCGTGACCACCAGCACCGCGAAGACGGCCGCGATCACCGCTCCCGCCGCTCCGGGGCGACGCCGCGGCGACTTGGCGTCGCTCTGGCCCCGGCAGGCCGAGACGTAGCCGTAGTCCTCGTCGAGCGGGTGCGTGCTGATGTAGGCCAGCAGCCCCATCGACGCCGGCGTCTGCGGGTTCCCCGGCGGTGCCGACTGGCTCATCTCAGTTCTCCGAGAGCGTGGGGGCGCGCCGCTGGTGGTCGGCCATCAGCTTGCGGACCTGCCATGCGTAGAGGACGCCGGCCCACCAGTAGAGCCCCATCCCCCAGATCGCGAACGCCCAGCCGAAGACCTGGGCCAGGGTGGCCACCGTGCCGCTGCCGTCACCGAGGAACAGCAGCGGGAACGCATAGAGCAGGGCCGCGGTGGCGGCCTTGCCGAGGTAGTGCACGGGCAGCGCGGAGTAGCCGCGGGTCCGCAGGAACGGCACGAGTCCCCACAGGAAGATGTCGCGGGCCGGGAGGATCACCGCCACCCACCACGGGATGATGTCGCGGAACGCGAGGCCGACGACGGCAGCGAGGATGTAGAGCCGGTCGGCCACCGGGTCGAGGATCTCCCCCAGCTTCGACATCTGGTTCAGCCGACGCGCGAGGTAGCCGTCCAGCCAGTCGGTCAGCCCGGAGAGCATCAGGACCACGAGGGCCCAGACGTCGGCCTCGGGACCGAGCACCAGCCACAGGAACAGGGGTACGCCGGCCAGGCGCACCATGCTGATGATGTTGGGCAGGGTCCACACGTCCGAAGAGCGTGCTTGCTCCTGCCTCGGTGCCACCGTCGTGTCCTCCCCTGTGGGCGCGTCGGTGGTCACCCTATCCGCGTGCCGGTCAGCTCAATGAGCAGCCGCACCGTGGACAGTGCTCGCGCCGGTTGGCGCCGATCTCCTGCCCGCAGCTGCACACCAGGAGCGTGGTCACTCCTGACCCACTGCCCTTGGTCTGGCCGTACAACGACGCTTCGGTCGTGATCATGGTTCCCCCTGCAAGTTCCTGACATCCATGAGACGCCTTGCACCATTTGTTCTGACGCAAACACGCCGCAAATAGCCCGAACGGGCCATGGCAATTGGTCCGCCCGGGTGTCCTCACCGTGGGGCGGAGGCATGGCTGGTGCAGACCGGTGGCCCGCACTCAGCGGCTGTAGCGCTCCTGGCGCTCCTCGGCCTTGCGGTCGGCGTGGTTCTGGTAGTGCATCACCACGTCCGTGAACACCTTCCAGTTCACGTCGCGGGCGCGCACGATCGAGAAGCGGCCGTCGTAGCAGCGGAACGCGATCTCACCGTCGCGGCCCAGGATCTCCACGGTCGGGTCGGCGAGGTCGAACCGCTCACTGCGACCGCGGTCGGTGATCTCGATGATGGAGTTCTCGATCGTGACCACCTGCGGGAGGCTGGACTGGAGCAACGCCCAGAGCGCGACGGCCGCGAGCGCGGTGGCGACGGTGGTGATGATCCAGGGCTGCGAGTCCACCTCGGTGGCGGCCATCCAGGCGCCGAACCCGGTGAACACGATCGCCGCGAGCAGCACCCCGGCGAGCACCGCCCGGGCGCGCCGCGGTGCGACGAAGCGGTAGCGCTGCGAGGGGGCCCGCAGGGGCGCGGTGGCCGAGCCGTTGGCTCCCCGGCGCGGGCGCGGTGGTCGAGACATGCCCGAAGTGTCCCACCGGGCGACCGCTCATGCGGACGAAATGCTCAGCCCGGTGCGCTGCCGGCGTCGATCTGCTGGGCGAGGAACTGCGCCACCCCGACCCGCTCGAGGAGGTCGACCTGGCCCTCGAACCAGTCCGCGTGCTGCTCCTCCTCGCGGACCATGTCCTCGAACACGGAGGCGGTGCCGTGGTCGCCGAGCTCGTGGCACTCCTTGGCCGAGGCGTTGAACTGCGCCACGGCCTCCTTCTCGCTGGCCAGCGCGAGCCGGAGCATCTCCTCGGGCGACTCCCCTACCTCGATCGGGTTGAGCCGCTGGACGTTGGGGTGACCGTCGAACATCAGGATCCGCTGGATCAGGTCGTCGGCGTCCTTCATCTCGTCGATCGACAGGTCGTAGAAGACCTTGCCGAGCTTGTTCAGTCCCCAGTTGTCCAGCATCCGCGAGTGGAGGAAGTAGGCGTTGGTGACCGTCAGCTCGAAGGTGAGCGCGGCGTTGAGCATCTCCACCACTCGGGGGTCAACTGGCTGCACCTTCCACCTCCGCGACGTCGACGACTGTGTGCTCATGCTGGCACAGCAGACGCTTCACGTTGAAGACGCAGGAGCCACAATCCCGTCCGGCGCCGGTGGACCGGCAGTTGGCCGCCACAGTCCGGGCACCCAGGTCCGCGGCGTCGGTGATGGCACGGTCACTCACGACGTGGCAGTGACAGACGATCACTCGTGCCTCCCCAGGGGCCTTGACGGAGAGGTAAGGCTAACCTAAACGCCGGGGGAACGAACAGCCCGCCCGTCAGTTGATTCTGTGCACCGTGAGCAGCTCGATGATCCGGTCGACCAGCTTGCGCTTGGTCTTGTGGCGTTCTCGCCTGCCTTCGTGAAGTCGGTGAAGGCCTTGCGGATCTCCTTGTGGTCGTCCTTCGGCAGCACGATGGTGTCGGTGGACATCGGTCACTTCCTGGGCTCTGGCGGGGCTGAGTCACGCCCGCGGTACCCCGCGTGACGCCGCCATGCCGCTCCTCAGCCGGTCGCGGACTCCCGACGTACGCCGAGCTGCTCGAGCTGCTCGGGATCGGTCAGGGCGTCCTTGACCGCGGCGGCGAACCGGGCCGCCTGCGCCCCGTCCGCGTAGCGGTGGTCGAAGGTCGCGGTGAGCGTCAGGATCGGCCGGACCACGACCTGGCCGGACACCGCGACCGGCTTGTGGGTCACGGCACCGACGAGCACGAGCACCGGCACCCGGTAGTAGCTCGCGAGCGGCGAGTAGGCGCGGGTGATCCCCCACATCCCGACGGAGGTGATCATCGCGCTCCCGAACGCCTGTCGCCGAACGCCGAGGGCCGGCAGGTCCAGGTCGAGGTCGGAGGTGAGCCACGCGCTGACCCGGATGACGGCCCTCAGAACTCGTGGCGGCAACGTGTCCAGCACCCGCTTGGCACGACCGAAGGACTCGTCGGCACCACTCGCCAGCACGGCACGCGAGGCCTCGAGCTCCTCGGCGATCTCGCCCAGCGACTTCTCGTCAACCCGTTCGACCTTGCAGCCGGTCAGCTCGTCCTTCTCGCCGGCGATGATGAAGAAGACGTCGGTGGTGGGGCGTGGGTGCTCGCGGCCGTGCGCAAGTCGGACGCGCAGCTCCGGGACAGCGGTGAGCCCGTGGGCCACGGCGCGGCCGACGGCGTGGGTGACCGTGACCCGTACGCCGGTCCGCTCACGCACCTGGTGGAGGTGCTCGAGCAGGGTGCCCGCGTCGACCTCGAGGTCGCCGTAGAACTGGGGGTCGCTCGGAGCGCCCCAGAACGCACCGGCGAGCTTGCGCCATCCGTGGAGCTTGCGCGATCCCATGCTCCGACCATCGCAACGACTCCGCCGGCCGCGAAGGGTCCTTGGTCCCCCGTGCGCTGTCGACCGTCAGGTGACCATCCACAGCACGGCGGCGACGGCGAACGCGGTGACCCCGAGCGTCGTCTCCATGACCGTCCAGGTCTTCAGGGTCGTCTTCACGTCCATCTCGAAGAAGCGGCTGACCAGCCAGAAGCCGGAGTCGTTGACGTGGGACAGCACGGTGGCGCCGGCTGCGATCGCGATCACGAGCAGGGTGATCTTGTAGTCCCCCAGGTCCGCCGACTTCACGGCCGGCGCGATCACGCCGGCCGCAGTCGTCAGGGCGACCGTCGCCGACCCCTGGGCGACCCGCAACAGCGTCGCGATCACGAACGCCTGCACGATCAGCGACATGCCGAGACCGGACAGGCTGTCGCTCAGCGCGGCGCCGATGCCGCTCAGCTCGAGGATGCCGCCGAACATCCCGCCGGCACCGGTGATCAGGATGATCGTGCAGATCGGGCCGAGGGCGCCGTCGAGGATCGAGCTGATCGTCTCCATCGACGCCCGCGGACGGCCGAGCACCAGGATTGCGACCAGCACGGTGATGAGCAGGGCGACCGGCGTGAAGCCGATGAGCCCGAGCAGGCC
>DASSLA010000102.1:0-10834 GCA_035689885.1 Marmoricola sp. | reverse complement strand
CGCTGCCGCCAACCTCCCCAACAGCAACGCCTTCGTCGGGTGCGGCCGATCCCCCATCAGCGCCAGGCAGACCTCGACGACCTCCGTGTCGTACGGCGCCAGCTCGGTGTAGCGCGCCACGGCCTGCGGCTGCGGATCCGCCAGCAGTGCCTCGCGTACCGCTACGGCCACGTAGTCGGCGAACTCGACCAGCGCGGGCGAGTCGGTGCCGGGCAGCAGGTCGCCTCCGTAGGCCGCGAGCGCAGCGCCGACCTGGTTGGAGCGCAGCAGCCGGAGCACCTCGTTGACGTCGACGTGCACGGGCATGGACAGCCGATAGGGTCGAGAGGCGAGCTGGCCGCCGAGGGCGCGGCGCAGGTGGGACACCTCGGCCTTGAGGGTGGAGAAGGTGACGGCCTGGTCGCCGTACAGCTGGGCGTGGAGGTGCTCGAGCGACAGCCCTCCAGGGTTCAGCGCGAGCAGCGCGAGGATCTCGGTCTGCCGGCGGTTGAGGAAGAGCCGGCGCCCGTCGAGCCGGGCCTCGGCAGCGCCGAGCAGTCGCAGCGAGAGCCCGGGCCGTGCTTGCGTGGGAACGCCGGGGTGCTGCGCGGACTCGGGCATCGCGGTCTCGATCAGGCGCGCCATCACTCGAGCCGTGGCGAGCCCGATCGGGTGGGTGCGGTCCCACGTGGTCGACAGGTCGATCACGCCGAGCTGCGCTCCGGAGACCGGGTCGTGCACCGGCGCGGCCCAGCACACCCAGTTGTGCACGATCGGGGCGTAGTGCTCGGCGCTGAACACCATCGACGGGGTGTCGTTGCGGGTCGCGAGGTCGAGCGCGTTGGTGCCGACGCTGGTGTCGTCCCAGCGGCCGCCGGCGACGAAGTTGACCGACTCCGCCTTGCGGCGCATCACCCGGCCGCCGTACGTCCAGAGGATGCGGGTCTTGGCGTCGGTGACCGCGACGACGAGGTCGCCGTCCTCGGCCGTACGACGCAGCTCCGACTCCACTCGCTCCACCGCGACCTGGAGGGGCGAGCCGTTCCAGAACGCAGCGGTGTCCGTCTCGTCGTCGAGCGGAGCCTCCGGGACGTCGATGCCCACCACCGGCGCGGACCGCTGCCACGACCGCAGGATCTCGGGACGCACCAGCCCCTGTGCGCCGTCGCCGTGCTCGACGAAGTTCGTCCACGCGCGCACGGCGGCCAACCTGCGGCTGTGCAGCTCGCTGCTGGGACGGCTCATCGGCGCTCCTGTGGTGACTGGTCGACACCGTAGCGGTGGTCCCGCCCGCGCGACAGGTCAGCCGTTGAGCTGCCTCCGCAGGAACCGGACGGTGCGCTCCATCGACAGCGGCCACTGCGGCCCGAAGGCGTGCTCCTCCCCCTCGTAGACGAACAGCCGGGCGTCGACACCGGCACGATTCAGCAGCCGGACGCTCACGCGCGACCACCGGATCGGGCACGAGTCGTCGGAGGTGCCGTGGTGGATCAGCACGGGCTCGGTGATGCGGTCGAAGTAGGTGCGGGCGGACAGCCCGTCGTAGAAGGCCGGCTCCTCGCGCGGCCTCCCCCAGCGTTGGTAGGTCGCCTGCGCTGCCGACGGGCGCTCGCGCACGGTCCACCGATTGAAGTTGTCGACGAAGTCGGAGCTCACCGGCGCGAACACGACCCCCGCCTTGACCACCCCCGGCTGGGCGATCAGCGCGTTGTAGGTGACCGCGCCACCCATCGACCGGCCGACCATCCCCACCCGCTCGGGGTCGACGTAGCGCAGCCGCTTCAAGGACGCCACCGCGTTGAGCGAGTCACGGGTGTAGCCGAGTCGGGTCTCCCGGCTGCGGTCCGGCACCGGCTCGCCGGCCGCGTGGCCGCGGTAGTCGGTGTGCAGCACCACGAACCCGGCGCGCGCCAGGTAGTCCTGCTCGCGCATCATCCCCTGGCCGGTCACGTAGATCGACGGCTCGATGTAGCCGTGGTTGAGCACCACCGCCGGGAACGGGCCCTTGCCGCGCGGCCGCAACAGCACGCCGGAGACGGTCAGGTCGCCACTGGGGTAGGTGATCTCGTGCCGGGTGTACGCGTCGGTGGCGAGCACCTGGCGGAGCATCCTGATCCGCCCGCCGCGGAACTCCTCGCGCATCAGCGTCGGCAGGGACACCCGGTGCGGGGGTTCGGGCAGTGCCTCCGCCGCCGGGCTCGGCGAGCTGGACGGCGTGAGCGACTCCGACGGGCTCGGCGACGCGGCTTCGGAAGGGCTCTCCGTGTCCGACGGGCTCTCGCGTGCCTCGCTGGTCGCCGGCTCCTGCGGCGAGGCGTCCGGGTCGTCGCCCGTGCACGAGGTCAGGACCAGCGCGAGCACGGCGAGCACCACCGCGCTCCCCGACGTACGACGGCCCTCCCGCCCCTTCCTCCGCACCTCTCCATGGTGGCCGATCCCGTACGGCCGGAACAGACCGCGTCGAAAATGACGATCGACATGTGACCATCTGGTCACCTATGGTGACTCCATGCCGGTCGCGAGCGACGCCGAGATGGACCCCGTGTTCCGCGCGCTCGCCGACCCGACCCGCCGCCGGCTCCTCGACGCGTTGTTCGAGCGCGACGGTCGGACCGCGAGTGAGCTGTGCGCCCTTGTCCCGGAGATGACCCGCTTCGGCGTGATGAAGCACCTCGCCCTGCTCGAGGACGCCGGCCTCGTCACCACCCATCGCGAGGGTCGCACCAAGCTGCACCACCTCAACCCGGTCCCGATCGGCCTGGTCGTCGACCGCTGGATCAGCAAGTACGCCGAGCCGTTCACCCGCGCGATGGTCGGGCTGCGCGCCGGGCTGGAGCGCGACACCGGCGCCTGAGCCGCCACGAGAGGACACCCGATGCCACCCGCCCGCCACCGGTACGAGACCTACGTCCGCGCGACGCCCGAGCAGGTGTGGCAGGCCATCACCGACCCGGCGTTCACCCGCCAGTACTTCCACGGCACCGCCTTCGACCACCCACTCGTGGCGCAGGAGCCCTACACCACCTCACGCACCGACGGCTCCCCCGCCCTCGAGGGCACCGTCGAGGTGGTCGAGCCCCCGCACCGGCTCGTGCTCACCTGGCACCCGCTGTACGACGCCGCGCTGGCCGCGGAGCCGCCCGGACGGGTCGAGTGGCACGTGGAGCCGGCGGGCGAGGGACTGACCCGGGTCCGGGTCGTGCACGCCGACCTCGCGCAGAGCCCGCTCACGTGGGCGTCCGTCGAGCACGGCTGGGTCTGGATCCTCGACAGCATGAAGACCCTGCTCGAGACCGGGTCTCCCCTGCCCGACGTCGAGTCCGAGGCCCCGGGCGCCACCGACGCCGTCGGCGAGTGGCACAGGATGCAGGCGGTCGAGGCCAACAACTCGGTGTGGGAGCTGATCGAGAAGCCCGACCGGACGGTTGACGACGCCGAGGACATGCTGCGTCGTGCGTACGCCGCGGCGTACCACTGGGACCGCGCGGCCCGCCGCGAGCCGGGCAACGCCGCCCGGGCGGACTGGCTGCTCTCCCGTGTGCACCTGCTCGCGGGCCACCCAGCGCTGGCCCTGCACCACGCGCGGCGCTGCCTGGACACCTGCGCCCGGCACGGGCTCGCCGACTTCGACCTCGCCTACGGCCACGAGGCCGCGTGGCGGGCCCTCACCGCCCTCGGTCGGACCGACGACGCAGCGGCCGAGCGCCAGCAGGCCCTCGCAGTGTCGATCGCCGACACCGGGGACCGCGCCGCCCTGGAGGCCGACCTCGCCACGGACCTGACGCCGGCCTGACACGGGCTCAGCCCTTGCGCGGCTCCCCGCGGTAGGTGCCGAACGACCACTTGTTGCCCTCCGGGTCGCGCATCGTGAACCCGGTGGACCCGTAGTCGGCGTCCTCCATCTCCCGGATGATCTCGGCGCCCGTGGCAACGGCCCGCTCGTGGACACCGTGCGGATCGTCCGTGACCACGTAGAACCCGGCCGTGCCGGGCTCGAGCACGAACCCCTCGGTCTTGTTGCTGCCGAACATCACGCCGCCGCCCTCGGGCCAGTCGAGCTGGGCGTGGTCGACGACCTCGCCCTCGCCGTAGACCGCCGTCGCCTCGAAGCCGAGTGCGACCAGGAAGTCGATCATCGCCCGGGCGTCGCGGGCCTGGAACGTGCCCCACACAGTGGGTGCCGGTGCGTTGTCAGTCATCTCGCTCATGCCTCCAGTCTCGACCTGCGCGATGGCCGCCGTCTTGGATGTTTCGGCGCTCCTCGGCCAGCCACTGCGTCGGGCTGCAGCCGGCCATCCGGGCGAACTCGCGGGACAGGTGCGCCTGGTCGGCGTACCCGGTCCCGGCCGCGACCTCGGCCAGCGACGCGGTGCCCGCAGCCAGGCGCGACACGACGGCCTCGAAGCGCACGTGGCGGACGAGCCGCTTGGGCGACATCCCGGTCTCGGCGGCCATCAGGCTGCGCAGCTGTCGCGGGCTGAGCCCCACGTCGCGGGCCACCTGCTCGACCCGGACCCGGCCACCACTGCGCTGCACCACCGTCCAGGCGTGCACCAGCTCGGGCCGCATCCGTCCGGCCGCCGAGTTGGCCGACGCAGAAGCACGGTCGCGCAACCACTCCTGCACGACGTCGAGCCGTCCGCCCGGCCCGGCTGCCTCACTGACCCGCTCGCGCAGCTCCACGACTGCGGCACCCAGCACGTCCGCTCCCTCCGTGGCCGGGTCGCGCAGCTCCGCGGCTCTGCACCCGAACAGCCGCCGCGCGGCCAGCGGGTGCACCGCGAGCTGGACGCCGCTCTGGTGCGCGGGCTGCTCGACCAGCGCCGCCTCCGGGTGCAGTCCCGCCACCACCACGTCGTACGACGTCGGCCGCGACCGCCGGGACACCGTGCCGTGCACCGTGACCGGCTCGTCGACAGCCACGATGAACCCCAGCCACGGCGAGGGCAGGCCGCGGTGCACGTCCTGCGCCGGACCGCGCAGGTCGTAGGCCACCGCCCACCCGACCGCTCCCGGCAGCAGGCCGGGTCGGTCGAGGTATCCGGTGGCCGGCACGGCCTACAGCCCGTCGCCCACCAGGTGGGCGTGGATGCGCCCGTCGGTCTGCGAGAGCGGGTCGCCGGTGCCTCCCCAGCGGCGGGCGACGATCTCCGCGGCGATGCTCACCGCCGTCTCCTCCGGTGTGCGGGCGCCGAGGTCGAGTCCGATCGGGCTGTGCAGCCGGGACAGCTCCTCCTCGGTGAGGCCGGCGTCGAGCAGCCGCTTCAGCCGGTCCTCGTGCGTACGCCGCGAGCCCATCGCGCCGACGTAGGCCACCTCGGGGAGCCGCAGCGCGAGCTCGAGGACCGGGACGTCGAACTTCGGGTCGTGGGTCAGCACGCACACCACCGTGCGCGGGTCGATGCGGCCGGCGTCGACCTCCTCGCGAAGGTACTTGTGCGGCCACTTCACGACGACCTCGTCGGCCTCGGGGAAGCGGCTGTGCGTCGCGAACACCGGCCGGGCGTCGCACACCGTCACGTGGTAGCCGAGGAATGCCCCCACCCTGGCCACGGCCGCGGCGAAGTCGATCGCCCCGAACACCAGCATCCGCGGCGCGGGCGCGAACGCCCACACGAAGACCCGCATCCCCTCGCCACGACGCTCCCCGTCGGGCCCGTAGGTCAGCGTCGCGTGGTGGCCTGCCGCCAGCAGCCCGAGCGCGTCGTCACGCACCGCGTCGTCGGCACGGTCGCTGCCCAGCGAGCCGGACGGCTCGCCCTCGGGGCGTACGACGACCCGCCGCCCGACCCACGTGGGATCGGGGTGCTCGACGACCGTGGCCAGGGCCACCGGCCGGCCGGCCCGGATGTCGGTGATGACCTCGCCCAGCTCTGGGAAGGTCTCCTGGTTCACCTTCTCCACGTAGACGTCGAGGATGCCGCCACAGGTGAGGCCGACCGCGAACGCGTCCTCGTCGGAGACGCCGTAGCGCTGCAGCACCGGCTTCCCGGACTCGACCACCTCCTGGCCGAGCTCGTAGACCGCGCCCTCGACGCAGCCGCCGGAGACCGAGCCGACCGCCTCCCCGCCGGGGCCGACCAGCATCGACGCGCCCGGTGGCCGCGGCGCCGACTGGAACGTCGCCACCACGGTGCCGACACCGACCGTCTCCCCTGCCTCCCACCACCGCAGCAGGTCGTCCATCACCTCACGCACTGCCGACCACCTCCAGAACCTCGTCGAACGACCGCAGCGAGTGACCGGCCACGAAGTCGTCACAGTGCGGCAGCACCGCCCGGATCCCGCCCTGCACCGGGAGGTAGCCGTCCTTGCCTCGGTGCGGGTTGACCCACACCACCCGGTGCGCCAATCGGCTCAGTCGTTGCATCTGCTCTCCCAGCTCGGCCGCGTCCCCCCGCTCCCAGCCGTCACTGAACACAACCACGACCGCGCCGCGGGCCATCCCGCGCGCTCCCCAGCGGTCCAGGAACGCCTTCAGCGTCTCCCCCAGGCGGGTGCCGCCGGACCAGTCGGGGACCTGCTCGCCGGCGCGCACCAGGGCGCGCTCGGGGTCGGTGGTCTGCAGCGCCTGGGTCACCCGGGTCAGCCGGGTGCCGAGCGTGAACACCTCGACCCTGCCGCGACTCGTCTGCGCGGTCGTGAGGACGTGCGCCAGCCGGAGCAGAGCGTCGGCGTACGGCCGCATCGACGCGGAGACGTCGACGAGCAGCACCACCCGCCGGGCGGTGGTGCCGCGGCGTCGGTGCTCGACCCGGCCGGGCTCCCCCATCTGGCGCAGCGTGGTGCGCAGGGTGCGGTGCACGTCGAGCTCGCCCCGTCGCCACGGCGTACGGCGGCTCGCCCGGCGCCGCGGCATCCGCGGGCGCAGCGAGCGGATCATCGTGTCCAGCAGCGCCTTCTCGTCCGGGGCCAGCGCGGCCACGTCGCGGTGGCGCAGCACCTCCTCGGCGCTCGCGGCGACCTGCACCTGCTCCGCGGTGGACTCCGCGCCGGTCTCCATGCCCTCGCCGCTCGGCAGCGGGGAGCTCAGCTCACGGGGCTTCTCCCGCGGCACCTGACGCGGCAGCTCCTCCCGAGCACCGAACCAGGCCTCGAAGACGTGGCCGTAGCGGACGAGGTCCTCCGGGCCGGCGCACAGCGTGGCCCGCCCCGCCCGGTAGGTGGCCGCCGGGTCGTCGGCGCCGACGAGCATCGCGGCCTCCAGGAAGCTGGTGGCGCGGTCCTGCGTCACGGGGAGACCGGCTGCGCGCAGCGCGTGCGTGAACCCGAGCAGGATCTCGTCGGCGCCGCGCTGGGTCATCGGGCCAGGATCCGGTCCAGGGCGTGGCGCACCTTGTCGGTGTCCTCGCGATACTTCACCACCGCCCCCAACGTGCGAGCGGCCGCCTCGAGGTCGAGGTCCTCCACGCCGAGGCGCTGCAGCGCCCGGGCCCAGTCGAGCGTCTCGGCCACACCGGGCGGCTTGAGCAGGGCCTCGTCGCGCAGCTGCTGGACGACCTCGGTGACCTGGCGGGCGAGGCTCTCACTGATGCCGGGCAGCCGGCTGCGCACGATCGCGACCTCCCGCGTCAGCCCGGGATGCTCGATCCAGTGGTAGAGGCAGCGCCGCTTCAGCGCGCCGTGCAGCTCGCGGGTGCGGTTGGAGGTGAGCACCACGGTCGGGGGCGTGGCCGCGGTGACGGTGCCGAGCTCCGGGATGCTCACCGACCACCCCGACAGCACCTCGAGCAGGAACGCCTCGAACTCGTCGTCGGCCCGGTCCACCTCGTCGACGAGCAGCACCGCCGGCGACTCGCGCAGCGCCCGCAGCACGGGGCGGGCCAGCAGGAACCGCTCGTCGAAGAGCGACTTCTCGGCCTCGACCGGGTCGAGCTCGCCGGCCTTGGTGGCCGCCTCGAGGGTGCGCAGGTGCAGGATCTGGCGCGGGAAGTCCCAGTCGTAGAGCGCCTGGGTGGCATCGATTCCCTCGTAGCACTGCAGCCGGATCAACGGCACGTCGGCGACCAGCGCCAGCGCCTCGGCCAGCGCGGTCTTGCCGGTGCCCGGCTCACCCTCCAGCAGCAGCGGTCGCTGCATCGCCGAGGCGAGGTAGACGACGGTGGCCAGGTCGTCGTCGGCGAGGTAGCCGGTGCCCGCCAGGGCGTCGGTCACGCCCTGGGGCGAGGACAGCTGCATGCTTCGAGGCTACTCAGCGGTGGGTTGGCCCTGGGTTGGATTCCGCCTGAGGCAGGTCGAGCCGGTCCACGTCCTCGCCCGAGGCCAGGTCACCACACTCGACGAGCGTCACCTCGTGGCCGGCCAGGTAGTCGCGCGCCCCGCGGTCGCCCTCGGCGCTCGCGGCGACCCCCTCCCAGTGGACGCGGGCGAGGAGGACGGGGTGGCCCGGCCGTCCGTCGTACGTCGCGCGGCGCAGGTCGCCCTCGGCCGACAGGATCCGGCGCGCCACCGGCGCGCCGACGTCGGGCAGGTCGACCAGGGTCACCAGGGCCGCCTCGGCGTCCGCGGGCAGGGCGGCGAGGCCCGCGCGCAGCGAGGCCCCCATCCCCTGCTCCCAGTCCTCGGCCACCACCACGTCGACGTCGAGGTCGACGAGCCGCTGCCGAGCTCGGTCCGACTCGGCGCCGAGCACCACCAGGACTCGCTCACAGCCGCCGTCGCGCAGTGCGCGGACGCCGCGCTGGAGCCAGTCGCCGACGAGCGCCTTGGGTCGCCCCATCCGGCTGCCGGCACCGGCCGCGAGCAGCACACCGTGGGTCACCGCGCCAGCCTCGCACAGGGCGGCGGTTTCACTGGTTCACCAGTGAAACTGCCACTTCCCCCACGTTGCAATGTGGGGGAAGTGGCAGTTTCGAGAGGGCAGTGGATGCCCCTCAGGGCCCGAGCACCTGTGCTCCGGGGGTCGCCGGCTTGAGGTCGCGGGGGCCGCCGTACTCCCCTGCCGGTGTCACGATCGTCCCCGCGCCACCCTGCAGGATCGCGACCGCGTCCTCGAGCCGCCCGATCGCGGCCATGTCGCCGGTGACCTCCACGAACCGGCAGACCGCGTCGACCTTGGGTCCCATCGACCCGGCCGGGAACTCCTCGCGCTGCAGCGCCGCCGGCGTCGCGCGCAGGATCGGCTCGGCGTCCGGAGTGCCGAACCCGCGTTCGACGTGCGGTACGTCGGTGAGCACCAGGAACACGTCGGCCTCGAGGGCCTCCGCCAGCACCGAGGAGGTGAGGTCCTTGTCGACGACCGCCTCGACCCCCTGCAGCCGTCCGTCCTCGTTGCGCACGACCGGCACCCCGCCGCCACCGGCGCAGACCACGATCGCCCCGCTCTGCAGCAGCAACCGGATCAGCCGGGTCTCCACCACCCGCTTCGGCGTGGGCGACCCGACCACCCGCCGCCAGCCGGAGCCGTCCTGCCGGACCTCCCAGCCGCGCGTCTCGGCCAGCAGCCTGGCCTGCTCCTCGTCGTAGACCTCGCCGACGAACTTGGTGGGGTTGGCGAAGGCCGGGTCGGCCGCCTCGACGAGTGTCTGGTTGATGATCGCCGCGACCTGGCGCCCGGGCAGGGCGTTCTGCATCGCCTGCAGCAGCCAGTAGCCGATCATCCCCTGGGTCTGGGCGCCCAGCACGTCGAAGGGGTACGGCGAGCTGAGGTGGGGGTCCGACGCGCTCTGCAGCGCCAGCACTCCCACCTGCGGACCGTTGCCGTGCGTGATCACCAGCTCGTGCTCGGCGGCCAGCGGGGCCAGCGCCTCCACCGCCGTGGCCACGTTGGCCTGCTGCACGTCGGCGTCCGGCTTCTGTCGCCGGCGCAACAGCGCGTTGCCGCCGAGCGCCACCACGATGCGCACCTCAGCCTCCCATCGTGGCGACGAGCACGGCCTTGATGGTGTGCATCCGGTTCTCGGCCTGGTCGAAGACGATCGAGTGCTTGGACTCGAACACCTCGTCGGTGACCTCGAGGGACTCCATCCCGGTCTTCTGGAACAGCTCCTCGCCGACCTTGGTGTGCCGGTCGTGGAAGCCGGGCAGGCAGTGCATGAACTTCACCGTCGGGTTGCCGGTGAGCTTCAGCAGGTCCATGTTGACCTGGTAGGGCTTGAGCAGGTTGATCCGCTGCTCCCAGACCTCCGGCGGCTCCCCCATCGAGACCCACACGTCGGTGTAGACGAAGTCGACGCCGGCGACGCCCTCCGCGACGTCCTCGGTGTGCAGGATCCGGGCGCCGGTGTCCTCGGCGATGGCCTGCGCCGTCTCGATCACCTCGGGCGGGTTCCAGACCTTGCGCGGCGCCACGATCCGCACGTCCATGCCCATCATCGCGCCCGAGACGAGCAGCGAGTTGCCGACATTGTTGTGCGCGTCCCCGAGGTAGGCGAAGGAGATGTCGCTGTCCG
Organism: Marmoricola sp.; assembly: GCA_035689885.1. Classification (GTDB taxonomy): domain Bacteria; phylum Actinomycetota; class Actinomycetes; order Propionibacteriales; family Nocardioidaceae; genus Marmoricola. The sequence goes on along the minus strand of DASSLA010000102.1, from coordinate 464 downwards.
CCTTGCCGGAGTGCTCGCGCATCGTCAGCATGTCGCAGAGCATCTGGGTCGGGTGCCACTCGTCGGTGAGCCCGTTCCACACCGGTACGCCGGCGTACTTCGCGAGGGTCTCGACGTTCTCCTGGGCCGAGCCGCGGTACTCGATGCCGTCGTACATCCGCCCCAGCACGCGGGCGGTGTCCTCCATCGACTCCTTGTGCCCGATCTGCGAGCCCGTGGGGTCGAGGTAGGTGACCTTCGCCCCCTGATCGAACGCCGCGACCTCGAAGGCGCACCGCGTCCGCGTCGAGGACTTCTCGAAGATGAGCGCGATGTTCTTCCGTGTCAGCCGCGGCTGCTCGGAGCCGGCGTACTTCGCCAGCTTGAGCTCGGCGGCCAGGTCGAGCAGGAACTTCCACTCCTTCGGGGTGAAGTCGAGCTCCTTGACGAAGCTGCGGTGGTGCAGGTTGAACGCCATCTCAGAT
>DASSLA010000101.1:0-23519 GCA_035689885.1 Marmoricola sp. | reverse complement strand
GTACTTCGCGACCTTCGACAAGACGTGGGGACAGAACACGTCCAAGGTGCCCGCCTACGGGCGGCTCGCCGGCGGAACGCTGGCCCGTGTGTCCACGCAGCCGTCCTGGGGCACGGGCGAGCTCCGCCACCTCTCCGAGTGGGGCTGATCCCGACCAGCAGCCGGCGCACTCGACGCGTCTGGCACGTGTCAGCGGACATTTCGGCAATCGGGCCCGGTTCCTCCTTGAGAGGCCTAGTGTGGTCCGAAGGCCCAGGCCCCGGGTCTCGGACGCACCACCATCGGGGGGAACCATGTCCATTCGCATCATCGCGGTGATCGGCTCCCTCCTGGGTCTCCTCACCTCGGTCATCGGCGTGAGCCCCGCATCGGGCGCCCAGGTGTCCACGGTCGGCGCACAGGCCCTGGCGGCGACGGCGCAACCCCCGAACGTGCCGCGCCCGGCAGGCTCGAGGCCGCCACCCGTGGACTCGGTCCTCGCCCAGGGCTCCTACTTCAGCTACCTCAAGCGCAGCAGGGCCGAGCGCCAGGCCATCCGGAACCGCGTGGTGCGCTCGATCAACAGCACCTGGGGGTGGTACTTCACCCCGGTCCGCAACGATCCGCTGTGGCCGACCCGGATCTCGGGCTGGACCAGGCAGCGGGGCCTGATCCAGATGACGACCTGGTCGTTCAACGACTGGGGCGTCAGGAACGCCCTCGTGAACGCGGCGAGGCGCGGCACGCAGGTGCGCATCATCGCCGCCCGCAACATCAACCGCACCCAGAACTACCAGCCGTGGAAGTCGTTGAAGGCATATCTGAACTCACCGGCCCAGCGCCAGCGGGGCAACTGGGCACGCGAGTGCAGTGGCGCCTGTCGCGGCGCAGGCGGCGCTCCCCACTCGAAGTACTTCATCTTCAAGGACATGGGGCGAAACGCCAGCAACCGGCTCGCGCCGCGCCTCGGTCACGCCACCATGCAGACCTCGATGAACCTCACCGCCTTCGCATACAACGGCCAGTGGAACCAGGCCACCGTCACCTGGGGTGCGGCGATCGCCAACCGGTTCCGGACGGTCTTCAACCTCTCGGCTGCCAAGCGGCGTGGGGGCTACCGCTCCTGGACCGACGGTGGCATCACCTCGTTGTTCTTCCCCAAGGGTGGAGCCACGGACCCCGTGCTCCGAGCCCTGAACAGCGTGACGTGCGGGAGCGGCGCGGTGCGGGTGATCCAGTACGCCATCCACGGCCGTCGAGGCAACGCGGTGGCGAAGCGGTTGCGCGCCCTGTGGAACCGTGGGTGCAACGTGAGGATCATCTACTCCCTCTCGAGTCGCCCGGTGCTGGCCATCCTCCGCTCACGCTCGGGCCGCGGGCCGATACCGGTGCGCCAACAGGTCATCAAGAACCGGCGCGGGGAGATCGTGAGGTACAACCACAGCAAGTGGCTGGCCGTGCGTAGTGGAGGGTCGTGGTTCGTGCACGCGGGGTCGGCCAACTGGAGCGACCTGTCGCTCCCGTCGGACGAGCAGATGCAGGAGCTGCGCGGCTTCGCCCGTGTCATCCCCTACTTCCGTGCCTTCGACAAGACCTGGCGGCAGCCGACGGCCAAGGTCCCGCGCATCGGCCGCACGTACGTCGGAGGGCGGCTCGTGCCCTCCACTCCGGAGCAGCCAGTCTTCGGCAAGGGCATGCTGCGACACCTCACCGAGTGGGGCTGAGCGGCACCCCGCAAGCCGGGACCCGGCTCGACCTCAGAGGTACTGGCCGGTGTTGGACACCGTGTCGATCGAGCGCCCCGGCTCGGTGCCCTGCTTGCCGGTGATGAGGGTGCGGATGAACACGATCCGCTCGCCCTTCTTGCCGGAGATGCGGGCCCAGTCGTCGGGGTTGGTGGTGTTCGGGAGGTCCTCGTTCTCCTTGAACTCGTCGACGCACGCCTGGAGCATGTGCTGGACGCGCAGGCCCGGCTGGTCGTTGTCGATGACCTCCTTGATGGCCATCTTCTTCGCCCGGTCGACGATGTTCTGGATCATCGCGCCGGAGTTGAAGTCCTTGAAGTAGAGGACCTCCTTGTCACCGTTGGCGTAGGTGACCTCGAGGAACCGGGTCTCTTCGGACTCGGTGTACATCCGCTCCACGGTGGCGGTGATCATGCCGGCCACCGTCGCCTCCCGGTCGCCGCCGAACTCCGCGAGGTCGTCGGCGTGCAGCGGCAGGTTGGGCGTCAGGTACTTGGAGAAGATGTCGCGCGCCGACTCGGCGTCAGGGCGCTCGATCTTGATCTTCACGTCGAGGCGACCGGGCCGCAGGATCGCGGGGTCGATCATGTCCTCGCGGTTGGAGGCACCGATCACGATGACGTTCTCGAGCCCCTCGACGCCGTCGATCTCGCTGAGCAGCTGCGGGACGATGGTGTTCTCCACGTCGGAGGACACCCCGGAGCCGCGGGTGCGGAACAGCGAGTCCATCTCGTCGAAGAACACGATCACCGGCGTGCCGCCGGTCGCCTTCTCGCGGGCCCGCTGGAACACCAGCCGGATGTGGCGCTCGGTCTCCCCGACGTACTTGTTGAGCAGCTCGGGGCCCTTGATGTTGAGGAAGTAGCTCTTCCCCTCGCGTCCGGTCTTGGCGGCGACCTTCTTGGCCAGCGAGTTGGCCACCGCCTTGGCGATGAGCGTCTTGCCGCAGCCGGGCGGGCCGTAGAGCAGCACGCCCTTCGGCGGCTTGAGCTGGTAGTCGCGGAACAGGTCGGGGTAGAGGTAGGGCAGCTCGACCGCGTCGCGGATCTGCTCGATCTGGCCACCGAGGCCACCGATCGAGCGGTAGTCGATGTCGGGGACCTCCTCGAGGACGAGCTCCTCGACCTCGGACTTGGGCACCTTCTCGTAGACGTAGCCGGAGCGGCTGTCGAGCAGCAGCGAGTCGCCCGCACGGAGGGTCTCCTCGAGCAGCGGTGCTGCGAGGCGTACGACGCGCTCCTCGTCGGCGTTGGCGATCACCAGGACGCGCTCCTGGTCGGCCAGCACCTCCTTGAACATGACCACCTCGCCGACCTGCTCGTAGTCGAACGCGGCGACCACGTTGAGGGCCTCGTTGAGCATGACCTCCTGGCCACGGGTCAGGGAGTCGAGGTCGACCGAGGGGCTGACGTTGACCCGCAGCTTGCGGCCACCGGTGAACACGTCGACGGAGTCGTCCTCGTTGCGCTGCAGGAAGGTCCCGAAGCCGGTCGGCGGCTGCGCGAGCCGGTCGACCTCCTCCTTGAGCGTGACGATCTGGTCGCGGGCCTCGCGCAGCGTCTCGGCGAGGCGCTCGTTCTGGGAGGTGACCGCGGCGAGCGAGCGCTGGGTGTCGATGAGGCGCTGGTCGAGCGCACGGGTGCTCCCCGGGCCTTCGGCGAGACGGCGGCGCAGCTCAGCCACCTCGGCCTCGAGGAACGAGACCTGGTTCATCAGCTGGACAGTGGTCGGGCTGTGCTCTCCACCTGACTCTGGCACGGGAACCACCTCCGGGGACCTTCTCTGGATTTTCGACCCTACTCGTCCGGATCCAGTTGCCAAGGCGTTATGGCCGTGTCTCCCCATCTGGTTGTGGATCTGAAACCTGGCGGGGGTCCGGCGGTGGCACGTCGAGCGGTCGCGGGCCCTCGTAGTCCGCCCCGTAGGCGCCAGGAGCCGGGCGCCGTTTCTTCGCCGGGGCCCGTTCGCCGGGGGCCATCCGGCGCGCGGTCACCAGGAAGCCGGTGTGCCCGTTCATCTTGTGGCCGGGCCGGATCGCGAGGCCCTCGACGTGCCAGTCGCGGACCAGCGTCTCCCAGGGCTGCGGCTCGGTGAACTCCCCGTGCGCGCGCAAGGTCTCGACCACCCGGCCGAGCTGGGTCGTGGTGGCGACGTAGACCACCACGATGCCGCCCGCGCAGAGTGCGTCGGCGACGACGTCCACGCACTCCCAGGGGGCGAGCATGTCGAGGACGACCCGGTCGACGCCGTGCGGCTCCACGTGGGACGGGAGCTCCGGGGCAAGGTCGCCGACGGTCAGCTCCCACGCGGGGTGCTCGCCGCCGAAGAACTGGTGCACGTTGCGGCGGGCGACCTCGGCGAACTCCTCACGCCGCTCGAAGGACGAGACCCGGCCCTCGGGTCCGACGGCCCGCAGCAGCGAGCAGGTCAGCGCCCCGGATCCTGCGCCGGCCTCGACGACCCGGGCGCCGGGGAAGATGTCGGCCATCGCGACGATCTGGGCGGCGTCCTTGGGGTAGACCACCGCGGCCCCCCGGGGCATCGAGACCACGAACTCGCTCAGCAGCGGGCGGAAGACGAGGTACTGGCCGCCCGAGGTCGAGGTCAGCGTGAAGCCCTCCTCACGGCCGATGATGTCGTCGTGGGAGAGGCCGCCCTTGTTGGTGTGGAAGGTCTTGCCCTCCTCGAGACAGATGTTGTGCTTGCGGCCCTTGCCGTCGACGAGGCGCACCCACTCCCCCGGCCGTAGCGGTCCGCGGCGCACTCCGGACCAGTTCACTCGAGTGCTCCTGCCTCGAAGGCGCGGTCGACGTCCGCGGTGGTGAGCACGCCGTAGATGCTGCCGTCCTCCTCGACCAGGACGTACTCCTCCGCGGGCTTGCGCGACATCGCCCGCACGAGATCCTCACCGAAGATGTCGGCGGGCAGCACGAGCCCCTCCTCCATCGTGCGGGCCACCGAGCTCACCGGAACCCAGGCACGCCGGTCCTCGGGAGTGGCCAACAGCGCGGCCTCGCTGACCACGCCGCTGAGCCGCTCGTCGCCCTCGTGCACGACGATCGCGCCGGCACCGCTCTCCTGCGCCCGGCGTACGGCCTCGGAGACCGGCAGGTCCGCCGGCACCGCGATGACCCGGCGGGCCAGGGGTCGCGCCTTGAGCTCGGGCAGCCGGCGACGGATCTTCGCGCTCACGATGGAGGCGGTCGCGCCGGACCAGAGGAAGGAGGCGATGACCGCGGCCAGCAGGTAGTCGAAGACGTCGGGCTCGAGGTCGAGGAACAGGATCATCGCCACGGGCCACAGCAGCACGAGGACCGCGGCCACCCGGCCGCCCCAGGCGGCCACGATCGTGCCGCGGTGCATGTTGCCGGTGCTCTTCCACACCGCGGCCCGCAGCACCCGGCCACCGTCGAGGGGCAGGCCCGGCACGAGGTTGAGCACACCCACGATCAGGTTCGCGCCGGCCAGTCCCTCGACGGCCAGGCGCAGCAGCCCGTCGGGCACGACGAACAGCAGCAGCAGAGCGGCCAGGCCCACGGCGATCGAGGTCAGCGGCCCGACCACGGCGACCTTGAACTCCTGTCCGGGGGTGCGCGCCTCGGAGTCGATCTCGGTGGCGCCGCCGAGGAAGTGCAGGCTGATCGAGCGCACGCCCAGGCCGTAGCGCTGGGCCATCAGCGCGTGGGAGATCTCGTGCAGCAGCACCGAGAGGTAGAGCAGCACGGCGAAGGCGACCCCGGCGACGTACTTCAGCGCCCCGAGGTTGGGCTGCACCTGCTCGATCCGCGGGGCGAGCAGGATGGCGATCAGCAGGGCGACCACGAGCCAGGAGGAGCGGACCAGCACATCGACCCCCTGCACCCGGCCGATGCGGAGGGTGCCCGGTGGGTGGTCACGGGGTTCGTCTGGCACGCGACCACGCTAGCGCGGCCCTTACCTGTCGGTACGCCGACCTAGGGTTGGGCCATGACCGAGGGAACCCCTGTCGACGGCGTCGACGTCGTCGGCTCCCTCTCGCCCAGCCGGGCCGCCGACTTCAGGACCTGCCCGCTGATGTACCGGCTGCGCACCATCGACCGGCTGCCCGAGGAGCCGTCGCCCGACGCCGTGCGCGGCACCGTGGTGCACAAGGTGCTCGAGGACCTCTTCGACCTCCCGGCCGCCCACCGCACTCCCGAGCAGGCCGAGGCGATGGTGCAGCGGGCGTGGGAGCTGGTGCTGGAGGCCGAGCCCTCGGTGGCCGAGATGTTCGTGGGCGAGGGCCCGGCCATCAGCACCTGGCTGGCCTCGTGCCGCGAGCGACTCCGGGCCTACTTCGACCTCGAGGACCCTCGCCGCATCGAGCCCGCCGAGCGTGAGCTCTACATCGAGGCGGTGCTCGACTCGCGGCTGTTGCTGCGCGGGTTCGTGGACCGGCTCGACGTCGCCCCGGACGGCTCCATCCGGGTCGTCGACTACAAGACCGGACGCTCCCCCGGCGTCGGGTTCGAGGCCAGGGCCCTGTTCCAGCTGCGGTTCTACGCCTTGGTCATCTGGCGCACCCGCGGGGTGGTGCCGTCGCTGCTCCAGCTGGTCTACCTCGGTGACGGCCAGCTGGTGAGCTACCGACCCGACGAGCAGGACCTGCGCGCCACGGAGCGCCTGGTCGAGGCGCTGTGGCGCGCCATCGACAACGCGCAGCGCACGGGCGAGTGGTTGCCGCGGCGCAGCTGGGCCTGCGAGTGGTGCAGCTTCCAGGCCCACTGTCCGGAGTTCGGCAACCAGCCGCCGCCGCTGCCGCCCCTACCGGTGGAGACGGCACCGGGCGCCGTGTCGTCAGAAGCGGACGACGCCGCGGCACACCTGTGAGGTGCCGACCCGGCGGGCCGTGAACCGGAAGGTGTCCGTACCGCGGAAGTTCCTGGGCACGCGGCGCACCTCGAAGGACCCGCTCCGACCCTGGGTGGTCCTGCGGCCGGCGGCGAACCGGGTGCCGTTGTGTGACATCGACCAGGCCCAGGTCTGACCGCGACGGTTGCTGTCGACCTCGCCCTCGACCTCGATGCGACCGTTCTCGGGGCTGGCCTTGAGCTTCCAGGTGGCGGCCGAGCTGCACCCGCCGCGCCGGATGACGTCGCCGTCGTTGGCGATGGCCGGGGCGCTGGTGAGCAGGATCGCGGTGGACGTGGCCACGGCGAGCGGGGCGAGGGTGCGGGTGATGTTCATGATCGACTCCTCCAGGTCGGTGGCCGTCGGTCGGCCAGTGCGATCACTCTCCGCCGGGAGGAGTCGGGTTCACCATTCGACGCTGGTACTACGACGTTGCGAGCTGCAGCGCTGCGAGGTCGTAAGCCTCCAGGCCGACCAGCGAGTCGCGCAGCACCCGTCCGTCCCCGTCCGAGACGGCGACGTGGCTGGGCACCACCAGCAGTCGGCAGCCGGCGGCCTGGGCCGAGGCTGCACCGGTCGGTGAGTCCTCGATCGCCACGCACTCGTGCGGGTCCAGGCCGAGCAGCGAGGCGGCGCGCTGGTACGGCTCGGGGTGGGGCTTGCCGTGCCCGACCTCGTCCCCGCACACGAGCACGTCGAAGGAGCCCTCCGGGAGCGCACCGACGACGGGCTCGACGAACCTGCGCCACGACATGGTCACCAGGGCGCACGGTACGCCGAGCCCGCGCAGCTCGGCCAGGAGCTCGGGCGCACCCGGGCGCCACGGCACCTCCTGCTGGACGCGGCTGACAACGCCGTCGAGCAGCTCCTCGACGATCTGGTGCGGGGTGCGGTCGATGCCCATGTGCTCGCGCATGTAGGTCGCGGAGTCGATCAGGTCGCCGCCGACCACCGCCAGCCCGTGCTCGTGGGACCAGGTGCCGCCGTACTTCTCGGCGAGGGCGAACTCGCACTCCATCCAGTAGGGCTCGGTGTCGACCAGGGTGCCGTCCATGTCCCAGAGCACCCCAGCCGGCAGAGGCCCGCCCTCGGTGTTGCGCACCTCAGTCCTCGGGGTCGTAGCCGAGGTTCGAGGAGAGCCAGCGCTCGGCCTCCGCGAGCGTCCAGCCCTTGCGCTCGGCGTAGGACTCGACCTGGTCGCGGCCAAGCCGGCCGACCACGAAGTACTGCGACTGGGGGTGGGAGAAGTACCACCCGCTCACCGACGCGCCCGGCCACATCGCCATCGAGTCGGTGAGCTCGATGCCGGTGGACGCCTCCACGTCGAGCAGCTCCCACAGCGTGCGCTTCTCGGTGTGCTCGGGGCACGCCGGGTAGCCGGGGGCCGGGCGGATCCCGGTGTAGCGCTCGGCGATCAGCTCCTTGTTGTCGAGGCGCTCGTCGGGGGCATAACCCCACAGCTCGGTGCGGACGACCTCGTGCAGGTGCTCGGCGAACGCCTCGGCGAGCCGGTCGGCCAGCGACTCCAGCAGGATCGCGCTGTAGTCGTCGAGCGCCTCCTTGAACTCCGCGATCCTCTCCTGGCCGCCGAGGCCTGTGGTGACCGCGAAGGCCCCCACGTGGTCGGGCAGCCCGGTGTCCTTGGGCGCGACGAAGTCACCCAGGGAGCGGTTCGGGACGCCCTCGCGGTGGGCGCCCTGCTGGCGGAGGTTGAACAGCCGGGTGAGCACCTCGTCGCGGCTGTCGTCGGTGTAGACCTCGATGTCGTCACCCACCGCGCTGGCCGGGAAGAACCCCACGACACCGTTGGCGGTGAGCCACTTCTCCTCGATCAGCGTGTCCAGCATCTGCTGCGCGTCGTCGTACAGCTTGCGGGCCGTCTCGCCGGTCGAGGGGTTGTTGAGGATGTCGGGGAACTTGCCCTTCATCTCCCAGGCGTTGAAGAACGGTTGCCAGTCGATGTATTCGCGCAGGACCGAGAGGTCGTAGCCCTCGAAGTGGTGCACACCGGGCTTTGCCGGCACCGGAGGCGAGTACGACGACCAGTCGATCGGGGTGCGGTTGGCCCGTGCCTGCTCGAGGCTCACCATCGGCCGGTCGCTCTTGGCGGCGTGCCGCCGGCGCAGCGCGTCGAAATCGGCCTGGACGTCGGCGAGCAGCTTCGGTCGCTGGGCGTCGCTCAGCAACGCTGCTGCGGTGGGGACGGACCGGGACGCGTCCTTGACCCAGACCACCGGACCGTCGTACTGCCGGTCGACCTTCACCGCCGTGTGGGCGCGCGAGGTGGTGGCCCCGCCGATGAGCAGCGGGATGGTGAACCCCTGCCGCTTCATCTCCGAGGCGACGTTGACCATCTCGTCCAGGGACGGGGTGATCAGTCCGGAGAGCCCGATCATGTCGGCGTCCACCTCGATCGCCTTGTCGAGGATCTTCTGAGCCGGAACCATCACCCCGAGGTCGATCACGTCGTAGTTGTTGCACTGCAGGACCACGCCGACGATGTTCTTGCCGATGTCGTGGACGTCGCCCTTCACCGTGGCCGTCACGATGGTGCCCTTCTTGGTCTCCGCGTCACCCGGCTGCTTCTCGGCCTCGATGAACGGGATCAGGTAGGCGACGGCCTTCTTCATCACCCGGGCCGACTTGACCACCTGCGGGAGGAACATCTTCCCGGCCCCGAACAGGTCGCCGACGACGTTCATGCCGTCCATCAGCGGGCCCTCGATCACCTCGATCGGCCGGCCGCCGCGCTCGGAGATCTCCGCCCGGAGCGCCTCGGTGTCCTCCTCGATGTGGGCGTCGATGCCCTTCACCAGAGCATGGGTGATCCGCTCACCGAGCGGGAGGCTGCGCCACTCGAGGGCGGCCTCCTCCTCCTTCTCGCCGGAGCCGCGGTGGGCTTCGGCGATCTCGAGGAGTCGCTCCCCCGCGTCCGGACGCCGGTTGAGCACGACGTCCTCGATGCGCTCGCGCAGCTCGGGGTCGATCTCGTCGTAGACCACGAGGGCGCCGGCGTTGACGATGCCCATGTCGAGCCCGGCCTTGATCGCGTGGAACAGGTAGACCGAGTGGATCGCCTCGCGGACGGGGTTGTTGCCCCGGAACGAGAACGACGCGTTGGAGATGCCCCCGGAGACGTGTGCGCCCCGGAGGTTCTGCTTGATCCAGCGGGTGGCCTCGATGAAGTCCACGCCGTAGTTGGCGTGCTCCTCGATGCCGGTCGCCAGGGCGAAGCAGTTGGGGTCGAAGATGATGTCCTCGGCCGGGAAGCCGACCTCCTCGACCAGGATGCGGTAGGCCCGGGCGCAGATCTCCTTGCGGCGCTCGAGGTCGTCGGCCTGCCCCTGCTCGTCGAAGGCCATCACGACGGCGGCGGCGCCGTAGCGGCGCACCAGCCTGGCCTGCTCGACGAACTTCTCCTCACCCTCCTTCAGCGAGATGGAGTTGACGATCGGCTTGCCCTGGATGCAGCGCAGGCCCGCCTCGATGACCTCCCACTTCGAGGAGTCCACCATCACCGGCACCCGACTGATGTCGGGCTCGCTGGCGATGAGCCGGGCGAACCGGTCCATCGCCGCGACGCCGTCGATCATCCCCTCGTCCATGTTGACGTCGATGACCTGCGCGCCGTTCTCCACCTGGTGGACTGCGACGGTCAGTGCGGTGTCGTAGTCGCCCGCCTTGATCAGGTTGCGGAACCGCGCCGACCCGGTGATGTTGGTGCGCTCACCGATGTTGACGAAGAGCGAGTCCTCGGTCACGTTGAGCGGCTCGAGCCCGGAGAGCCGCAATGCAGGAGAGACCTCGGGGACCTGCCGAGGGGGCTTGCCGTCGACGGCCTTGGCGATCGCGGCGATGTGGTCGGCAGTGGTGCCGCAGCAGCCGCCCACGAGGTTGACCAGGCCCGCCTCGGCGAACTCCTCCAGGGTCGCGGCGGTCTCGGCGGCCGCCTCGTCGTACTCCCCGAAGGCGTTCGGCAGCCCGGCGTTGGGGTAGGCGGAGACGAAGGTGTCGGCCACCCTGGACAGCTCGGCGAGGAAGGGCCGCATCTCCTTCGCCCCCAGCGCGCAGTTGAGCCCGACCAGGAGGGGCCGGGCGTGCCGCACCGAGTTCCAGAAGGCCTCGGTGGTCTGCCCCGAGAGCGTGCGCCCGGAGGCGTCGGTGATGGTGCCGGAGACGATCAGCGGCCAGCGGCGACCGTAGTCCTCGAACACGCCCTCGACGGCGAAGATGGCGGCCTTGGCGTTGAGCGTGTCGAAGATGGTCTCGACGAGCAGGAGGTCGACCCCCCCGTCGAGCAGTCCTCGCGCAGCGGTGTCGTACGCCTCGACCAGCTGCTCGAAAGTGACGTTGCGGGCCCCGGGGTCGTTGACGTCCGGCGAGATCGACGCCGTGCGCGTCGTCGGACCGAGTGCTCCACCCACGTAGCGCGGCTTGTCGGGTGTCTCGGCAGTCATCTCGTCGGCCGCCGCCCGCGCCAGCCGGGCGGACTCGAAGCACAGCTCGTAGGCGAGCTCCTCCATGCCGTAGTCGGACAGGGACACGGCATTGGCGTTGAAGGTGTTGGTCTCGATCAGGTCCGCGCCGGCGAGGAGGTGCTCGCGGTGGATGTCGCGGATGATGTCGGGCTGGGTCAGGCTGAGCAGGTCGTTGTTGCCCTGGACGTCCGAGGGCCAGTCGGCGAACCGCTCACCTCGATAGCCGGCCTCGTCAGGCCGGTCCCGCTGGATCGCGGTGCCCATCGCTCCGTCGATGACGAGGATGCGCTGTTGCAGCGCAGCGGTCAGCTCCGCGGAGCAGTCGGGCCGGTGATGAGTGGTCTCGGGCACGGTGCCCAGCCTACGGAGTCGATGGTCCCCGAAGGATCCGGGATACCGGATCCTGACACCCGGCTGCCCGTAGGCTGAACGTGTGATCGAGATCGAAGAAGTGCCCTCGCTCGTCGACCCGGTGATGGTGGCGGCGTTCGAGGGCTGGAACGACGCCGCCGGGGCGGCCACCGGCGTGGTCGACCACCTGATCGAGGTGTGGAACGCCCAGGTCGTCGCCGTCGTGGATCCCGAGGAGTTCTACGACTTCCAGGTCAACCGGCCGACGATCGGCACCAACGACGAGGGGATGCGGCGGATCACCTGGCCCTCGACGCAGGTGTACGTCGCCCGCCCACCGGGCTCCCACCGCGACGTGGTGCTGCTGCGCGGCATCGAGCCCAACATGCGGTGGCGTCAGTTCTGCGCCGAGCTGCTCGCCTGCGCCGACGAGCTGGGCGTCAAGCTGGTGGCGACCCTCGGCGCGCTGCTGGCCGAGACGCCGCACACCCGGCCGATCCCGGTCAGCGGCACCGCGACCGAGCTCGACCTCGAGGACCGGCTCAAGCTGGAGCCGGCCACCTACGAGGGCCCGACCGGCATCGTGGGCGTGCTCCAGGACGCCTGCACCCGGCTCGACGTACCGGCCGTGTCGTTCTGGGCCGCGGTCCCGCACTACCTGCCGCAACCGCCCTGCCCCAAGGCCACCCTGGCGCTGCTCGGCCAGGTCGAGGACCTGCTCGAGACCAGCATCCCGCTGGGGGACCTGCCCGAGGACAGCCGCGCCTGGGAGCGCGGCGTGGCCGAGCTGGCCGAGGAGGACGAGGACGTCGCGGAGTACGTCCGCAACCTCGAGGAGAGCCAGGACACCGCCGAGCTGCCCGAGGCGAGCGGCGAGGCGATCGCCCGGGAGTTCGAGCGCTACCTCAAGCGCCGCCGGGACCCGGAGAACTGAGCCCGCAACGTCACGCCTGGAGTGTGACGCCGAGGGCGGCGTCGACCACGGCGCGGATGGTCTCGCCGGCGCCGGGCTCGTCGCGCGCGCCGAAGTCGGTCGCGTTGGCCCAGTGGTCGATCTCGCGCAGCGCCGTGGGGGCGTCGAGGTCCTCGGCCAGCAGCGCGAGGACCCGGTCGACGGTGGGCTGTGTGATGGCACCGGTGCCGTGGGCGACGGCGGAGCGCCACTTGTCCAGACGCGCACCGGCGGCGGAGACGTCCGCCTCGTCCCACATCCAGTCGCCGCGGTAGTGGTGTCCGAGCAGCAGCAACCGGATGACCATCGGGTCCAGGCCGCTGCGGCGCAGGTCTGAGACGAGCACCAGGTTGCCCTTGGACTTCGACATCTTCTCGCCGTCCAGGCCGACCATGCCCGCGTGCACGTAGCTGCGGGCGAACGGGCTCTCCGGGTCCGCCACCTGCGCCTCGGAGGCGCTCATCTCGTGGTGCGGGAAGACCAGGTCGCTGCCGCCCCCCTGCACGTCGATGGCGGCGCCGAGGTGGTGCCGGGCGATCGCCGAGCACTCGATGTGCCAGCCGGGGCGACCGCGGCCCAGGGCGGAGTCCCACGCAGGCTCGCCCGGACGCTCGGCCTGCCAGAGCAGGCAGTCGAGGGGGTCCTTCTTGCCGGGCCGGTCGGGGTCGCCGCCACGGTCGGCGAAGACCGCGAGCATCTGCTCGCGCGTCCACCCCGACACCTCGCCGAAGGCGGGGTCGTGGGTGACCGAGAAGTAGAGGTCCACGGCGTCCGAGGCGTCACCGACCGGCACCTCGTAGACGCTGCCCGACCCACGCAGCCGCTCGACCATCTCCACGACCAGCGGGATCGACTCGACCGCGCCGACGTACGCGTCCGGCGGGAGGACCCGCAGCGCCGACATGTCCTCGCGGAAGAGGTCGGTCTCCCGCTCGGCCAGGGCCTCCCAGTCCTCCCCGGTCTGCCCGGCGCGCTCGAGCAGGGGGTCGTCGACATCGGTGACGTTCTGGACGTAGCGCACCTCGTGGCCGGCGGACCGCCAGGCGCGGTTGAGCAGGTCGAAGGCGACGTAGGTGGCGGCGTGGCCGAGGTGCGTGGCGTCGTACGGCGTGATTCCGCAGACGTACATCTGCGCCGGGCCAGCGGACGGGGTGAGCTCGAGCATCCCGGAGGTGGCGGTGTCGAAGACCCGCACCGCCGGACCGCGGAGGCCACCGGGCAGGTGGGCAGGCTCGGGAGCGGTCCAGGCACGCATGCGGCGACTCTATCGACCGGCTCAGAACGGCGGCCACGGGATCGAGGGCCACCCGGGCGCCGGCAGCGGCAGAGTGCCGGAGCGCAGCAGGCGCTCGCAGCGACGGGCGATCGCGTCGACCTCGACGACGGTGAGCAGGTCCTCCAGCGCCTCCCGCAGCGCGGCCCCGGGAGCCAGGCCGGCCACCACGCGCTCCACTCCCCCGCGCTCCTCGACGGTGAGCCGCGAGCCGGCCCATCCCCACAGCACGGTGCGGAGCTTGTCGTCGGTGTGGAAGCACACCCCGTGGTCCACCCCGTGCCGGTGGCCGGAGGCCACGGGCAGCACGTGGCCACCCTTGCGGTCGGTGTTGTTCGTGACCACGTCGAAGACGGCCATCCGGCGCAGCGCCGGGGAGTCCTCGTGCACCAACGCCACCGGCTCGTCGTCGGCGCCGACGGCGTCGAGCACGTGCAGGAAACCGGGCGGCACGTGGCCGGCGGGCACCACGTCGACGGGCTCGACGCCATCGACGGTGTCGACCCACAGCTGCACCATGCCCGGTCCCGCGGGGCCCTCGCGCAGCACGGTGGGCGGGACGATGTCCCATCCGAGGTGGTCCGAGACCACCCAGGCGGCGTACTCCCGGGCCGCCAGGGTGCCGTCGGTGAAGTCCCACAGCGGCCGCTCCCCCGACTGCGGCTTGTAGACGCACTGCACGCCCGCGTCACCGAGCGTGGCCAGGAAGGTGTGGTTGGACGCGGGCAGGATGCGGCCGGTCACCACCAGCGGCGCCTGGAGCAGGTCGGTCAGCTGGGGGTCGGCGGACACGGGGGCACCGTCAGCCGGCGGAGCGTCGGAACCCGTTGGCGCGCGGACAGAGGTGACCGTCGGCGTCCATGGGACCGCCGCAGAACGGGCAGGACGCGCGTCCGGCAGCCACCACCGACTCGGCCCGCGCGGCGAACGAGCGCGCCATGGCGGCCGGCAGCCGGACCAGGAGGAGCTCCTCGGGCTCGGGCTCCTCGATGGGCAGATCGATCAGGCCCGCTTCGTCGGACTGCACCGGTGCCTCGATCTCGACCTCGGCCACGGGGAACACCTCGATCACGACGCGCTCGTCGTTCGCGTCCCACGAGAGCGTGATGGTGCCGGCTCGGAACTCCTCGGTGATCGGCTGCTCGAGCGGGTCGTTGTCGACCATGGCCACCGGGGTCACCGCGGGGATCGTGGTCTCCACCTCGGAGCTGGCGATCAGCTCGTCGAGCAGCTCCCCCACGCGCTCGCCGAGGATCTCGACCTGCTGCTTCTCCAGCGCCACCGACGTGATCCGCGAACCGGCCCGCGCCTGCAGGAAGAAGGTCCGCTGCCCGGGCTCGCCGACGGTGCCCGGGACGAAGCGCTCGGGGGGGTCGAAGCGGTGGATGACTGGCGGCATGGGGTCGAGCCTAGGACCTGTCTCCCGACGTGGGCCCCGCGCCGCCACCCACGACCGCGTCGGCCGACGTACGCCGCCGCCGGCGCGGCTTGTGGCCGAGGTGGGCCAGCGACCCGGCCACGGAATTCGTGGTCTGCACGAAGGCGCGGTCCGGGGTGTAGGTGACCACCGAGAGGCTCCCGGGGTCGACCACGATGCGCTGGAAGGAGTCGAGATGGAGGCCCAGCGCGTCGGCGATGATCGCCTTGATCACGTCACCGTGCGAGACCGCCAGCCAGACCGCGTGGTCGCCGTGCTCGGCGGCGACCTGGCAGTCCCGCTCGCGCACGGCCGCCACCGCGCGCGCCGACATCTCCTGGAGTGACTCGCCGCCCGGGAAGCGGGCCGCGGACGGCTGCACCTGCACGGTGCGCCACAGATTGTCCTTCGCGAGCGAGCGGAGGTCCTGGCCCGTCCAGTCGCCGTAGTCGCACTCGAGCAGCCGGCGGTCGGTGACGGGCCGGGTGCCGGGGGCGATCACCTTCGCGGTCTCCCGGCAGCGCTCGAGGGGGCTCGTCACCACCTGCGCCAGCGGCACTCCGTCGAGCCGCGCGGCAGCAGACGCCGCCTGCTCGCGACCGGTCTCGTCGAGGTGCACTCCCCTGGTCCGCCCGGCGAGCACACCGTCGGCGTTCGCGGCCGTGCGCCCGTGCCGGGCGAGGATGACCGTTGCCATGCGGGGAGCGTACTTGCGTAGCCTGCAGTCGTGATCGTTGACAACGCCCTCTACCGCCACGGCGAGCGGGTCGACCTGGGCGCCGCACCCCACGAGCTCGAGCGGGTGCACGACGCGGCCACAGGGGACAACGACTTCGTCTGGGTGGGCCTGCACGAGCCGACGCGGCAGGAGCTCGACGCCGTCAAGTCGCTCTACGGCCTGCACAACCTGGCCCTCGAGGACGCCGAGAAGGCCCACCAGCGCCCCAAGGTGGAGCACTACGACGCCTCGGTGTTCATCGTGCTCAAGACGCTCTGGTACGTCGAGGAGACCGACCAGGTCGAGACCGGCGAGATCAGCATCTTCGTGGGCGAGAAGTTCGTGATCACCGTGCGTCACGGGGCGGGGCTCTCCCTCGCTGGCGCCCGGCACGACCTGGAGCAGATGCACGACGTGCTCCGTCACGGGCCCTCGGCGGTCGTCTACGCCGTGTGCGACCAGGTGGTGGACCGCTACGCCGAGGTCGCCGACGCCGTCCAGGAGGACGTCGACGAGGTCGAGGTGTCGGTGTTCTCGATCGAGCGCACCAAGGACGCCGAGCGGATCTACATCCTCAAGCGTGAGCTCGCCGAGATGCGCCGGGCGGTGATGCCGCTGCGGGAGCCGATGAACCGGTTCGCCACCGGCTCGGTGAAGGGCATCCACCGCGACGCCGCGCCGTACTTCCGCGACGTGACGGACCACCTGTCCCGGGTCGCCGATGCGATCGACAGCCTCGACTCGCTGCTGTCCACCGCGTTCGAGGCCCACCTCGCGCAGCTGTCGCTGCAGCAGAACGAGGACATGCGCACCATCACCGTCGTCGTCGGGGTGGTCGCGGCACCCACCCTGATCGCCGCGATCTACGGGATGAACTTCGAGCACATGCCGGAGCTGTCGTGGCCGGTCGGCTATCCGCTCGCACTGCTGCTGATGTTCCTGTCCTCAGCCGGCGTCTTCCTGTTCGCCCGCAGCCGCGGGTGGATCGGCGGGCACACCGAGGAGGACCTCAGGCGGTCAGCACCCCCGCCCCGAGCAGGGCGAGAGTGAGGCTGCCCAGGGCGATGCGGTAGATCACGAAGGGCATGTAGGACCGGGTCGACACGTAGCGGAGCAGCCACGCGATGGCGGCGTACCCCACGATGAAGGCGACCACCGTCGCCACGATGGTCGGGCCCCAGCCGTAGGCGTTGTCGCCGTGGGAGATCTCCGGGATCTCGAAGAGCCCGGCGGCCACCACGGCGGGGATCGCCAGCAGGAACGCGATCCGGGTCGCGGCCTCGCGTGTCAGCCCGAGGAACAGACCCATGGAGATGGTCGCGCCGGACCGGGACACGCCGGGCACCAGGGCGAGGGCCTGGGCGAGCCCGAGGAGCACGGCGTGCTTCATCCCGATCCCCTTGATCTCCCGGGTCCGGGAGCCCACCCGGTCGGCGATCCCCAGCACGACGCCCAGCACGATCAGCGTGGTGCCGATCAGCCACAGATTGCGGAACTCGGTCTCGATGGTGTCCTTGTAGGTCACCCCGAGGATGCCGATCGGGATGGACCCGACGATGACGTACCAGCCGAGCCGGGCGTCGATCTGGCCGCGGTACTCGGGGTGCACCAGCGACTTCAGCCACGTGGTCGCGATCCGCCAGATGTCCTTGCGGAAGTAGAGCAGCACCGCCAGCTCGGTGCCGATCTGGACGACCGCGGTGAACGCGGCGCCCGGGTCGCCCCAGCCGAACAGCTCGGGGAAGATCCGCAGGTGGGCGCTGCTGGAGATGGGCAGGAACTCCGTCAGCCCCTGGAGCAGCCCGAGGACGACGGCCTTGAGGAAGTCCAGCACCCGTGCAGTCTAGGGACGGCCCGGAGCGCGCCGCGGGTGCCCCTCCGGCGAGCCGCACACCCACGAGTGGGCTGTGCTGGCTACCGTTTCGCCCATGCAGCGGAGGTTCCTGGGCGGCACCGGTCTCTCGGTATCGCGGCTCGGGCTGGGCACGATGACGTGGGGGCGGGACACCGACGAGCACGAGGCGCGTGAGCAGCTGGTCGCCTTCGTGGACGCCGGCGGGACACTGCTGGACACCGCCGCGGGCTACACCGACGGCGACTCCGAGCGCCTGATCGGGAGCCTCCTCGGCCAGGTGGTTCCACGCGACGAGGTGGTGCTGGCCACCAAGGCCGGAGTCGGGCGGCGCAAGGGCGAGCGGTTCACCGACGCCTCACGCGGCCACCTGCTGCGCAGCCTCGACGCCTCACTGCGACGGCTCGGTGTCGACCACGTGGACCTGTGGCAGGTGCACACGTGGGTAGACGACGTACCGCTCGAAGAAACTCTGTCCGCCCTCGACCTCGCAGTGGCCAGTGGACGTACTTCCTACGTGGGGATCAGCAACTACAACGGCTGGCAGACCGCCCAGGCGGCCACCTGGCAGCGCGCCGTGCCAGGCCGGGCGGTACTCGCCGCCAACCAGGTGGAGTACTCCCTGCTCAACCGCACCGCGGAGACCGAGACGATCCCAGCCGCGCAGGCGCTGGGTCTCGGCATCCTGCCCTGGTCCCCGCTGGGCCGCGGGGTGCTCACCGGCAAGTACCGCAACGGCACTCCTGCCGACTCGCGCGCCGCCTCCCCCCACTTCGCGGCCTTCGTGGGCCGCTACCTCGGGGAGTCGTCCCAGCGTGTCGTCGAGGCCGTGGCCCGCGCAGCCGACGGGCTCGGCTGGTCGCCGCTGGAGGTCGCGCTCGCGTGGGTGCGCGACCGGCCCGGCGTCGCGGCCCCCATCGTCGGGGCCCGTACGGCGGCACAGCTGCGGGAGGTGCTCACCGTGGAGGAGTGCGAGCTGCCCGTCGAGATCGTGCAGGCGCTCGAGGACGTGTCCACCCAGACGGAGGTGACCGGATGAGCTCAGCCAAGTCCCGCAGGGTCGACCGCCGGGCCCTCCGCCCGGGCGTGGAGTACGAGTTCGAGAAGGTGCTGATCTCGCGCGAGCACTCCCGCAGCGCGGTGACGCGGATGCTGGTCGAACGTGCCGAGCAGGGCGGCTGGGAGCTCGACCGCGTGCGGCTCGCCCCCGACGGCACCCGCCGGGTGCAGCTGCGCCGCCGCATCATCCGGCAGCACATCGCGCTGCTCGTGGAGTCGCTCGACTAGAGCTTGCTCAGGAAGCGGTCGAAGACCCGGGCGCCGAACTCGAGCGCGTCCACCGGCACCCGCTCGTCGACGCCGTGGAACAGCGCGGTGAAGTCGAGGTCTTCCGGCAGCTGCAGCGGGGTGAAGCCGAAGGCCCGCATCCCCAGCTTGGTGAAGTGCTTCGCGTCGGTGCCGCCGCTCATCAGGAAGGGCGCGACGAGTGCGTCGGGGTCCTCCTCGAGCACGGAGGCGGTCATCGCGTCGGCCACCTCACCGTCGTACGGCGTCTCGAGGCCGCTCTGCTTGCTGACCCAGTCGAGCTCGACGTCGGGACCGACCAGCTCGCGCAGCGTGCCGAGGAAGTCTTCCTCGTGGCCGGGCAGGAAGCGGCCGTCGACGAAGGCCTCGGCGTGCCCGGGTACGACATTCACCTTGTAGCCGGCGTCGAGCATCGTCGGGTTCGTCGTGTGGCGCAGCACCGCGGCGAGCATGCGGGAGGCCGACCCGAACTCCTGGACCAGGCTCTCGGCGTTCTCCGGGGTCGCCTCGGTGCCGGCGAGCTCGGCGACGGTGGCCAGCAGCACCCGCATGGTGGGGGTGAGCTTCACCGGCCAGTCGTGGCGGCCGATGCGGGCCACGGCCTCGGCGAGCGTGGTGACGGCGTTGTCCGGGTGGCGCATCGAGCCGTGCCCGGCGTGGCCGTGGGCACGCAGCCGCATCCAGGCCATCCCCTTCTCGGCGGCCTCGACCAGGTAGAGCCGCCGACCGCGCACGGTGGTGGAGAAGCCGCCGACCTCGCCCACGGCGTACGTGCAGTCCTCGAAGTACTCCCGGTGGGCCTCCACCAGCGGGCCGGCGCCCTTGGTGCCGCCCGCCTCCTCGTCGGCGGTGAAGCAGAGCACGACCGGACGGTTGGGCAGTACGCCCGCACGCGCGCGCGCCCGCACGGTGGAGAGCAGCATCGCGTCGAAGTCCTTCATGTCCACCGCGCCGCGGCCCCAGACCATGCCGTCGCGGATCTCGCCGCTGAACGGGTGGACCTGCCAGTCGTCGGGCTCGGCGGGTACGACGTCCAGGTGGCCGTGCAGCAGGATCGGGTCGCCCTCGGAGGCGCCCCAGCGCGCGATCACGTTGGTGCGTCCGGGCTCGGCCTCCCACAGCTTCGTCGAGATGCCGACCTCCTCGAGCAGCGCAGCGGCGTGCTCGGCGGCCTTGCGCTCCCCGGGGCCCGAGGAGTCGCCGTAGTTGGTGGTGTCGATCCTGATCAGGTCGCGACAGATCTCGGTGACCTCGGCGGCCGGGTCGTAGGACGGCGTGTCGGAGCTCATACGCCCATCTTGCACGAAGCGCCCGAATCGGCTCAGCGGGCGTGGCGGGCGCTGCCGTGGGGCGACATCGGACGACGCGCGGACCACACCACGCCGTCCTCCGTGCGGCCCTGCACGACCCCGAGCTGCAGGGCATGGGCGACCGGGCGGCTGCCCGTCGTCTCCCAGGACCGACCGTGCTGCCAGGTCTCCTCGAAGACCTGGATCTCCAGGACCGCAGTGTCCGCGGCCGCGCGCTCGACGGTGCGCTCGCACCACGTGCGGGCGGAGGCGAGGTCGCCCCACCGCCGCTCGACGATGACCTCCTTGTACCCGTCGTCCTCGCGGACCCGCATGTGGAGTCGGCCGAGGGCGGTCGTTCCGATGGTGATCCCGGTGGCCGCGGAGTGCTGCGCTTGCTCCATGCAGGGAGGCTAGGCGCGGTCCGGCGGAAACACCCGATCGGCCACGACACGAGTTCCGAACTGTCTAGTCCGCGTGACCTTCGTCGCACTGCACCCGGCTGCTGAGCGGGGCCTTGTGACCGCAGTAACAAGCCCGAACGCCTGTCGGTTTGCATCGAGCGTTCATTGATGTCTCAATCGTGATGTGCCCGCTTGCTCCTGCTAGCGCAGGCACGACAAGTGCACAGCCCGGCGAGGGCCGCCATCCCTGCTCTGCCCCGCCAGGTGTTCCCGATCTTCATGACTCTTCGATGAGCAGGACACGCGTGCTCGGACGCGTGAGCGTGCCGCTCGGCACCCCTCGGCGACCGGAGACAACTCATCATGCAACGACCCACGCACAGGCGTGCCCGCACGCGCCGACACCACCTGCTCCTCCCCGCCGTCACGACGGGCGTGCTGAGCGGTGCTGCCCTGATCACGCTGCCGTCCGCGGCCGCGGCGATGGAGGCGCCCGAGATCGCCTCGATGGCCGCGATCGCCCCGGCTGCCGCTGGTGGCTCCGAGGCCACCGGCTCGAGCAGCTCCGCAGCCGCCGGCGCGCCGGCCGACTCCGCGTCGAAGGCGCAGCCCAGGACCGGGCCCCAGGACGTGCTGTCCGGCATCGAGCTCAAGGCCAAGCCCCCACCGCCGCCCCCGCCGCCCCCGGTCACGCTCCCGCTCGGCGAGTACGAGCTCACCGGGCGCTTCGGCGCCTCGAGCGGGCTCTGGTCGAGCACCCACACCGGCCTCGACTTCGCGGCCCCCGAGGGTGCCGACATCAAGTCGGTGACCAGTGGCGTCGTCACCGAGTCCGGCGACGACGGTGCCTTCGGCACCAAGACCGTGATCCGCGAGGCCGACGGGACCCTGATCTGGTACTGCCACCAGTCCTCGGTCGACGTCTCCGTGGGTGACAAGGTCGAGGCGGGCCAGGTCATCGGCTCGGTGGGCTCCACCGGCAACGTCACCGGCCCGCACCTGCACCTCGAGGTGCACGACACCGGCGACAGCCCCGTCGACCCCGAGGAGTGGCTGGCCGGCAAGGGCGTGCGTCCCTGAGCAACTGCCCGGGTTTGGCCTAGGCTGAGCGCCCCGACACGAGGAGGGCGCCATGCCGGGCTGGTCCTGGATCCTGATGTGGGTGCTGGTCATCGCCGTGGTCGCGTTCTTCGCCGTGCGCGAGATCCGCTCCGGTCGGCGTCGCTCCGCTGACGTGGACCGACATCAGCACGCCGCCGTACGTGAGGCCGGCGTGAACCTCGACGGTCGCGGCCCCAACGGCGGCGCGCAGACCTGGACCGGTTGAGGGCGCTCTCGGGCGCTCTCAGCCATGCCGTCGACGGCAGCGCCGGCAGTGCCGTGTGCCCGTGCACAGGTGAAGGACATTCGGTGCTGCGGGGTCGTCCCCAGCGTGGATGCCGCCAGCAGCGACTCAAGTCTCCTGCGGTTGTGACACGGACGGCCTCGAAGAGTCCGTTCCAGAGGGCTAGACGGCTGCGGACTCGACGTGGTGGCGCCGTACCGGTTCTGCGAGCATGCCCGTAAGGGACTCGACCGCGGTGAGCGTGCTCGGGGGTTCGCCCGGCCGATGGCTGACGGACGGAGGCACGCCGATGTCGCCGATGCCGCATGCTCTCGCTCACGCGGGCCCACGGCGTCGGCGATCGTTCGTCGCCGCCCTCTCCCTCCTCGCGCTGCTGTGCGCGACGACCCTCGCCGCGTGCGGGAGCGATGGCGACAGCGACGGAGGGGGCTCCGCATCTGCGGGGGCGTCCACGTCCGCGAGCGCGGCTGACCTGCCCGACGGCGAGCTGGTCGCCTACGAACGGGAGGTGCTCGGGGCCGAGGAGCGGGACCTGTATGTCGTCGGCCCTGAGGGCGGGGAGCCACGCCTGCTGCGGAGCCCCGGGGACTCCCCGCACTGGTCCGCCGACGGCAGTCGGCTCGCCTTCAGCGCGTGCCTGAACCCTCCTGAGTGCACCACGGCTCACGCCGAGATTCGCCGGTCGACCGGTAGGGAGCAGGGATTCGAGTCGTCCGACCCCGAGCTCGAGCTGCACTGCCCGATCTGGGCGCCGTCGGGAGAGCGACTGGCCTGCGACGGGTACGGCGTGGAGGACGCCGCCCTCAACGGGATCTACACCGTCCGCGCGTCCGACGGCGAGGACGTCACCCGAGTGACCTCCAATCCGGGCGGGGAGGAGTTGCCGCTTGCCTGGTCGCCTGACGGCAGCCAGCTCCTGTTCAGCAGGATCGGCCCGCGCGGCGCAGCGCTGTTCGTCACGGCGGTCAGCGAACCCCGGCCACACCCGATCACACCCGTGGGCGTGGAGGAGGACTCCGGTGCGTGGTCGCCGGACGGCCGCACCATCGTCTTCAACGCGAACGGCACGCTCAACAGTGTGCAGCCGGACGGGAGCGGTCGCTCCGAGATTCCCTTGCAGATGCCCGACGGGTCCCCGGCACGGACCGCGTTCGACGTCTCCTTCTCCCCCGACGGGCGGGAGCTCGTGTTCTCGCTCGGCCCGCCGTCACCGGGCATCTACCGTGCAGCACTCGAGGGTGGCGTCGTACAGCTGGTCGCGAAGGGCAACCTGCACCACGCGAACTGGGGTTCGGCCGCACCCGGGTCGTGAGGGCGGTGCTGCCGCACGGTTGCTCCCGACAGCTCAGTCCGGGTGCGGTCGGGCTGGAGCGCCACTTCAGGCATCAGTCGTAGGTGTTCGCCACCGGTTGCGGCGGCCATTCGCGGGAGCGGGATCCTGTGCGGTTGATGTGGTTCACCTGGTGCACCAGATCAACTGCAGTCTCGTCGTACCGGATCTGAAGGGCCCGAGCCTCGCCAACGCCATCTCAGGTATCAGTT
>DASSLA010000100.1:0-14481 GCA_035689885.1 Marmoricola sp. | reverse complement strand
CTTCGTTGTACATGATGTCGAACTCGGCCTCGCGGAAGGGCGGCGCGACCTTGTTCTTCGTCACGCGGATGCGGGTGCGCGAGCCGATGACCTCGGCGCCTTCCTTGATGGCCTGGATGCGGCGCACGTCGAGACGAATTGAGGAATAGAACTTCAGCGCCCGGCCGCCAGTCGTCGTTTCCGGCGAGCCGAACATGACGCCGATCTTCTCGCGCAGCTGGTTGATGAAGATGGCCGTGGTGTTGGAGTTGCTCAGCGCGCCGGTCATCTTGCGAAGCGCCTGGCTCATCAGCCGGGCCTGCAGGCCGACGTGGCTGTCACCCATCTCGCCCTCGATCTCGGCCCGCGGCACCAGCGCCGCCACCGAGTCGACCACGATCAGGTCGAGCGCACCGGAGCGGATCAGCATGTCGGCGATCTCGAGCGCCTGCTCACCGGAGTCGGGCTGGGAGACGAGCAGCGCGTCGGTGTCGACGCCGAGCTTCTGGGCGTACTCCGGGTCGAGGGCGTGCTCGGCGTCGATGAACGCGACGATGCCGCCGGCGGCCTGCGCGTTGGCGACGGCGTGCAGCGCGACCGTGGTCTTTCCGGAGGACTCCGGGCCGTAGATCTCGACCACGCGACCGCGGGGCAGACCGCCGAGACCGAGCGCGATGTCGAGCGAGATCGCCCCGGTGGGGATCACCTCGAGCGGCGCGCGCGTCTCGTCGCCCAGGCGCATCACCGAGCCCTTGCCGAACTGCTTCTCGATGTTGGCGAGCGCTACGTCGAGCGCCTTGTCCTTGTTGTTCTCGGCTGCAGCCATGGTCTTCCTCACGTCTCGCGCGTCCTGCGACGCCTGTCGACTCATCTGTCCTGCCAGACGTTAGGAGCCGGCACCGACAACCCTGCCTCGCGTGCGTCCCGGCTGTGGACAACCGGGCTCGACCCCTGCCTGTTGACACCAGACGTTAGTACGAACATGTGTTCGACCAAAACCAACACGCCGTGCCGCCCGGTCCACCCGGGAGGCACGGCGTGCGGCGTGGTGCGTGGCTACTGCTTGGTGATCCGGTCCAGCGGGCCGGGGGTGTAGCCACCCTCCTGCGCGCTGAGGTGGTTCGCGAACGCGTCGATGTCGAGACCGCCGTAGTAGACGTTCTGCGCGTCCCGGAACGTGGGGAACCCGTCCCCGCCGTCGGCGAGGAAGTTGTTGGTCACCACGCGGTAGCTCGCGGCCTTGTCGATCGGCTCGCCGTTCAGCTCCACCGAGCCGTCCACCGGACCCGCGTCGGTGTAGGTGTAGCTGAAGCCCTCGGACACCTGCAGGACCTTGTGCTGGGCGTCGTTGGTGCCGTTGACCTGCTCGCCGAGCAGGTCGTAGATCTGCTGGCCGGTGAGCGTCAGCGAGACCAGGTAGTTGTTGAAAGGCTGGACGGAGAAGGCCTCCTCGTAGGTGACATCACCCTCGGGCTCGTCGTACGGGCTGTTCGACGCGATCAGATCGGCCCGGATCCCGCCCGGGTTCATGAAGGCGATCTTGGGCACCTCCCCGCCGGTGCGCACACTCGTGTCCGCCAGCTGCGCGTCGGCGATCAGGTCGCCGAGCTGCGACTCCCCCGCAGTGTTGGCGGTCTTGGTCACGTCATCAGTGATGTGACCGATCACCTTGCTGGCGATGGGACGGACCAGTTCCTTGTAGGTCTCGATCAAGGCACTCTGCTCGGCGTTTTGGGCGATGTCCCTGCTCACGCGCACGTTGGCCCCGGTGACTTTGCTGCGGACGATGTCCCCGGAGCGGCGGTCGTAGGTCAGCCGGGTGTCGGTGTAGAGCCGGCCGAACGACGAGGCCGAGGTGACCAGACGCGGCTGCCCCGCCGGGTCAGTCACGCTGCAGACGTACGGCGAGTGCGTGTGGCCGGAGACGACCATGTCGATCTCGGCGTCGAGGTTCTGCGCGATCGGCAAGATCGGTGAGGACGACGTCAGGCTGTTGCCCTTGGCGCACGTCTGGTCCCACGTCGGGTTGACCTGCCAGGTCTTGCCGTTGGGGTCGGTCCAGTCGACCTTGGCCGGCGTGCCGCCCTCGTGCAGCAGCACGACGATCGCCTCGACCCCCTGCTTCTTCAGCACCGGCACCAGTCTGTTGGCGGTCTCGACCTCGTCGGCGAACTCGAGGCCGGCGACACCGCTCGCGGTGACGATGTCCGGGGTGCCCTCCAGGGTCATCCCGATGAAGCCGATCTTGGCGCCCTTGACGTTCTTGATCGTGTACGGCGGCAGGATCGTGTCGTCGGTGCCGGCGTACTTCACGTTCGCCGCCAGGTAGTCGAACTCGGCCCCCGCGAAGCTCTTGCCACCCGGGCAGGAGTCCTGGTTGTTCTCGCCGTCACCGTCTCCCAGGCAGCCCCCGTCGGCCATCCTCTGGAGCTCCTTGTAGCCCTCGTCGAACTCGTGGTTGCCCACCGCGGACACGTCGAGGCCGAGCGCGTTCATCGACTCGATCGCCGGCTCGTCGTGGAACGCGGCGGACAGCAGTGGCGAAGCGCCGATCAGGTCACCCGCGGCCACGGTCAGCGAGGCCGGGTGGCCGTCACGCGCCTTCGCGAGGTGGCTGGCGAGGTACTCGACCCCACCGTCGCTCGGACCGGTCTCGGCGGGCAACTTGTTGCTGCCGAGCGTGTAGCCGGTGGTGTTGCGGGCCGCCGAACCGCTCGGTGCCTCCAGGTTGCCGTGGAAGTCGTTGAAGGACAGCAGTTGGACCTCCATCAGCGGGCCCTTCGGCGGCTTGGGCGCCTTGGCGGCCTGTGAGGGGACCTGGGCCGTGGCGATGGCCGTGGCGGCGCAGGCAGCCGCCGCGGCCACCGAGGCCAGACGACGCTTGGTGTGGTGGTGCATGGAGACCTCTCCCGTGATGATCTCGGCGCCCGAGGTGGCGCAACCGGCCGAGGCTAACCCGGCGGCGGCGTGGTTTCCATCACGGATTCACAACGCTCTCAGCAGCGTCGGACGCCGGCTCAGCGGTCGCGCGCCGGCAGGCCCAGCTCGGCCCAGACCGCCCGCCACACCACCTTGGGCGGTTCACCCTGGTCCAGGGACTCGACCACGGTGCGTCCGTCGAGGTCGCGGAGCACGTGCTGCTGCGCCCACGACCTGGCGTACGCCGGGCCCAGCGCGTGGTCCATGCGGTCCCAGAACTCGGTGTGTCGCATCGGCTCTCCACCTCCCCGGTTCGACAGTCACAGCGACGGTCACGGCGACGATTGTGCCCGAGGCGTGGTGGCCTCGGTGTCCGCGCCCACTGCGTCGTGTAGACCTGTCCCCATGTCCGTTGGCGCCGTGGTCGTGGTCGTGATCGCTGTGGCCCTGCTCGGGGCCGTGGTGTGGCTGGTGCGCTCGCGGTCCACCGACCCGCACCCGTGGTCGGCGATCAGCATCGCGATGCTCACCTCGGCCGTGTGCTTCACCGTGGGCGGCGACTCGGCCGTGGACTCCTCCTCCCCCAGCATCGGCACCATCACGGCCAGCGTGGTCGGCACCCTCAGCGTCGTCGCCGGGGTGCTCGCGCTGATCCCGCGCAGCCGATCGCTCGAGCCCTCGCGCCTGCCGCTGCGGATCGCGATCGTGGCGATCGTGACGGGCGTGGCCGGGCTGCTCGTCAACGAGCTGGTCTGACTTCCTCGGCGGCCACGCTCAGGTGAGCAGCAGCCGGTCGAGCCTCCGTCCCACGACCGCCAGTCCGCCGAGCCCCATCGCCACCAGGTAGACGACCGAGACCGCGGAGTCCCAGGTGACCACACCGGTGGTCAGCTCGCGCACCAGCACCACGCCCCGGTAGAGCGGGGTGGCCTCGACGACCCACTGCAGCCAGGTCGGGAAGGCGGTGATCGGGAAGAACGTGGCGGAGAACAGGAACAGCGGCAGGGTGCCGAGGGTGACGTACTCGAAGTCCTGCCAGGAGCGCATGTAAGTGGTCAGCGCCATGCACGCGCCGCCGAAGGCGAAGCCGATCAGCAGCGCCGCCGGGACCGCCAGCACCGCCCACCAGGAGTGCACGAGGTCCATCGCCACCATCACCAGCAGGAACGCCAGCGAGTAGATGCCGCCGCGCAGCAGCGACCAGGTGAGCTCGCCGCGTGCGACGTCGGTGGTGGTCAGCGGCGTGGCCAGCATCTGGTCGTACAGCTTGTTGTACTTGAGCTTGAAGAAGAAGTTGAACGTCGAGTCGAGCAGCGAGCCGTTCATCGCCGAGGCGGCGAGCATGCCCGGGGCGACGAAGTCGGCGTAAGGGATGCTGCGCCCGTTGAAGTCGAAGGACTCGATCAGCTGGCCGACGCCGATGCCGATGGAGAACAGGTAGAAGACCGGCTCGAGGAACCCGGTGACGAAGACCCACCAGGCGCCGCGGTAGGCGATGTAGTTGCGCTGCAGCAGCAGCCCGGTGGACGCGGCCATGCTGAGCTGGGAGCCGGCCTTCCGACCGACGGCGCTGGTCACGATGCTCATCGGCTCACACCTCCACCAGTCGGCGGGTGAGCAGGCGCACCGTCAACATCCAGCCGACCGCGGCGAGCGCGGCGAGGTAGGCCACGTGCACCAGGGCCAGGCCCACGTCGACCTGGCCGAGCACGAGCATGCGGGTCAGGTCGACGCCGTGCCACAGTGGGGTGAGGCGCGCGAACCACTCCATCGGCGTGCTCAGGTTGGAGATCGGGAAGAACGCCCCGGAGAACAGGAACAGCGGGATCATCCCGAGCCGGAACACCACCGCGAACGCGCTCTCGTCCTTGATCGACGAGGTGAGCGCGTAGATGGGCGTGGCGAAGGCGAGGCCGATGAGCAGCTGCACGAAGAACGCCGCGACCACGCCGAGGAAGGACTCGAAGACGCCGAACGGCGCCATCACGCAGAGGAACACGGCGCTGACCGTGGCCACCCGGAACAGGACGAACCCGAGCGTGGAGGCGACGATGTCACCGACGGTCAGCGGGGTGGCCACCATCGAGAAGTAGGTCTTGTGCCACTTGATCATCCCCATCACGGGGTAGGTGACCTCGCCGAACACCGTGGTCATCGACGTGGCGGCGAGCATGCCGGGCGCCACGAACGCCAGGTAGGTGGTGGCCCCGTCGAGCTCGTCGGGGTCGCCCTCGATGAAGCCGCCGAGCAGCACCCCCATGGCGAGGATGTAGAGCAGCGGCACCACGAAGGACGTGATCACGCTGCCCTTCCAGGTGCGGCGGTAGACGACGGCCCAGTAGTCGGCGAGCCGCATCGCCCCGTCGACGGGCCCGCGGCGTGGACGCACCTCGACGTCGCTCATCAGTCCACCAGCGTCCTGCCGGTCAGGCGGAGGAAGACGTCCTCCAGCGAGGAGCGGCGCACCAGCGACATCACCGGGTCGAGGCCGCGCTCGTGCACGGCCGCGATGGCCGCCTCGCCGTCGTGGGCGTAGAGCAGGATGCGGTCGGGCAAGACCTCGACGCGCTCGGCGAGGTCCTCGATCTTGGGCGCGATCGACTCGTGCTCGCCGGTGCCGAACCGCAGCTCGGCCACCTCGCGGGTGGAGTGGGTGCGGATCAGCTCGAGCGGCGACCCCTCGGCGACGATCAGCCCCTTGTCCATCACCACGAGCCGGTCGCAGAGCTGCTCGGCCTCGTCCATGTAGTGGGTGGTGATGATCAGCGTGACGCCCTGCTGCTTGAGGCGGAACAGCCGGTCCCACACCACGTGACGGGCCTGTGGGTCGAGCCCGGTGGTGGGCTCGTCGAGGAGCAGCACCTCGGGCCGGTTGATCAGCGAACGCGCGATGGTGAGGCGTCGCTTCATCCCGCCGGAGAGGTCCTCCACCTTGGCCGAGGCCTTCTCGGTGAGCTGGACGAAGTCGAGCAGCTCGTCGCAGCGACGGCGCACCTCGGTGCGCGGGATCCCGAAGTAGCGGCCGTAGATGTAGAGGTTGTCGCGGACGTTGAGCTCGGTGTCGAGCGTGTCCTCCTGGGGGCACACCCCGATGCGGGAGCGGATCGCGGAGCCGTCGACGGCAGGGTCCAGGCCGAGGATGCGCAGCTCGCCGGAGCTCACCGGCGAGACCGCGGCGATCATCCGCATCGTGCTCGACTTGCCGGCGCCGTTGGGCCCGAGGAAGCCGAACGCCTCGCCCCGGAGTACGTCGACGTCGATGCCGCGGACCGCCTCCACCGAGGGCTTGTTGCGGCCCTCGAACGCCTTGCGCAGGTTGCGGGCGTGGATCATCGTCTCGGTGCCACTCGTCACGACTGACGAGCCTAGACGCACCCTGTGACGGGCGACATCGAGTATTCGGCGCGTGCCCTCGGGCGCGGAATGTCGTTGGACCCGGCATGCGCCCGTCCCTGCGTCGTACGGCCCTCGCCCTCACCTCGACCCTGGTGCTCGCCGCCCCGGTCGCGGCAGGCGCCGCGGAGGACCCGGGGGTGCCCGCGGTGCCGATCCCGTCCGACCCGCGCGGTGCGTTCGTCCGTCCGTTCACCGGGCAGCCGGCGGAGGCCCGGCCGTACGACGACCAGCAGGTCCCGCAGCACCCGTTCATGGCGCCGGACGAGAACAGCAACATCCACAACGACGCCTACCAGACCGATGCCAACAACCGGCCCGGTCCGCTCGGTCGCAACCTGCAGGTCACCAGCACACTGTTCGCGGCCGAGTGCGCGTCGGTGACCTTCGACAGCCGGGGCAGGATCATCACGGTCTGCGTCTCCCCCACCGGCGCGACGCTGCGGATGCTGCACCCGCGGACCCTCGCCACCCTCGCGGTGCGGGAGCTGCCGCCGCGGGAGCTCGGGTCGTTCTCGTTCAGCGACTTCTCCGGCGGCGGCTACTTCTACCTCGACCACCTCGACCGGGCGGTGCTCACCACCTTCACCAACCGGCTGCTGGTCCTCGAGCGCGACGGCGCGACCTTCCGCACGGTGCGCGACGTGGACCTCTCCGCGGCGACCGGTGACTCACCGATCCTGAGCGCGCTGCCCGACTGGGAGGGGCGGGTCTGGTTCGTCACCGCCTCAGGGGTGGTCGGCCACGTGACCCTCGACGACCGGGTGCGCCACGTCCGCATGCCCGCCGGCGAGAAGAACGCGAACAGCTTCGCCGTCGACGAGTCCGGCGGCGTGTTCGTCGTCTCCGACCACGCGCTCCACCGCTTCGACGTCGAGGACGGGGAGATCGCGACGACGTGGCGGCAGCCCTACGACCGCGGTAGCCGGGTCAAGCCGAGCCAGGTCAGCCAGGGCAGCGGTACGACGCCCACCCTGATCGGGTCCGCGTCGTCGGCGGGTGGCGGGTCGATCGCGATCACCGACAACGCCGACCCGCAGATGAACGTCCTGGTCTTCCGGCGCGGCAAGGACGGACCGGGGTCGGAGCCGCTGTGCCGGCAGCCGGTGTTCCCCGCGGACCGGAGCGCCGACGAGAACAGCCTGATCTCGGTGCCGGGCGGGCTGGTCGCGGAGAACAACTACGGCTACCGCGGTCCCGGACCGGCCGGCACCGACACCCGGACCGCCGACACGACACCGGGTCTGGTGAAGGTGGCCGTCGACTACGCGAACGGCGGGTGCCACGTCGAGTGGAGCAACACCAGTGCGCGCATCCCGACCGTGGTGGCGAAGATGAGCCGGGCCACCGGGCTGATCTACGCCTGGACGCACCCCGCCGCCCGCGAGCTGCGCCTGCTCTCCCCGCTCGCGGGTGCGGTGCCGCCGGACGCCTGGTTCTTCACCGCCTTCGACGCCCGCACCGGCGAGCAGGTGTGGTCGCGACACGTCGGCAGCGGGCTCGGCTACAACAACAACTACGCCCCGGTGACCCTCGGTCCGGACGGGTCGGCGTACGTCGGGACACTGGGCGGGCTGGTCCGGATCGCCGACGGCGGTCGCTGAGGTCGCGGAGCCCTCGCTGACCTCGGGGCCCTGTCGGTGCGCGCTGGCAGGATGTCTGGGTGCACCAGTTCAGTGAGGCGACCCAGGCGTGGTTCAGCGCCGCGTTCGCCGCGCCGACCCCCGCGCAGTCCGGGGCGTGGGACGCGATCTCCGCGGGTCGCCACGCCCTGGTGGTCGCGCCCACCGGCTCGGGCAAGACGCTCTCGGCGTTCCTCTGGTCGATCGACCGGCTGGCCACCGAGCCGGTGCCGGAGAAGAAGCGTCGCTGCCGGGTCCTCTACGTCTCCCCGCTGAAGGCGCTCGCGGTCGACGTCGAGCGCAACCTGCGCGCACCCCTCGTCGGCATCCGCCAGACCGCCCAGCGCCTCGGCGTCGAGGTGCCGGAGATCCGGGTCGGGGTCCGCTCCGGCGACACCTCGGCAGCCGACCGGCGCAAGATCCAGACCTCGCCGCCCGACATCCTGATCACCACGCCCGAGTCGCTGTTCCTGATGCTGACCTCGCAGGCGCGCGAGGCGTTGCGCGGTGTCGAGACGGTGATCATCGACGAGGTGCACGCCGTGGCCGGCACCAAGCGCGGGGCCCACCTGGCCCTGTCGCTGGAGCGGCTCGACGAGCTGCTCGACCGCCCCGCGCAGCGCATCGGGCTGTCCGCGACGGTGCGGCCGATCGAGGAGGTCGCGCGGTTCCTCGGCGGGGTCGCCCCGGTCGAGGTGGTCGCCCCGCCGTCGGAGAAGGAGTGGGACCTCAAGGTCGTCGTCCCGGTCGAGGACATGACCCAGCTCGACACTGATTCTTCTTCTTCTGGCTCCGAGGACAACCGCACCGGCTCGTTGTGGCCCCACGTCGAGGAGCGTGTCCTCGACCTGATCGAGCAGCACACCTCCACGATCGTGTTCGCCAACTCGCGCCGACTGGCCGAGAGGCTGACCGCTCGGCTCAACGAGCTGGCGGCCGAGCGCGCGACGGAGCTGGCGGCCGGGGGGACCGACGCGGCGCGGACGCCGGCGGAGATGATGGCGCAGTCCGGCCAGTCCGAGGGCGCACTGCCGATCGTCGCGCGCGCCCATCACGGATCTGTCTCCAAGGAGCAGCGCGCCGTCATCGAGGACGACCTCAAGCGCGGCCGGCTTCCCTGCGTGGTCGCCACCAGCAGCCTCGAGCTCGGCATCGACATGGGCGCGGTCGACCTGGTCGTCCAGATCGAGTCGCCGCCATCGGTCGCGAGCGCGCTGCAACGCGTCGGCCGCGCCGGACACCAGGTGGGCGAGGTCTCGCGCGGGGTGCTGTTCCCCAAGCACCGCGGCGACCTGGTGCCCTCGGCGGTCGCCGTGGAGCGGATGCGCAGCGGCGGCATCGAGGCCCTGCACGTGCCGACCAGCCCGCTCGACGTGCTCGCCCAGCAGATCGTCGCCGCGACGTCGCTGGACAGCTGGGAGGCCGACGAGCTGTTCGACGTCGTGCGCCGGGCCGCGTCGTTCACCTCTCTGCCACGCAGCGCCTACGACGCCACCCTCGACCTGCTCGCCGGGCGCTACCCCAGCGACGAGTTCGCGGAGCTGCGGCCGCGGCTGGTCTGGGACCGGGTCTCCGGTGAGCTGACCGGACGACCCGGCGCCCAGCGGCTGGCGGTGACCAGCGGCGGCACCATCCCCGACCGCGGCCTGTTCGGGGTCTTCCTCGTCGGCGGCGCCACCACCGGCGCCCGCGTCGGCGAGCTCGACGAGGAGATGGTCTACGAGTCCCGCGTCGGCGACGTGTTCACCCTCGGCACCACCAGCTGGCGCATCGAGGACATCACCCACGACCGGGTTCTGGTCTCCCCAGCACCCGGCCAGCCCGGCCGGCTGCCGTTCTGGACCGGCGACACCCTCGGCCGCCCCGCCGAGCTCGGCGGCGCGATCGGCGAGTTCACCCGCGAGATCTCGGCGATGACGCGCGAGCGGGCCATCGCGCGGGCGACGGCGGCCGGTCTCGACGAGTGGGCGGCAGACAACCTGGTCTCCCTGGTCGAGCAGCAGCGCGAGGCGACCACCGTCATCCCGCACGACCAGCAGCTGGTCGTGGAACGGTTCCGCGACGAGCTCGGCGACTGGCGACTGGTGGTGCACTCGCCCTACGGCACCCCGGTGCACTCGCCGTGGGCACTGGCGATCAACATGCGGCTGCGCGAGCGCTACGGCGTGGACGCGCAGGCGATGGCCACCGACGACGGCATCGTGCTGCGCATCCCGGAGACCGACCAGGAGCCGCCCGGGGCCGAGCTGATCGCGTTCGAGCCCGACGAGCTCGAGCAGATCGTCACCACCGAGGTGGGCGGCTCTGCGCTGTTCGCCTCCCGGTTCCGCGAGTGCGCCGCCCGCGCGCTGCTCCTGCCCCGACGCGACCCAGGCCGACGGGCTCCGTTGTGGCAGCAGCGACAGCGCTCCGCCCAGCTGCTCGAGGTGGCGGCCCGTTACCCGTCCTTCCCGATCATCCTCGAGACGGTCCGCGAGGTGCTGCAGGACGTCTACGACCTGCCCTCACTGGTCGCCCTGCACCGCCGCATCGCCGAGCGCCGGCTGCGCCTGGTGGACGTGCACACGCAGCGGCCCTCGCCCTTCGCCCAGTCGCTGATGTTCGGCTACGTCGCCGCGTTCATGTACGAGGGCGACTCCCCGATCGCGGAGCGCCGTGCGGCCGCGCTCACCCTCGACCAGGGGCTGCTGGCTGAGCTGCTCGGTCGCGCCGAGCTGCGCGAGCTGCTAGACCCGGAGGTGCTCGCCGAGGTCGAGGCCGAGCTGCAGCGGCTGGCGGAGGAGCGTCGCGTCAAGGGCAGTGAAGGGATCGCCGACCTGCTCCGGCTGCTGGGTCCGCTGTCCACCGAGGAGATCCAGGCCCGCTGTGCCGCTCCCGACCAGGTCATCGAGTGGCTCAACCTGCTCGGCGAGGCCCGCCGCGTCGTACCGGTGCTGATGTCGGGCCACGAGCGCTGGGCAGTGGTCGAGGACGTCGCACGCCTGCGCGACGGCATCGGCGTGCCGGTGCCGCCCGGGGTACCTGACGTGTTCACCGAGCCGGTCGATGACCCGCTCGCCGACCTGGTGGGGCGTTTCGCCCGCACCCACGGGCCGTTCACGCCTGCCGAGGTGGCCGAACGGCTCGGTCTCGGCGTGGCGGTGGTCCACCAGACGCTGGTGCGCCTCGCGGCGCAGGGACGGGTGCTCGAGGGCGAGTTCCGGCCCTCGGGCGCCGGTGCCGAGTGGTGCGACGCCGACGTGCTCCGGACACTGCGGCGCCGCTCCCTGGCCCGGCTGCGCCACGAGGTCGAGCCGGTCGACCCGAGCGCGATGGCGCGGTTCCTGCCGTCCTGGCAGCACGTCGGCCGCAAGCTGCGTGGCGTCGACGGCGTGGTGACCGTGGTCGAGCAGCTCGCCGGGTGTGCCGTGCCCGCCTCGGCGCTGGAGTCGCTCGTGCTGCCGGCTCGCGTCGTCGACTACCAGCCGGCCATGCTCGACGAGCTCACCGCCACCGGCGAGGTGCTCTGGGCCGGTCACGGCGGCCTCCCCGGCTCGGACGGCTGGGTCTCGCTGCACCTCGCCGACACCGCCCACCTGACGCTGCCCGACGAGGGCGAGCTCGAGCTGACCGAGCTGCACGAAGCCGTGCTCGACGCGCTCGCGGGCGGGGGTGCCTACTTCTTCCGCCAGCTCGCCGGCACGGTGGGGACGAGCGACGACAAGGGGTTGTCGTCAGCCCTCTGGGACCTTGCATGGTCGGGCAGGGTCGGCAACGACACCCTCGCCCCGCTGCGGGCGATGACACGGGGTCGCCGGGCGGCCTACCGGACCAAGCCGGCGCCGCCGCGCGTGCGCGGAGCCCGGCCACGGCTGTCCGGCGCGGCCCTGCGTGCGGCGCCTCCGGAGGTCGCGGGTCGCTGGTTCCTGCTGCCGGAGCGCGAGACCGACGCGACCAAGCGCGCCCACGCCGTGGCGGAGAGCCTGCTCGAACGGCACGGCGTGGTCACCCGTGGCGCGGTGATGAGCGAGCGCGCTCCGGGCGGGTTCGCCGCGACCTACCGAGTGCTGTCCGCCTTCGAGGAGACCGGAAGGTGCCGTCGCGGCTACTTCGTCGAGGGGCTCGGCGCCGCGCAGTTCGGCACGGCCGGGGCGATCGACCGGCTGCGCACCCACCAGCGGTCGACGTCGGAGTCCGCGGAGAAGCCCGTCGCGGTGGCGCTCGCGGCAACCGACCCGGCCAACCCGTACGGCGCCGCGCTCCCCTGGCCCGAGACGACCAGCTCGCTCTCCGGCGAGTCCGGTCACCGCCCGGGGCGCAAGGCTGGCGCGATCGTCGTACTCGTGGACGGTGAGCTCACCCTCTACGTCGAGCGCGGCGGCAAGACCCTGCTCACCTTCCCCGTCCACGGCAGCGACGACGAGACCCGCGAGGAGCTCCTCGCCCGCGGCATCGAGGCCCTCGGCCGCGCCGTACGGGAGGGAGCCCTGGGCCGGCTCACCGTCGAGAAGGCCGACGGCGTCAGCATCCTGGGCCAGGACTCCGAGGTGCTCCGCCGGGCGATGGAGTCCGCCGGGTTCGTGGCAACTCCGCGGGGGCTCAGACTCCGTGCTTGAGGGCAGGTCGAGACATGCCTGAGGGCGACACCGTCTACCGGGCGGCGAAGAAGCTCGACGAGGCACTGTCGGGTCAGCTGCTCACCCGCAGCGACTTCCGGATCCCGTCGCTGGCCACCAGTGACATCTCCGGCGCCGTCGTGCTCGAGACGATCTCGCGCGGCAAGCACCTGCTGATGCGCTTCGACAACGGCCTGACCCTGCGCACGCACCTGAAGATGGAAGGCACCTGGATGGTGCACCCCGTCGGCTCGCGCTGGCGGCGGCCCGCGCACACCGCGCGGGTGGTGCTGCGCACCGAGACCACCGAGGCGGTGGGGTTCGCCGTGGTCATGGACCTGGTGCGTACGTCGACGGAGGACGACCTCGTCGGCCACCTCGGCCCCGACCTCCTGGGTCCCGACTGGGACCCCGACCTCGCGCTGCGCAACCTGCGGTCCGACCCCGAGGCCACCATCGGCGACGCCCTGCTCCAGCAGCGCAACCTCGCCGGCGTGGGCAACGTCTTCAAGTCCGAGATCTGCTTCATCACGCGAGTTGACCCACGGACGCCGGTCGGTGCCGTCCCCGACCTGCCGGGTGTCGTCCGGGCGTCCAAGAAGCTGCTCGAGGTCAACAAGGACCGCCCCACCCGGATCACCACCGGCGACCGCCGCCACGGCTACCAACTGTGGGTCTACGGCCGCCGCGGCCCCTGCCTGCGCTGCGGCACCCGGATCGAGAAGGCCGACCAGGGCCCGCCGGGCCAGGAGCGACCGACGTACTGGTGCCCGCGGTGTCAGCCGCTGCTCGGAGAAGCCTGACTCCCGGCCCAGCCCCGATCGCGGTCCAGAGCACCCTCGACGCACGTTGCGCCGAAGTGCCACAGTGACCTCCGTGGTCCTCCCTCCGCCTCCCGCATTCGCGCTCGTCGCGGGCGCGCTCCAGCGCGCCCTGACCCGGAACGCCAGACCTCCGTCCACCCGGCGCAGGCTCGCCGCCGGCGCCATCGCGACCGCCTCCGGTGCGCTCGCCGCGGCTGCGGACCGCGAGTTCCGGCGGCAGGGCACGACCGACGACCCGTTCCACCCCGAGCGGGCCTCCAAGCTGGTGACCACCGGGGTCAACTCGGTGACCCGCAACCCGATGTACGTCGGGATGGCCGGCCTTCTCGTCGCCAACGCGGTACGGCGTGGATCGTGGCTCGCGCTGCTGCCCGTCGGCGCGTTCATCGTCACGGTCGACCGGCTGCAGGTGCAGAACGAGGAGCAGGCCCTGCTGGCCAACTTCGGCAAGGACTACGAGGACTACCGCGCCAGCGTGCCGCGCTGGCTCGGCCCGCCGAAGACGACTTGACACAGGGCTGACCCACCCGCCGACACACGACGCCCGGCCCTGTCCGTCCCGCTGGGATGCGCCGGATAGGTTTCGCTCGTGAGACAGCGTCCCCGCTTCCTGCTCGAGACCATCGTGTTCTGCGTCGGGATGGCCAGCCTGGGCGCCGAGATCGCGGCCGCGCGGTTGCTCGCGCCGTGGTTCGGGGCGAGCACGATCGTGTGGGCCAACACCATCGCCACCGTGCTGGTCGCACTGTCCGTCGGCTACGCCCTCGGCGGCCGCCTCGCCGACCGCTACCCCACCATCCGCGGCCTCGCGGCCTGCGTGATCGTGGCCGCCGCCCTGCTGGCGGTGGTGCCGTTCCTCGCCACGCCGTTCCTGCGGCTCTCGGTGCAGGCGTTCGACCAGCTCTCGGGCGGACTGTTCGTCGGCTCGCTGCTGGGCGTCGGCGCGCTGATCGCGGTGCCGGTGCTGCTGCTCGGCATGGTCTCGCCGTACGCCGTACGTCTGAAGATGGACCACGTCGAGGACGCCGGGCACGTCGCCGGGCGGCTCTACGCGATCGGCACCATCGGCTCCCTGACCGGCACCTTCGGCGCCACCCTGCTGCTGATCCCGCTGGTCGGCACCCAGCGCACCTTCCTGATCTTCGCGCT
>DASSLA010000099.1:0-7574 GCA_035689885.1 Marmoricola sp. | reverse complement strand
GCGGACACACAGTCGGAGCCTCCGGGCAGCGTGGCAGGATGCCCGCATGGCACGTGACTTCAAGACGATCGGCGTGATCGGGCTCGGCACCATGGGCGCCGGCATCACCGAGGTGTTCGCCCGCAACGGGTTCAACGTGGTGGGCGTGGAGGTCGACGACGAGGGGGTCGAGCGCGGCAAGCAGCACCTCCACCACTCCACTGGCCGGGCGCTCTCGCGCGGCAAGCTCTCGCAGGAGGAGCACGACGCCCTGCTCGGTCGGGTCAGCTACGCCACCTCGCTGGACTCGCTGAAGGACGCCGACCTCGTGGTCGAGGCGGTGGTCGAGTCGCTGCAGGTCAAGCAGCAGATCCTCAAGCAGCTCGGGGACATCGTCGCCGAGGACGCCATCCTGGCGACCAACACCTCCTCGCTCTCGGTCACCGAGATCTCCACCGCCAACCCGCAGCCCGGCCGAGTCATCGGGATCCACTTCTTCAACCCGGCGCCGGTCCAGAACCTCGTCGAGATCGTGCGCACCGTGGTCACCGAGCCCGAGGTGCTCGAGGACGTCACCGAGCTCGTGAAGCGGCTCGGCAAGAACCCGGTGGTCTGCGGCGACAAGGCGGGCTTCATCGCCAACACACTGCTGTTCGGCTACCTCAACCACGCGGTCTCGATGTTCGAGAACAGGTACGCCACGCGCGAGGACATCGACGCGGCCATGCGCTACGGCTGCGGCTACCCGATGGGTCCGCTGGCGCTGCTCGACCTGATCGGGCTGGACACCGCCTACGAGATCCTCGACACGATGTACAAGCAGGGCCGCGACCGGCTGCACGCGCCGTCGCCGATCCTCAAGCAGATGGTCACCGCCGGCCTCCTCGGCCGGAAGACCGGCAAGGGCTTCTACACCTACGAGCAGGCCGACTCCCCGGTGGTCGTGCCCGACGACCGGACGCCCTCGGCCGACGACAAGCCGCAGCTGCGGCACGAGATCAACCAGGTGGGCGTGGTCGGCACCGGCACGATGGCCACCGGCATCGTCGAGGTCTTCGCCAAGGCGGGGTACGACGTGGTGTACGTCGGCCGCTCCGAGGCCAAGGTCGACGGCGTACGCGTGACCATCGAGCGCTCCCTGGCCAAGGCGATCCAGCGCGGGAAGCTCGAGGAGGCCGCCCGCGAGGAGGTGCTCGGCCGGTTGACCGGAACCGCCTCGCTCGACGACCTGGCCTCGGCCGACATCGTGGTCGAGGCGATCGCCGAGGACCTCAAGGTCAAGACGACGCTGTTCGAGAACCTCGACGAGATCTGCAAGCCCGGCGCGATCCTGGCCACCACGACCTCGTCGCTGCCGATCATCGAGTGCGCCCAGGCGACCAGCCGCCCGCAGGACGTCGTCGGCATGCACTTCTTCAACCCGGCGCCGATCATGAAGCTGGTCGAGGTGGTCTCCACGGTCTCCACCAGCGACGAGGTCGCCGAGACCACCCGGGCGCTGTGCGCCCAGCTCGGCAAGGTGGCCGTCTCCTGCGGCGACCGCGCCGGCTTCATCGTCAACGCGCTGCTCTTCCCCTACCTCAACGACGCGATCAAGATGCTCGAGGCGCACTACGCGACCGCCGACGACATCGACACCGCGATGAAGCAGGGCTGTGCGCTCCCGATGGGGCCCTTCGAGCTGCTCGACGTGGTCGGCAACGACGTCTCGCTGGCGATCCAGAAGGAGCTCTACCTCGAGTTCCGCGAGCCCGGCTTCGCCCCGGCCCCGCTGCTGGAGCAGCTGGTCACGGCGGGCTACCTGGGTCGCAAGACCAAGCGCGGGTTCCGCGACTACTCCCACCGCTGAGCCCGCGACGTCGTACGAGCTCGTCGCAATTGCGACCGGAACGTAGGACGTCCGGGCGGGTCATACCTTCCGTACGACGCCCTCGGACTAGGTGCGCACGCGTAACCTGTGCACATGGCCGAGCTCGTCTTCCTGCTGCTGATCGCCATCGCCGCGGTCGTCGTCGTCACGGTCGTCAAGGGCAACAAGCGCAAGGCGCTGGAGCGCAAGGAGGCCGAGCTCGCCCCGGTGCGCAAGCTCGCCTACGAGGACGTGACCGCGCTCGGCGAGGAGCTGCAGGACTTCGACAGCGAGCTGGCGGGGCACCAGCTCGACGCCGGTGCGCGCGCCGACTACCAGCGGGCGCTGGACTCCTACGAGGCGGCGAAGACGGCGGCCGACGACATCCACCAGCCCGAGCACGTCAGGCACGTCACCGAGATCCTGGAGGACGCCCGCTACGCGATGGCGTGCGTGCGCGCCCGGGTGGACGGCGAGCCGCTGCCGACCCGTCGGCCGCCGTGCTTCTTCGACCCGCGCCACGGGCTCTCGGTGGAGGACGTGCCCTACACGCCGCCCGGTGGCACGCAGCGCGACGTACCGGCCTGCGCCCTCGACGCGGAGCGGGTGAAGGTCGGCGCCGAGCCGGACATCCGCAAGGTGATGGTCGGCAACCGGCGGGTGCCCTACTGGCAGGGCGGCCGGGCCTACCAGCCCTACGCGATGGGTTACTTCGGCACCTTCGGCCCGATGGACTGGATGTTCATGGGCCTGCTGTTCGGCGGCGGCTTCGACGGCCTCGGTGACGGCATCGGCGGCATCGGCGAGGGCATCGGTGAGGGCATCGGCTCGATCGGGGACGGCATCGGGGGCATGTTCGACGGGTTCGACTTCTAGCGACCCGCCCGCCACGGTCAGGCGTCACTTGCCGGCGAGGTGCCGGTCCACGTTCTGCTGCACCCGCTCGGCGACCTTCTTGTCCTCGTGGAGGAGCGCTTCCATCTCCCGCGCGTCGAGCACGAGCAGCTTCATGGGCGTCTTCGCCACCACCGTGGCGGCCCTGGGGGCGTTCCGCAGGATGCCCAGCTCGCCGATCAGCTCACCGATCTCGGTCTCGCGGACCAGCTCGCCGTCGATGCTGACCTCGGCGACGCCGTCCTCGATGATGAACGCCTCGTAGGCCATCTCTCCCTGCTCGATGAGCAGGCGGCCGGCCGGCACGCTCACCTCGGAGAGATGGTGGTCGATGCGCGCGAGGACGCGCGTGGAAAGGCCCTCGAAGAACGGAACCTGTTTCAGCAGTTCGATGCGCTTGCGAGGTACGCCGTGTGGTCGGAGCATGTCATCCCCCTTTCAGGCCTCACCACACTGGCACCGGCGCTGACGGGCACGCAATGGCCCAAAGGCACGTTTCTCGGGACCGATCGTCCGAAGGGGCCGACTGACCAGGGGAACATCACCGGCACAATGGGGCACATGGCACAGGACGCCCGACGCGGGCTGCACAGCACCGTGGTCGGCGAGAGCGGCCCGTGGGTCGTCTTCAGTCACGGGCTCTTCGGCCAGGGGCGCAACTGGACCCGGATCGCCAAGGCGCTGGCGGACGGCCATCGCTGCCTGCTCGTCGACCTCCCCGACCACGGGCGGTCGGAGTGGACCGAGCGGTTCGACTTCGTGGAGAACGCCGAGCGCGTGGCCGCGCTGCTGCCGGAGGGGGAGCCCGTGACGCTGGTCGGGCACTCGCTGGGCGGCAAGGTCGCGATGGTCCTGGCCCTGCGCCACCCCGAGAAGGTCGAGCGGTTGTGCGTCGTCGACGTCTCCCCGGTCACCTACGACAACAGCCGTGAGTTCGCCGGCTACATCGAGGCGATGCAGGCGATGGATCTCGATGCGCTCACCGG
This sequence comes from Marmoricola sp., assembly GCA_035689885.1. Lineage (GTDB taxonomy): Bacteria > Actinomycetota > Actinomycetes > Propionibacteriales > Nocardioidaceae > Marmoricola. The sequence goes on along the minus strand of DASSLA010000099.1, from coordinate 3,866 downwards.
TCGCGCCGACGCGGACGAGGCGCTGCGCGAGGCGGTGCCCAACACGACGGTGCGCAGCTTCCTGCTGCAGAACCTCCGCCGCGACGGCGACCGATGGCACTGGCAGGCCAACCTCGACCTGCTGGGGTCCGAGCTGCCGGTGCTGGCCGGCTGGCCCGAGGACGACCTGGCCGACCTGGCGCCGTACGGCGGCCCGGTGCTGTGGCTCGCCGGCGCCGACTCGGACTACGTCCGGGAGGAGTACGCCGTCGCGATGGACCGGTGGTTCCCCAACAACCGGAAGGTGAGGGTCAAGGACGCGGGGCACTGGGTGCACTCCCAGAAGCCCGACGTGGTCGTCGAGGTGCTCCGGCGCTTCCTCGCCTGATCGATCAGGTCGGAGCGGCAACTCGCTCTGCACAGGCGCAGATCGCCATGGGAGGTACCAGTTCGTCCGCCGTCACGACGAGCTGGGCGTCGAGACGCCACGTCGCATCGCGAGCTGGTACCTGAAATGGTGCCGCCGGCCCGCCCTGGGGCGGGGGCACCAGGGCGCGTGAACGCTAGAGGTGGTCCTGCTTCGAGATGTACAGCTCCCGGACGAGCAGCAGGATGGCCGCGGCAGTGGGGATGGCGAGCAGCGCCCCGATGACGCCGAGCAGGCTCGCGCCGACGAGGGCGGCGATCACCGTCACCGCGCCGGGGATGTCGACCGAGCGGGCCATCACCCGCGGGTAGAGCACGTAGTTCTCGAGCTGCTGGTAGATGACGTAGAAGATGATGCAGGCGATGCCGATCTGCACGTCGGTGGCGAGCCCGATCGCGCTGACCACGATCGCGCCGAGGGTGGCTCCGATCATCGGGATCACGTCGAGGAGCGCGACCACGACGGCCAGCGCCACGGCGTACTCCCCGAGGCCGACGATGAACAGGAAGACCAGCGTGGAGATGCCCGCGCACATGGCGATCACGAACGCGCCGGAGACGTAGCCGCCGATGCCCTCGAGGATCCGGTCACCGAGGTCGCTGACCCGCTCGCGCCGACTGGCGGGGGCGAGGCGGTAGATCGTGTGCCTGACGTGGTCGAGCGAGGCCAGGAAGTACAGCGTCAGCACGATCACGATGAACGCGTTGGCCAGCGCGCCCAGGATGGCCAGCCCGACGCCGAGCACCCCACCGAACAGCGTCTGGGTGATCTTGCCGCTGGTGACGTAGTCCTGGGCCTTGCTGATCAGGTCGTACTTCTGGTCCCAGCGCTGGATCGTCCGGCTGTTGGAGAGTCGGTCGAACCATGCGGGGGCGTTGTCGGTGATCGCAGCGACCTGGTCGGCGATGACCGGTGCGATGGCCAGGGCGAACAGGCCCAGGGCGAGCAGGAAGCCGATGGCCACCAGCAGGACCGCCAACGACCGGCGGATGCCGCGGTTGACCAGCCAGCGCACCACCGGGTTGAGCCCGAAGGCGATGAAGAGCGAGACGATGATCAGCACGATCACCGAGCTCGCCCGCAGGATCACGGTGCCGAGCCAGTAGGCCACCAGAGCACCGGTGGCGAGCAGGAAGCCGGTGACGAAGGCGTTGTGGCTCCACGGGCCGCGGACCCGCCCTCCGGTGGGAGACGGAGCGGGCTGGGGTGCGGGACGGGTTGATGCCCCGGCCTTGCTGCCGGGCTGGTTCCCGGACTCGGGGTCGGTCGGCGCCGACGGAGGAGTCGCCCGGGGGCGCTTCTGCTCCTGACCCGGTCCGGGAACCGCCATGGTCAGCTCTCGTCGTCGTTGAACCCGGCCACTACGTCGCGGAGGGCTGCGAGCTGCGCGGTGATCGAGTCACGACGGCGCGCGAGCCGGTCGACCTCGGCGCGCAGCGCCTGCAGCTCGCGCTCGGAGTCGGCGTGGCCGCTGTTGCGCAGCGTCTCGGCCTGCTTCTTCGCGGCGCTGACGACCTGCTCGGCCTCGCGACGGGCCCGGCTGAGCAGGTGCTCGGCCTCCTTCTCGGCCTGCTCGCGGTGGGCGCCGGCGGCCTCGGTCGCCTCGCGGGCACGCTCCTGGGCGGCCTTGGCGCGCTGCTCGGCCTCGTCGACCAGGCGCTGGGTCTCGGCGACGGCCGAGTCGTGGTGCTCCGCGGCCTCTCGGGTGAGCCGCTCCTTCTCCACGGCGAGCGCCCGGCGGGCCTCCTGCACCTCGCGGTCGGCCGCGGCACGTGCCTGCTCGGCGTCACGGGCGGTCTTGGTACGCAGGGCGTTGGTCTCCTGCTCGGCCGCGAGCCGCTGCTGCTCGGCCTCGCGCTTCGCCGAGGCCAGGAGGTCGTCCGCCTCGGCCATGGCCCGGGTGCGGTGGCCTTCGATGTCGGCCATCGTGCGGGTGCGGGTCTCCTCGAGCTCGCGCAGCTGGACCACGCGCATGTCCTCGGCGTCGGCCTCCGCCTCGGCCTTGACGGCGGCGGCGTCGCGCTGGGCGCGCTGGCGGATCTCGGCGGCCTGCGCACGCGCCTCCTCGAGCACCTCGGAGGCCTGCTCCTCGGCCAGGCGCAGCATCTCGCTGGCCTTGCCGCCGAGACCGGCCCAGGAGGGGTTCTCGTTCTCGGCCAGCTCGGTGCGGAGCTTCTCCACCTCGGCCTGCAGTGAGTTCAGCCGGTTCTGCGCCTCGGCCAGGCTGGCGGCCAGGCCGGCCTTCTCGGCGGCGCTGGTGCGGAGGTACTGGTCGACGGCGGACTGGTCGTAGCCGCCGCGGCGCACGGTCGGCAGCGACGGGATCTGGGGGGAGGAGGGACGCGACTGCTGGGCGGCGGGCTGGGCAGGGGCGCGGTCGGCCGGTGTCGTGGCCGGTGTCGTGGCCGGTGTCGTGGCGGGCGTCGTCGTGGGAGTGGCGGGCCTGTCGGCGGCGCCGCGCTGTGCGGGCGCCTGGTTGGACGGCTGGCTCGGGGTCTGGGGTCGGGCAGCGACCTGGGTGGCGGAGCCGGCTCGCGCGGGCGCCTTGCTGCTGTCGGACTGGTCGTTGGAGGTCGACCGCGGGATCACCTGGGTGGGCTCCTCCGCGGAGTCCTCGGGCTCGTGGTCGAAGATGGACAGGCCCTGGTTGCTCATGAGGTTCCTCGCTCCGGGAGTGCGTGAAGACGTTCTGCGCCAAGTGTGCGTGATGCCGTCGTCTATTTCGACGCCGACTCGTGCGACGCGCCGTACGGTGGAAGAAACATCACGCCCCCGGGGCCCTCGCAGGGGGCGCCGGGGGCGTTCTGTCCGTGGGCAGGATGTGCGCTCAGACGCCGCGGAAGGCGTTGATCTTGTCGAGGTGCTTCTCGCGCAGCTCGCTGTCGCGTACGCCGAGACCCTCCTCAGGGGCGAGGCAGAGCACGGCGACCTTGCCCTGATGGGCGTTCTGATGGACGTCGAGCGCCGCCTGGCCGACCTCGTCGAGCGGGTAGGTCTTGGAGACGGTCGGGTGGATCATCCCCTTGGCGATCAGCCGGTTGGCCTCCCACGACTCGCGGTAGTTGGCGAAGTGGGAGCCGATGACGCGCTTGAGGTTCATCCAGAGGTAGCGGTTGTCGTACTCGTGCATGTAGCCGCTTGTGGAGGCGCAGGTGACGATCGTGCCGCCCTTGCGGGCGGCGAAGACCGAGGCGCCGAAGGTCTCCCGGCCGGGGTGCTCGAAGACGATGTCGACGTCCTTGCCACCGGTGAGCTCGCGGATCTTGGCCCCGAGGCGCTTCCACTCCTTCGGGTCCTGGGTGTTCTCGTCCTTCCAGAACCTGTAGCCGGCCTCGGACCGGTTGATGGTCAGCTCGGCGCCCATCCGACGGCAGATCTCGGCCTTCTCCTCGTTGGAGACCACGCACACGGGGGTGGCGCCGCCGTTGAGGGCGTACTGCGTCGCGAAGCCGCCGAGCCC
>DASSLA010000098.1:0-11068 GCA_035689885.1 Marmoricola sp. | reverse complement strand
CGGCCCCGCCGCCCTGCCTTCCGGGCCTGCTTCCTGCCGGGCCTCCTCCGCCCGCTCCGCCTTCCGCACCTGTCGGCGCTGCCGCCGGCCGAGCTCACCGTGCAGCACGCCCGCCATGCGCGGACCGGCGAGGCGACCCTCGAGCCGTCGGGCGTTGCGCTTGACCGGCTGGGCGATGGTCTCGCCGAGGATGACCCCCGCCGCGAGCGCGATGGTGGTCGCCGCCGCGGCGGAGAGCTGCAGGATGCCGATGGTGAGTCCGGAGGACATCTGGCTCAGCCCGCGGTAGATCGCCAGCCCCGGGAGCATCGGCATCACGGCCGGGACCACGACCACCAGTGGCGGCACGCGCACCCGCCCGGCGATGGAGTAGCTGACCACGCCGACCACCACCGCCGCGCAGGCCGCGGACCACGGCGCCGACTCCGAGGGCGCGAGGACGGCGAGGAACACCAGCTGGCCGAGCACGGTCGTCATCGCGACCGCGGGTACGGCGCGCAACGGCGCGTAGCAGGTCAACGCGAAGACCGAGGCCGCCACGATGGCACCGATCAGCACCTTGGGCACCGAGTCGGAGAGACCCGACTCGCCCGGGCGGATGGCCATCAGGCGCACCCCCAGGGCAGGCGCGAGCGCGAGGCCGGCCGTCACGCCCGCGATCAGGCCGGCGGTGGCCAGCATCGCCTCGATCGTCCGGGCGCCCGCGGTGATGTAGAAGCCGCTGAGTGCGTCCTGGATCGCACCCATGAAGCCGATGCCGGAGAGCAGCAGGATGATCGAGGAGGTGATCACCAGCGAGCTGCTCACGTCGAGGCCGAGGGCCGCGACCCCGATCGTCATCATCGTGGCCAGCAGCCCGCCGCCGACCTGCTGGTAGAACATCGGCCACCGGTTGGTGGTCATCCAGCGCGTCATCAGCGTGATCAGGATGCCGGCGAGCGTGGCGACCGCGGTGACCAGCACGCCCGCGTCGAGGAGCAGTGCGATGGCGCCGTTGACCACGCCGGAGCCCAGGGTGACCGCCCACCGGGGCAGGTAGTGGCCGGTCGACTGGATCCGCGCGACCTTGGCCCTGCCTTCCTCCAGCGTGACCCGGTCGTGCAGCAGGTCCTGCACCAGCTCGTGCACCCGGGTCAGGTCGTCGTAGTCGATGTCGCGCTGGGTGACGTTGCGCGTCAGCAGCACCGGCAGCTCGTCCGGGTCGTCCTGGTAGCTCATCCGCAGCAGGGTGAACGTCACGTCGACGTCGGGGTTGCGCCGGCCGAAGTGGTGGCAGATCGCCATCACCGTGACGGTCACGTCCGCAGCGCCCGCGCCCGAGGACAGCAGGATCTCCCCGATCCGCAGGGAGAGGTCGAGGATCTTGTAGGTCTCGCGGGAGTCGGTCACCTGGGCCATGGGAGTCGCCTGGGGGTCGTCTAGGGGTCTGTCGGGTGAGGTGGGGAGCCGGTCGGGCCGAGGGCGGTGCTCAGGCGTGCGCGGGGGACCAGAAGACGGCCACGCCGATGTTGACCACGGTCAGGGCCAGCAGGCCGTAGTAGAGCCCGTCGGCGATCCGCTCCCTGCGCATGTTGGCCATCACCAGCACCAGCACGACGAGGCCGATCACCAGCTTGACGCCGATCTTCACGTGGTCGACGGGGTCGTCGCCGGCCTCCAGGACGCCGACCAGGCCGAGGCCCGCGAGCACCGCCGTACCGGCGCCGTCCCGCATCAGGTCGTTGACCCGCTTCACCGGCTCGCGCACCTGCACCAGGAGCCCACCGAGCAGCGCGGCGAAGCCGAGGATGTGCACGAACAGCAGCACGAGTCGCAGGATCTCCATGGCTGCAACCTACGGAACCCGGCGCATACGTCGGCGACCGGGTTCAGCCCGCGGTGAGGCGTTCCGGGCGCCCGCGCCCACGCTGTGTCGGCCGTCACCCTTCGGCGGCGACGACGCGCCAACGGGCCGACGTGCCCTGCACCGTCAGCTGCACCTTCTCGATCGTCCGGCCCCGTGGGAGCTCGAAGACGAGGAAGCCGGACAGCGTCTGGCCCGCGGCCATCGGCCGGTGGGTCGGGAGCAGCCGGCCCTCGCGGACCGCGTGACCCGAGACCGGGTAGGTGCGGAGGTCGTCACGGACGGTGGCACCGGACAGCCACGGCGGCATCAGCCCGACGCCGGTGCTGAGGTTCTGCACCCGGAACGGCACGCCCCACAGGCGGCTGCCGGGCGCGACCGTGCCCGCCCCGGGTCGCGCCGTCACCGGTCGCGGGGCCCCGGCCACGATGCGCAGGTGGGGTCGGGTACTCGAGCCTGCGATCTCCGCAGCCTGCCCGACGGGCACGGTGTGCGTGACGTGCCGGTCCAGGAAGCCCTCGACGCTGCCGCGCAGGTCACCGGTCCGGGCCGCGCCCACGACGGCACCGGCGCTGAGCACGAAGGCGACGGCGACCACCATCGCGACGGCACCCTTCACCCGGCGGCGACGCGCCTGCCTGCGGCGTACCGCACGGACCAGCTCGTCGGTCGACCGAGCACCGCTCCCCCGCGGCCGGCTCGCCCGCGCCCAGATCCCGCGGATGCCCGCCGGCGGGTCGGCCCGGTGGCTGGCGGCGACCGGCAGGCCGGCCCGCAGCCGGGTGTGGATCGCCTCGATCTCGGCGGCGTCGATGACCGGGGCCCGCTGGGTCAGCACCTCGGCCAGGGTGCGGGTCGAGCACACCAGCGCGTCGCCGACCGTGCCCTCGACGACCTGGCCGCGGACCAGGCAGAGCACCGGCCTGACCAGCGCGGGGTCGACGCCGTCAGCGGTGCCGGCGACCGCGATCGCCGAGGCCTCCACCGCCAGCACGGAGCTCTCCTGCTTGCGGCCGTTGAGCACCAGCTCGCCGTGACGGACCTCGACCTCGCCGGTCCAGGTCTTCGCGTGGATCACGTAGACGCCGCTCGGCCCGACCACCACGTGGTCGATGTTGGCGAGCAGGCGACCCGGCCAGCGCACGTCGTGGATCGCGCGCCACGGTGCCGGCAGCCCGGCGAGCGCCCGGCCGGTCGCCGTCGCTCCCCGAGCGCTGCCCGGCTCGTGCCGCCGCGCCTCGCGCACCTTCCCCCTCACCGTCTCTCCCCCCGGTTTGCCCACGAGGTTACGGAGGACCGGTGGTGTTCCGCACAGGTTTCAGGTAGTTCGTCCGGCTCCCTCGACCAGGTCTCTCAGCCGTGCTGCCAGCGCTTCGTCGAACACGCCGGCCGGCGCTCGCCAGGACCAGTTGCCGGTGTCGGTCCCGGGTGTGTTCATCCGGCTCTCGTTGCCGAGGGCGAGCAGGTCCTGCGCGGGTACGACGGCCAGCTGCGCCCGCGATGAGAGCGCCAGGCGGACCAGCCCCCACGGCATCGGCTCGTCGGCGTCGGGCAGCACGGTGCGCACCTGGTCGCGCGTCCCGTCGTCCAGACCGCTCCACCAGCCGACCGTGGTGTCGTTGTCGTGGGTGCCGGTGTAGACGACGCTGCGCTCCTCGTGCCGGTGCGGCAGGTGCGGGTTGTCGGGGTTGCCGTCGAAGGCGAACTGCAGCACCTTCATGCCCGGCAGCCGGAACGCCGCGCGCAGCGCGTCGACCTCCGGGGTGATCACGCCGAGGTCCTCGGCGACGAGGGTGCCCTCCCCAGCGGTGTCCACCAGGGCCGCGAGCACCTCCCGACCCGGGCCGGGGACCCAGTGGCCGTCGCGGGCGGTCTCCGCCTCGGCCGGCACGTGCCAGGCGGCCTCGAACCCACGGAAGTGGTCGATGCGGACGAGGTCGAAGAGCTCGCGCTGCCGTGCGATCCGGCGCCGCCACCAGGCGAAGCCGTCCGCGGCCATCGCGTCCCAGTCGTAGTGCGGGTTGTTCCACCGCTGCCCGTCGGCGGCGAAGTAGTCCGGCGGGCACCCGGTCACCGTCGTGGGCCGCCCCTGCGCGTCGAGCTGGAACAGCCCGCGCGAGGCCCACACGTCGGCGCTGTCGAGGGAGACGAAGATCGGCAGGTCGCCGAAGAGCAGCACGCCCCGGGACGCGGCGTGCTCCCGCAGCTCACGCCACTGCTCCGCGAAGACCCACTGCTCGAGGCGCAGCTCCAGCATTCGCTCGGCGAGCGGCGCCAGCGCCTCGTCGACACTCGCCCGGTCTCGGTCGCGCAGGCCGGGCGCCCAGGTCAGCCAGGGCGTGTTCCCCTCCAGCTCGCGCAGCGCGGTGAACTCGACGTACCCGTCCAGCCAGTCGCGCTGGGCCACGGCCCACGCCTCGAAGTCGCGCCGGCGCTCGGGGCTGAGCCCGTGGACGTCACCGAGCCCTTGCGCCGCCCCTCGTTCCCGGTCGATCAGGTCGGGGTTGCCGGCCATCGCCGAGGGGGCGTTGTACGGCGAGCCGTCGTCGTCGTGCGTCGGCACGAGCGGCAGCACCTGCCACACCGAGCAGCCGGAGTCGGCGAGGAAGTCGACGAAGCCGATTGCCTCCTCGCCCAGCGTCCCGGAGGGCAGCGAGGTCACGTGCAGGAGCACTCCTCCACGCCGCGAGTCGGTGGCGGCCAACGCTCAGCCCCTCGCCGCGCCGTACCCGAGCAATGCCGCCAGCCCCAGTGCACTCCGCGGGGCGTACGGCGCCCGCCACAGCCCGCCGTGCGCCGCGGCCCAGGCCTCGTCCTGCCACGGGTGCTCGTGGCGCGGCCCGCCACCGGTGTGCAGGTCGTGCACGAGCAGCGCGGCCATCAGCACGTTGGAGGTGGCCGGGTCGAAGACCTCGACGCCGAACCGGTGCGCACCGGCGTACGCCGCGGCCAGCGCGCGGTTCTTCACCACCGACCTGGTGCGGGTGGGCGGCGCCACGTTCATCGAGACCGTCAGTCCCTGGTCGCGCGCGACCGTGGCCCGCCAGCGCTGCAGCCGCTTGGCGAGCGCGTAGTTGGGTCCCTGCTGCGGCACCAGCGAGTCCGCCACCCCGGGGTCAGCGCCGGGCGCGTAGGCCCGCCGCAGGAGCCGGCCACCCGAGAGCGCGCGCAGCGGCCGCCCCAGGGTCCGGGACCGTCGGGACCGGCCCTCGTAGGCGCGCGTGGAGTGCGCCACCGCCTCACGGGGCACCACGAACACGTCGGTCGGTGTGGCCAGCACGCCCAGCGCCACGTCATCCCGGGTCTCCTGCAGCCGGGTGGTGAGCACGTCGACGGCCATCGAGACTCGGGTGTTGGTCGCCCCGTCGGCGTAGACGTAGTTGCCGACCACCAGCGTGCCCGGTTGGGCCTGCAGCCACTGCACGATGGCCGGCACGTCGGCCAGGAGGTCGACCCCGGCGGCGTCCTCGAGCCGGCCCTCGTAGACGTCGTCGGTGCCCAACCGCGGCACCTCCAACGTCCCGGCGCCCTCGTGGGCGAGGGTGAGCAGGCGCTGCCAGATCTGCGGGCGGGCGAGGTCGACGGCAGCGACCCGCGCGCCCCACTTCATCAGCGAGGGCAGCGGACCCATCTCCGCCCCTGCGCCGAGCACGGCGACGGTGTGCCCCTCGAGCCGCAGCCACTGGGGGTTGGCGAGCACCGCGTCGATCGCGTCGCGCACGGACGGCTCGACCACACCGGCCTCGATCCACGCGTCGATGCGGCGCCGGATGTCGTCCCCGCGCAGCCGCTCGCCGCGGTAGGGCAGCACCAGCTCGTTGACCGGTTCGCCCCGACCCTTCAGCTCGACGCCGGTGATCCGGGTCCGCCCGGAGGGCCACTCGGAGAGCGGGCGCTCCTCACCGTCGGTCAGCACGCGCATCTGCCGGTGCAGCGACTCCAGGCCGTGCGTGGCCACCGAGAGCGCCGCCTCCGGCGAGGCCAGCCCGGCCTCGACCAGGCGCCGGAAGTGCACCAGGTACTCCGAGCGCCAGCCGGTCGACTGCTCCGCCACACGGGCGCCGGTGGGGTCGGTCGGCCGCAGCGCGTCCGCGACGACGGTCCGGCCGAGCGCCGACGTGCTGCGTCGCCCCTCGTCGTCCGCGGGGAACACCAGTCCGTGCTGCTCGTCCTTCGACATGTGCCGATCGTGCCCTATCGACATGACCGCATGCGGGACGGGCAGGTCACGAGCCAGTGACTTCGGGGCCGACCTCTCAGGTGGCCTCCGCGAGCACCGCGCCGAGCTGCTCCACCATCCACTCGAGTTCCGCCTGCTCGATGGTGAGCGGCGGGGCCAGCCGGATCGTCGAGCCGTGGGTGTCCTTGACCAGCACGCCCTTGCCGAGCATCTTCTCGCAGAGCTGGCGGCCGCTCATCAGGGTCGGGTCGACGTCGACGCCGGCCCACAGTCCGCGGCAGCGCACCGCGACGATGCCGTCGCCGACGAACTTCTCCAGGCCCGCCTCCAGCACGCCGGAGAGCTCGCGGGCGCGCTCCTGCAGCTCGCCGCTCTCGAGCATCTTCACCACCGCGTGACCCACGGCCGCGGCCAGCGGATTGCCGCCGAAGGTCGAGCCATGGTTGCCGGGGTGGATGACGCCGAGCACGTCCTCGGAGGAGACCACCGCGGAGACCGGCACGATGCCACCGCCGAGCGCCTTGCCGAGGACGTACATGTCCGGCACCACGCCCTCGACCTCGCACGCGAAGGTGGTGCCGGTGCGGCCCAGCCCGGCCTGGATCTCGTCGGCGATGAAGAGCACGTCGCGCTGGGTGCAGATCTCGCGGACCTGCTCGAGGTAGCCGGCCCGCGGGATGATCACGCCGGCCTCGCCCTGGATCGGCTCGAGCAGCACGGCCACGGTCTCGTCGTCGATCGCGTCGCGCAGGGCGGCGGCGTCGCCGTACGGCACCACCCGGAAGCCGGGCGTGAACGGGCCGAAGCCCTCGCGCGCCAGCGGGTCGGTGGAGAAGCTGATGATCGTGGTGGTGCGGCCGTGGAAGTTGTCGGCGGCGACCACGATGTTGGCCGAGTCGGCGGGCAGGCCCTTGCGGTCGTAGCCCCACTTGCGCGCGACCTTGATCGCGGTCTCCACGGCCTCGGCGCCGGTGTTCATCGGCAGCACGCGGTCCATGCCGGCCAGCGCCGCGAGGTCGCGGCAGAACGGTCCGAGCTGGTCGTTGTGGAAGGCCCGGCTGGTCAGCGTCACCCGGTCGAGCTGCTCGCGGGCGGCCTGCACGAGCACGGGGTTGCGGTGCCCGAAGTTCAGCGCGGAGTAGCCGGCCAGGCAGTCGAGGTAACGGCGCCCGTCCACGTCGGTCACCCAGGACCCCTCGGCCTCGGCGACCACCACCGGCAGCGGGTAGTAGTTCTGCGCGATCCAGCGCCCGGCCAGGGTGAGGTGCTCCTCGGTCTGCGGTGCGGGCGCCTGCTTCCCGTAGCTCTCCGCCATGGTCTTCCCTCCGGTTCCCGTCACGGCCCTCACCGTGGCGCATCAGTGCTTCTCGTCAGCTCGTGTGGTCGCCTCCCCGTGGGCCCCTGGGTTCTTCTCCCGACCGACGGCGGCGACTCAGGTGAACTGTACGGCCGGGCGGCGGCTGGGGAGCGACGACTGGGTCGGCCAAGGTGTGCTGTTGACGATAGTGTGTTACGCACACTATCGTGCCAGGCATGTCCGACGAGGTCCTCGCCACCCACCTCCAGGAGCTGCGACGCGGCACCGTGGTGATGGCCGCGCTCGCGACACTGCGCCGTCCGACGTACGGCTATGCGCTGCTGGAGTCCCTCGCCGAGGCCGGTTTCGCGGTCGACGGCAACACCCTCTACCCGCTGCTGCGGCGGCTGGAGAAGCAGGGACTGCTCACCAGCGAGTGGAACACCGAGGAGTCCCGGCCGCGGAAGTTCTACCGGGTCAGCCGTGCCGGCGACGCCCTGCTGCAGAGCCTGCTCGAGGAGTGGCAGGCGCTGCACACCTCCATCCAGAACCTTGCCGAGAACCCGAGGTGATGACCATGTCGACCCGCACCCCCGCTTCCCTGGACGGCCGGCGCGACGGCCGCGCGTCGCTGACCGAGCGCTACGTCCACGCCGCCACGCGGAGCCTCCCTGAGGACCAGCGCGCCGACGTCGCCGAGGAGCTCCGCGCCAGCATCACCGACCGGGTGGAGTCGCTGCGCGCCGAGCGCGGCCCGTCTGCCGAGGAGGCCGAGCGCATGGCCCTCGAGGAGCTCGGCGACCCCGACCGGCTGGCGGCCGGCTACACCGGGAGGCGCCTTGGGCTGATCGGTCCGGAGCTCTACCCGCAGTACGTCCGCGTGCTCAAGGCCATCCTGGTCACGGTGGTGCCGATCCTCACCGCGGTGATCGCCCTGGTCGAGGCCGTCGACGGCGCATCGGTCGGAGCGATCGTCGGTCGCGCGGTGTGGATGGCGTTCACGGTCGCCCTGCACGTCGCCTTCTGGGTCACGCTCACCTTCGCGATCGTTGAGCGGAGCGCGTCGGACCGGGAGCGCCTCGAGCGGTCCGTCGGAGCAACGTGGTCGCCCGAGCAGCTGCCCGACCTCCCCCGTGGGTCACGGGCCTCCCTGGGCGAGGCGTGCACCAACATCGTCTGGCTCGGCATCCTCGCGGCCGCCATCGTGTGGCAGCAGGTCGCCTCACCGCTCGGTGACTCCATCCCCGTCCTCGACCCCGACCTGTGGTCGTTCTGGCTGCCGCTCATCCTGGCGCTGCTGGCCGCGGAGGCGGTCCTCGAGATCGTGAAGTACCGCGCCGGCGGGGAGTGGACCGTTCGGTTCGCCACCGTCAACACCGTGCTGGGTGCCGTCTTCGCCGCCCCGGTGGTCTACCTCGCCGCGACCGACCGTCTGCTCAACCCCGCTGCCGTCGCCGAGATCCAGCAGGGCTGGGCGGGCTTCGACCCCGGCGTCGCCCACACCGTGATCCTGGTGAGCGCGCTGGTGATCTGGGCATGGGACAGCGTCGAAGGTTGGCGGAAGGCGTTGGGCTGAGTCGGTTCAGGCGCTTCGGACCTCGGACCCTTCGGACTGACTGAGACCGAGCCGACCAGGACTCGTGCCTGGTCGGCCCAGCTCAGTTGCCCGGAGCCACGTGCGCGTCCGGACCCGGGAAGGTGAGCCCTTCGTGGCCGTCCTCCCAGCGGACGACGTACGGCGGCGCTCCGTCCTCGCCGTGCACCTCGAGGATCTCGCCCTCGCGGCGGTGCTTCTCGGCCGAGTTGCTCTCCACGAGCAGGTGGTCGCCGACTTTCGCCTTCATCGTCAGCTCTCCTCTCACGTCCTGCTTCCACCATGGCGCGCTCCGATCGCGCAGGCAACACCGGGGCTGTGCCCGATCATGGGCGCATGACCCTCTCGGTCTGCCTCCTGCTCGACCGTCGCGCCGACCGCGCCGTACGACGGCTGTGGACGCGCCTGGAGGAGCTCGGCGTGTCCACGCTGCTCACGCACACGCACGGCCACCACGTGCCGCACCTGACCCTGGCGTCGCTGCGGACCTGGGACCTCGACGCCGTCGACGACGCCCTGGCCGAGCTGCCGCCGGCACCCGCTGGCCCGGTCGTGTTCGACGGGCTGGGCATGTTCCGCCGCAGCCGGTGCTGGCTGCTCCCCGCGCCGACGCCCGCGCTCCTCGAGCACCAGGCCGCGGTCGTCGCCGCCGCCCGGAAGACGGGCGCGGACCTGCACCGCCACTACGAACCCGGCACGTGGATCCCGCACCTCACCCTCGCGCCGCGGCTGCACCTGCAGGACCTGGCGACGGTGGCGAAAGTGGTCTACGACGTCCTGCCGGTCACCGCGACCCTGTCATCACTGACGCTGGTGGACACAAGCACGGGTAGGCGGGTCCCGGTCTCGTCTTCGGGCTAGTCGCGGTCGGGCCCTGTCTCACTCTCGGGTTTGCACCCACTCCGCGCTGCGCGTCAGGCCGGAGCCGACGGTGAACTTCACACTCGACAGACGCACGCGCCGCGGCACCTCGAGCACCAGCAGCCGGCGCAAAGCGCGGCCCGGACGCAGCACCTGCCCCTGCTGCAGTGTCCGGCCGCGGTCGGTCCGGCGAATCTCCCGGATCGGCGAGTAGAGCCGCTCGCGACCGTCCGCCGCCTGCACCTCACCTGCGTAGCGCCACGGCTTCGTCCCGAGGTTCTCGACCTCGATCACCACGCCGACGTGACGGTGGGTCGCCGCCGGCCGATGCCGTGGGCCTCGCACCCTCACCGGAACCGGCGACGTCGCCCGCACCGCCAGCGGCGGTCGCTCCCCTCGCCCGGCCAGCTCGATCGGCGTCCCGAACTCCTCGGTCGTCGTCGGCGCCGTCAGCCGCTCGAGGTTGCCCGACCCCAGGTCCGCGATGCGGCTCGGCACCTCGAGCAGCAACACAGTCATCGTCAGCACCGCCGCCAGGCTCACCCCGAAGAACGCCTTGATTCCCCCCGATGCCCGCGACGGCACGCCGTATCCCCCCACCACTCCCCCGTTCGGTCGGCGCTCAACGTAGCGGTCGCGCGTTGGTTGCGACCGGCGTTTTGGCCGCGTCGGTGAGTGTCGTGCGGTGCGGCGCAGGTTTGTGCGGCGCGGTCTGTGCGGTGCCGGCCCGGTGCGACGCCGGACGCCTGTCGCCGGGCGTCACCGGGCGGACCGCGCAAAGCAGCCGAACTGCGGTCCACCACCGCGTCCACACGGACGACCCTTCGACTGACGAGTGATCTCCTCACGTCCGTCTGTTGAACCGGAAGTCGCCATTGGGCATGCGCTTGGTGTCGTGGCGGTCGTCGTGGGCGCGGTGGTGGTGCCAGGAGCAGAGCAGCACGCCGTCCTCGAGATCGGTCTTGCCGCCCTGTGCCCAGGGTCGGCCGGCGTGGTGGGCCTCGCACCAGGCGGCGGGGATGGTGCAGCCCTCGGCGCGGCACTCCCGGTCCCGGACCACCATCGCCTTGCGCTGCGCCGGGCTGAACAACCGCGCGGCCCGGCCCAGGTCGAGCACCTCGGACTTCCCACCCAGCACCGCCGGGATGACCTGCGCGGTGCACGCCAACCGACGCGCCTCGGCCGCGGTGATCCGCTCGGTCCCGACCACGCCCGCGGCTTCGAGTGCGCCTCTTAGGGCATCGAGCGGGATGGTCGCGATCACCGTGGTGGCGTCCCCGCCGTGCACCGGCA
>DASSLA010000097.1:0-9566 GCA_035689885.1 Marmoricola sp. | reverse complement strand
CGAGGCCCCCAACCGCACCGGGATGCTGCACGCCGACCCGCACCCCGGCAACTTCCGCCAGCTCCCGGCTGCCGACGGCGGCCCGGGTCGCCTGGGGGTGCTGGACTTCGGGGCGGTGGCGCGCCTGCCCGAGGGCAAGCTCCCCCGCTCCATCGGGGCGCTGATCCGGATCGCCCTGATGGACGACTACGACCAGCTGGTCGATGCGCTACGCGACGAGGGCTTCATCCGCGAGCGGGTCAACGTCGACGCCGACCAGCTGCGGGCCTATCTGGCGCCGTTCCTCGAGCCGGCGAGCGTGGAGAGGTTCCGCTTCTCCCGCGCGTGGATGCAGCAGCAGTTCCGCCGGCTCAACGACCCCGACGGCGACGCGCGCACCACGATGCTGCGGCTCAACCTGCCGCCGTCGTACATGCTGATCCACCGCACCTTCTCCGGCACGGTGGGCGTGCTCAGCCAGCTCGAGGCGGAGGTGCCGTTCCGCCAGGTGATGCTCGACTCGCTGCCGGGGTTCGCCGGCTGAGCCGGCTGCGTCACCACCACTCGGAGTCGAGCTTGCTCTCCATGGCACGCAGATGGGTGCGGGAGCACTCGTCGCAGAACAGCTTGGGCTTGCCGTTCTCGACCGCAGAGGTCCAGGTGAGAGGTGGGGTGTCGGACTCCACCACGGTGCCGCAGAAAGAGCAGGTGACCACGAGTCCAGCCTAGGTCGTCAGAAGACCCGGGCCGGGAAGCACGAGACCCCGGGAAGGGGCGTCCTTCCCGGGGCCTTGCCCTGGTAGCGGTCATGTGGTGGTCGAGAGACCCTGCCGCCTAGATGGCTCGCGCGATGGTGACCTTCGCCTGGCGAGCGGCCTTCTCGGCCCGCTGGGTGGCAACCTCCGCGCGGTGGGCCAGCCTGGCTGCCCGACGCTCCAGGCGGGCGCGGGCTGCGGCCCTCCTCGCCTGGCGTGCCTGCTCGGCCTCGGCCATGCGCGCGGCGTGTTGCTCGCGAGCCAGCTCGATCGAGTTGCTGTACATCGTGGTGCTCCGTCCTGGAAAACGTGGTCATGGTTCTCACGCGGCCGTGGTGACCGCTGCGTCCTTGCGTGGTCGGCCCCGGGGGCGCTTGCGGGGGATCACCACCCCGGCGAGGAACAGCTCACCGCCCCACACACCCCAGGGCTCGCGCCGCTCGAGTGCCCCGGCGAGGCACTCGGCCCGGACCGGACAGTCCTGGCACAACGCCTTGGCGAGCTCGACGTCGCTGGGGGACTCAGCGAAGTAGAGCTCCGGGTCGTTCACTCGGCACGGCAGCTCCGCCTGGTCGATCCCTCGATGATCGACAGTGCTGATGCTCATGCCACCTCCTCTTGTCAGTTCCTTGCTCGAGTTGTCGTGGGGAAACAGAAAGGCCGCGGATCCCTTGATGGGTTCCGCGGCCTGGAGGTTGCCGATCGAGACAGTTGTCCCTAGGTGATCGGTGGACTCCAGGTGCGGCGACCCATGCCGACGGCTGCGTCGGTGGCCGGGAAGAGGCCCTGGGCGTGGTTGTCCACGCGGAAGCGGGCAGAGGTGTCCCCTGCACCGCCGAAGATGGGAGCGAGGAGGAGGACACGCGTCTGCATCGCGTCGTACGTGATGTCGATCTTCATGTCACACCTCCTTCGGTCAGAGCCGGCCGAACGGCCGTCGGAACAGTGGGCAGAACGCTACGCCCAGCGCTGCGAGGCGCGCAAATGATTTATTGCGTGTTTCTCGAGATGGCCGAAAATCATCGCCGTGCGGCGGGAATTGCGTGGATCATCCGATGATCGCGAGCAGCTCGTCGGCGTACTTGTCGAGCTTGGCCTTGCCGATGCCGTTGATCGACTGCAGCGCGCGGCGGTCGCGCGGGCGCACCTCGGCCAGCGCCTCGAGGGTGGCGTCGGAGAACACCACGAACGCCGGGACGCTCTGCGCCTCGGCCTGCTCCTTGCGCCAGCTGCGCAGCGACTCGAACAGCTCCTCGTCGTAGGGCACCGGGCAGTCGGAGCAGTAGCCGCGGTTGCGCTCGCGGGAGCTGGCCAGCGGCCGCTGGCACTGCTTGCACACCGCGGCCTTCTTGCCCCGCCGCCGCGTGGAACGCTCGCCCCGTGTGCCCTCGGTGCGGTCGGTCTGCGACGCAGGGCGCAGCCCGGTGAGGAAGCGGGACGGCTTGCGTCGGGCCTGGCCCCCGGGGTTGCGGGCCAGGGCCCACGAGACCCAGAGGTGCTGGCGGGCGCGGGTGATGCCGACGTAGAGCAGGCGGCGCTCCTCCTCGACGGCTGCCGGGGTGTCGGCGTAGGTGATCGGCATCGAGCCCTCCTGCATGCCGCACAGGAAGACCGCGTCCCACTCCAGGCCCTTGGCGGCGTGGAGCGTCGCCAGGGTGACCCCCTCGGCCACGGGGGCATGCTGCTCGTGGGCGCGCCGGTCGAGCTCGGCGACGAAGCCGCTCAGCGTCGGCGCCACCTCGGCCTCGGCCCAGGTGGTCGCCTGGGAGACCAGCGCCTGCAGTGACTCCCACCGGTCGCGCGCCTGGCCCCGCGTCTCGGGGGCCTTTCCGGTCCAGCCCATGCCGGTCAGCACGGCCCGGACTCGGTCGACGACCGCGTCGACACCGTCGGGCGCTGCCTCGCCGGCACGCGCCTCACCGCGCATCAGGGCGAGTGCCTGGCGGACCTCCTGGCGCTCGAAGAACCGCGCCGCCCCGCGGACGACGTAGGGGATGCCACGCGCGGTGAGGGCCTCCTCGAAGGCCTCGGACTGGGCGTTGATGCGGAACAGCACCGCCATCTCGCTCAGCGGCACCCCCGACTCGCGCAGCTCGGCGACCTGCCGGGCCACCGCCTCGGCCTCGGCGACCTCGTCGGGGGCCTCGCGCCAGGTCGCCTCGGGACCGGCGGGCCGCTGCGCGCGCAGGCGTACGCCGGCCGTGGGGGTGTCCTTGAGCAGCGAGTTGGCCGTCTCGACCACCTGGGGAGTGGAGCGGTAGTTGCGGACCAGGTCGACGGTGGTCGCCCCGGGGAACCGGGTGGTGAAGTCGGTCAGGTAGTCGGCCCGCGCCCCGGCGAACGAGTAGATCGTCTGGGCGGGGTCACCGACCACGCAGAGCTCGTCGCGGCCGCCGAGCCACAGGTCGAGGAGCGCGGACTGGATCGGGCTGACGTCCTGGAACTCGTCCACCACGAACCACTTGTACTGCCGGCGCACCTCGGCGGCGACCCGGTCGTCCTCGCTGAGCAGTGCGGCCGAGCAGAGCAGGACGTCCTCCATGTCCATCCGCCCCTGGTCGCGCTTGAGCTCCTCGTAGCTGCCGAAGACGTGGGCGACTGTCCCCGCGTCGACGCCGCTCACCTCGCGGCCGCGGCGCGCGGCGATGCGCTCGTAGTCGTCGGGCCGGACGTTGCTCACCTTGGCCCACTCGATCTCGCTGGCCAGGTCGCGCAGCACCGCCTGACTGACCTCGACCCGGTTGCGTCGAGCCGCACCCGCGACGACCGGGATCTTGGACTCGATGATCCGCGGCGGCTCCCCGCCGTACACCCGGGGCCAGAAGTAGCGCACCTGGCGCAGCGCCGCGGAGTGGAAGGTGCGGGCCTGGGTCAGGCCGGCGCCCATCGCGCGCAGGCGTGAGCGCATCTCGCCCGCCGCACGGGTGGTGAAGGTGACCGCAAGGACCTCGGTCGGGTTGTAGACGCCGGTCGCAACGCCGTACGCGATCCGGTGGGTGATCGCGCGGGTCTTGCCGGTGCCCGCCCCCGCAAGCACCCGGACCGGCCCGCGCAGGGCGGTGGCCACCTCGCGCTGCTCGGGGTCGAGCGCGCTGAGCAGGTCCTCGGCGGACATGTCGGAAATGTTCTCCGTCCGGTCGTTGTTGCAACGAGTGAGCAGCGTAGACGCGAGAGAGGACAAGCGTGACTTCCGGGACCTTCACGATGTACACCACCCCGTGGTGCGGATACTGCCACCGGCTGAAGAGCCAGCTGGACCGCGAGGGGATCAGCTACGACATCGTCGACATCGAGCAGGACCCGTCGGCGGCCGAGATCGTGATGACGGCCAACAACGGCAACCAGACGGTGCCCACCCTTGTCTACGCCGACGGCTCCGCGCACACCAACCCGTCCATCGCCCAGGTCAAGGACAAGCTGGCCGCGATCGTCCCCTGAGCCCCCTGAGCCCCCTGAGCCCCGGACGGGCGGTCACCAGGAGCCGGGCAGCGACCCGCCGTACCAGCTCTCGATCAGCGAGCGCGAGATCGAGACCCCGCGCGGGAGGACGAGCGTGCCGGCCTCGGCCTGCTCGCGGAGCTCGGCGCGCGTGAGCCAGCGGGCGTCCTCGATCTCGGAGCCGTCCACGTCGATCTCGGTGGCCACAGCGCGCCCGGTGAAGCCGACCATCAGGCTGGCCGGCAGCGGCCACGGCTGGCTGCCGAAGTAGGTCACGTCTCCGACGCGGACGCCGGTCTCCTCCAGCACCTCACGGCGTACGGCGTCCTCCATCGTCTCGCCCGGCTCCACGAAGCCCGCCAGCGTCGAGTAGCGCCCCTCCGGCCAGGACGGACTCCGGCCCAGCAGGCAGCGCTCGGCCCCCGACCCGGGCTCCCCCGCCGTCACGATCATGATCACCGCCGGGTCGGACCGCGGGAACTGGTCGCGCCCGCAGTCGTCACAGTGCAGCACGTGTCCGGCCTGCTGTGCGACGAGTCGCCCACCGCAGCGGGGGCAGTAGCGCGTGGACCAGTGCCACTCGGCCATGCCGATCGCGTGCAGCACCATCGGTGCCTCGCCGGGGTGGCTGTCCGCCAGCTCCTGGACGACCGCGCGCAGCCCGACCCACTCCTCGCGGGGCCCCGGCGCCTGCTCCGGGTCGACCACGACCGCGAAGTGCTCCACGCCGTGGCGCGCCCCGAGGAGGATGCGCAGCCCGTCGGGTGCCTCGGCGGGGCACACCCACTCGATCCGGCCGCCCACGAGCCGCAGCCTGGTGCCCGCGACCACCAGCACGCGGGTCGCGCTGTCCGCCCAGGTCCGCTCCAGCCACTCCTCGTCGGTGCGGTGCAGCCCGTGCCGGTCGTGCGCGTGGGCGGAGAGCGCGACGTGCGGCAGCTCGCGCGTCACTGCTCCGCCTCGGGCGTGGCGCGCAGCCAGGCCATGAAGGCGCGGCTGTCGTAGGGCCGGCCGAGGAAGTCGTGCACCAGGTCGGCCGCGTCCTTGGATCCGCCCGGAGCGAGCACCGTGTCCCGGTAGCGGTGTGCGACCTCCGCGGCGAACAGGAAGTCCGGGTCGAACGCCGAGAACAGGTCCTTGGCGATGACCAGGCTCCAGGCATAGGTGTAGTAGCCGGACCCGTAGTCGTTGAGGTGCCCGAACCCGGTCTGGAAGTGCGTGTCCGGGACCTGCCCGATCAGGCTGTAGCGCTCGGTGAGCTCACGCACCCGGGCGGTGAGGTCCTCCGGGCGCTCCTGGTGCAGCCAGTAGGAGATCGCCGCGTAGGCCATCTGTGTGCAGGTGAGGAACCCCTTGCCGAACTCGTCGGCGGCCCGCATCCGGGCCACCAGGTCGCGCGGGATCGGCTCGCCGTCCTCGTCGGTGGCGAAGGTGCGCAGCACGTCGGCGTCCCAGGCCCACTCCTCGAGGAGCTGGGAGGGGGCCTCGACGAAGTCCCACTCGGTGGCCACCCCGGAGAACCGCACCCATGGGTGGTGGCCGCCGATCACCTCGTGGACCAGGTGGCCGAACTCGTGGAACAGGGTCACCACCTCGTCGTGGGTGACCAGTCCGCGGGCGAGGTTGCAGACGAGCACTCCCTCGGGCAGCTGGCGGTCGAGCACGCCGGTGACCAGGCCGAACTGCGCCGCGTGGTTGAACTTCCGCTCCCGGGGGTGCAGGTCGAGGTGGATGCGGCCCAGGCGCTTTCCGGACTCCTCCAGCAGCACGTCGTACGACGAGACGTCGGGATGCCACGCGGGCACGTCCGCGGGCTCGTAGCGCAGCCCGAACAGGCGGGACGTCACGTCGAGCAGGCCGCGGAGCACCTTGTCGAAGTGCAGGTAGCGCCGCACCTCCTGGCCGTCGACGCCGAACCGCTCCCTCTTCACCAGCTCCATCAGGTGGCGCCAGTTGGCGACGTCGACGGTGTCCTCGCCCTCGGCCCGCGCCGTCTCGAGCAGGACCTCGATCTCGCGGCGTCCGACCTCCCGGGCCTCCTCGGCCAGCGAGTCGATGAACGCCGGGATCTCCGGTCCCTTGGCGATCATCTTCACCTCGGCGTCGTAGCTCGGCCAGTCGTCGTACCCGAGCAGCCGGGCGATCTCCTCGCGCACCTCCAGGAGCACTGCGAGCACGGCGTCGTTGTCCGGCCAGCCGAGGTTGAGGAAGCTGTGCACCACCGCCTGGCGCGCCACTGCGTCGCGCGAGTGGGTCAGGAACGGGTGCAGGTCGGGGTAGTCGGTACTGATCTCGACCAGTCCGTGCTCGTCGGGCTGGTGGTCGGCCCGGTAGTCCTCCGGCAGGCCGATCAGGGCGGTCGCGGCGACCTGGCTGACCCGGCGCCCGTTGCGGATGTTGCGCTCGAAGGCCAGGGTCAGCTCGCTCTCCCGTCGGCGCAGCGCCCGCAACCGGTCGCGCTCCTCGGGATCGCCGTCGACGCCCGCGCGACGGAAGTCACCCAGGGTGAGCTGCAGGACCCGGGAGGCCGCCGCGTCGAGCTCCGCCGCGTCGAGGGAGCGCAGCCTGTCGAAGACCGCGGCGTCGAGGTGCAGGTCGGTGGCCAGCTCGCGGGCCTCGATCTCCAGCGACTCGGCGGCATCGACGACGGCGGGATCGGGGTGCACCTGGGTCATCACCGAGGTCAGCGCGAGCACGTCGGACAACGCCAGCTGCACGTCGTTCCACAGCTGCAGGATCGCCGTGTCCCCGTCGGTGGCCGCACGCAGCGCCTCCGCGCCGGCACCGGCGTCCCGCAGCCCGTCCCGGGCGCGCCCGGTGACCCACTCCTGCCAGGCACCCTCGTCGGTGGGCATCTCCAGTGTCTGGTGCTCCATCCCGCGAGGTTAGCCCGCATAGGGTGTCGCCCCATGAGCACCCACATCGCCGCCGAGAAGGGTCAGGTCGCCCCCACGGTGCTGCTCCCCGGCGACCCCATGCGCGCACGGTGGATCGCGGAGACCTTCCTCGAGGACGCCATCTGCTACAACGAGGTGCGCGGCATGTACGGCTACACCGGCACGTGGCGGGGCCAGCCGGTCTCGGTGCAGGGCTCGGGGATGGGCCAGCCGTCGATGGCGATCTACGTCAACGAGCTGTTCTCCGAGTACGACGTGCAGCAGGTCGTCCGGGTCGGCTCCTGCGGCGCACTGACCGAGCAGGTGGGTCTGCGCGACGTGGTGATCGCCTCCGGCGCCTGCACCGACTCGCAGATGAACCGGCTGCGCTTCGGCGGGCTCGACTATGCCGCGGTGCCCGACTTCGGGCTCCTGCGCGGGGCGTTCGCCGCGGCGACCGCCATGCCCGACGTGACCACGCACGTGGGCCTGATCTTCTCCGGCGACTCCTTCTACAACCCTCGCGTGGACCTGGTGAAGACGATGGTCGACCACGGGGTTCTCGCGGTGGAGATGGAGGCCAACGGGCTCTACACCCTCGCCGCCTCCTACCGGCGCAGGGCGCTGGCGATCTGCACGGTGAGCGACCACGTCGTCACCGGGGAGGAGACCACCTCCGCGGAGCGCGAGCACAGCTTCGGCGCGATGGTCGAGATCGCCCTGGGCGCGGCGTTCCCCGACGCAGGCTGACAGCTCTAAGTCGTCGCCGGCAGGTGGTCCGTCGGGACGCGCACCCGGTCGCCGTCCGGCTGCGGAGGCACGTGGGCGGTGCGCACGTCCTTGGGCGGCACCCGGACGCAGGTGACCGCCTCCACCCGCAGCACGCACACGTCACCGTCGTCGGCGACCACCACCACGCCCTGACCGTCGTGGCGCACGACCCGGCCGCGGATCCACTCGCCACCGACGTGCAGCCGGATCGTGAGCCCCGACTCCACGGCGCGGTCGAGAGCCTGGCCGACCGTCACCATCATCGATGAACCGAACACGATCCACTCCCCCCGTTGCCCCTGCGCCGAGTGTGGGGCACCTGCTCACTAGTTGCCCATACCGCCGTGAAACGGACGAATCGCGGTCTAGACCCATCCACGCCACAGGTTTGCGGACCTGCCCGGCGGGTTCACCGGAGCAGCCTCGCGAGCTCTGCCCTGTCCAGCAGCGACTCGGGCTCCACCGTGTCGCCCGTGCGCACGTAGTGGAAGGCGGCCCGCACCCGATCGACCGGGACGCCCATCAGCTCGGCCCAGGCGAGCCTGTAGAGGGACAGCTGCAGCGGGTCGGCGGTCTGGGCCCGGTTGGTCTTCCAGTCCACGACCAGGTGGTCCCCGCCGGGCTCGGCGTACACCGCGTCGATGCGACCCCGGACGACCTGTCCCGCCAGCACCAGCGCGAACGGTGCCTCCACCGCGACCGGGTCGCGGTCCGCGAACGGGCCGGCCTCGAACCTCGCGATCAGCTCCTGCAGGTCGTCCTCGTCGTCGATGCCGAGGTCACCGCGACCGGGCAGGTCGTCGGGGTCGAGCAGTGACTGCTGGCCGAACCGCGCCTCCACCCAGGCGTGGAACCGGGTGCCGAACCGCGCCGCCGGCGACGGACGGCGCGGCATCGGCCGGGCCAGCTCGGCGGCGAACCGCTCCGGGTCGTCGCGCAGCCGGGCGAGCGCCGTCGCCGACAGGCTCGTCGGCAGGGGTACGTCGAGGGTGGTGGCCCGCTCCGCCCGCGCCTCGGCGAGCAACCGCTCGAGCTCGTCGTCCCACTGCGCCACCGTGGTCGCCTCGACCAGGTCGAGGTCGTCCGGGTCCGTCCCCCCGTCGTCCG
The DNA here is from genome assembly GCA_035689885.1 of Marmoricola sp. GTDB lineage: Bacteria > Actinomycetota > Actinomycetes > Propionibacteriales > Nocardioidaceae > Marmoricola. Next base: position 640 of record DASSLA010000097.1, on the reverse strand, counting down.
CCATCGCGTCGCCCACCAGCACGGCGGCCCGGAGGCGACGGTCGTGCTCGGCCGTGCGGTCGGTGACCGGCCAGGCGGCGCTGCGCGGCTCGGCGAGCAGCGGGTTGGCGGCGCCGTCCTCGGGCGGGTCGGGCCAGGCGTCGGCCTCCGCGCCCCACTGCCGGATCGCGCCGCGCACGTTCAGCTGGTAGGGCGACGGCGCCAGCGGCTTCTGCCGCGTCGGGCTCCACTGGTAGGAGGACACCCACAGCTCGTGCCGCGCCCGGGTGAAGGCGACGTAGCCGAGCCGGAGCTCCTCCATCGCCTGGTGGTCCTTGGCCGCCTGCTTGAGCCCGTCGATGGCCGCCTTGTCGTGGCCACGCAGCTGGGGCACGTCGCGGGCGTCGCCGCGCAGCGCGGCCGGCAGCACCCAGGAACCGGTGGTCCACTGGCTGCGCACCTTGTCGACGGGGAACTTCTTCTCGCTCATCCCGACCAGGAAGACGGCGTTCCACTCCAAGCCCTTGGCCCGGTGCACGGTCAGCAGCTTCACCGAGTCGGCCTCGGAGGGGGTGGCGATGTCGAGGCCGGTGCCCATCTCGTCCTCGGCGCGCAGCCAGGCCAGCAGGGACGGCAGCGTCACCTGGCCGTCGATCGCCTG
>DASSLA010000096.1:0-3770 GCA_035689885.1 Marmoricola sp. | reverse complement strand
GCCGGTCACGCTCCCGACCTACGTCACCAAGCCGCGGGCGCACCGCTCGGTCCGCACCATCGACCTGCTCGAGCCGGGCGTCGTGAGCTCCGGCCGCAGCGCCGCCGACAGTGCCCTGGTGGCGGAGGCCGCCACCGCGATGCCGTCGCAGACCGAGCAGCACCGCGACCGCGCCGTGGGCAGCTGATCCCTCCCCGGCGGGCACGCCCGGTCGGACGCGTCCCGATTCGGAATGCCCCCGCGCCGACTGGTATCTTCTGACCCGCGCTCGGTTCGCCGGGCGACCTGGTCTCCGGACCACGGGGCTGTGGCGCAGTTGGTAGCGCGTCTCGTTCGCAATGAGAAGGTCAGGGGTTCGAATCCCCTCAGCTCCACCAAACCCGCTGGTCAGAGGCCTGCACGGATCCTGAAATCAGGAGCAGGCAGTGGCAAGTCAGCAGAAACTCAGCACAAAGTCGATCAGATCGCAGGGACCCTCGGTCCGTCTGGGCCGGTCTCGGCCGGCCGCGGCACGGCTCGAACACCTGGTCTGCATGACGACCACAACATCCTCCGAGACGGCGCTGGGCCCCGTCCTCACCCTGTCCCAGCTGGCCGCCCAGCTCGGCGTCACCGTCCAGACCCTCTACGACCTCCGAAGTCAGGGGCGCGGGCCGCGCGGGTTCCGCGTCGGCCGTGAGCTCCGGTTCCGGGTCAGCGAGGTCGACGCCTGGCTCGCCAAGCTGGAGGCCGACGACGCCAAGCGGCACCCCCGCCAGGCCGGCTGATGCGCACCGGACGACCCCGTACGCCGATCGGCACCCACGGGGCGATCAACACCCGCCGGGAAGGCGGCAGCGTGGTGGCGGAGACCCGCGTCCGGGACCTGGATGGTCGGCTCCGCCAGGTCAGAGCCTCGGGGCCGACCGCGGCCGCCGCGCGCAGCCGGCTGATGGAAAGCATCCGGGAGCGACCGTCTCTCCCGAGCTCCGGAGTGTTGCGGCCCACGAGCTCGTTCGCCGACCTCGCGGACCTTTGGCTGGCTGACCTCGAGCTGCGCGACCTGGCCGGCAACACCAAGGAGAACTACCGCACCTGCCTGCGGCTCCACGTCCGACCGGCGTTCGAGCACTACACCCTGACCGAGGTGACCACCGGCCGGGTCGAGTGGTTCCTGGCGAGGCAGGCGAAAGTGTCGCCGTCGCAGGCCAAGCAGACCCGCACGATGCTCAACATGCTCTTCGCCTACGCGTTGCGTCATGACGCGATCGCTCGCAACCCGGTCGAGGGTACGTCGCAACTGCGACGGGTCAAGACGACACCTCAGGCGCTCACGCTCGACCAGATCGCCGCGATCAGGAAGGCGGCTGCCCAGTGGCGAAGTGAACCCGGTCTCCCCGGCCCCAAACCCGACGGCCAGGTCCGCGACATCATCGAGGTCCTGCTCGGGACAGCGATGCGTCCCGGGGAGGTGCTCGCGCTCCGTCCCTGCGACATCGAGGACCTGCCGACCGGGATGGTCGCCAGCGTCAACGGCACCGTTGTGCAGCGCAAGGGGAGCGGAGCTGAGCGCCAGCCTCGGCCCAAGACCGACGCGTCCATCAGGCGCATTCCCGTGCCCGAGTTCGCGGCCGACGTGCTGCGGCGCCGGATCACCGGCATGCCTCTCATTGCATCGTCTCGGACCATCTTCGCCAGCCGCAACGGGGGTCCTCTCAGCCCGTACAACGTCCGCCGCACCTTTCGCGACTTCCTCCAGCTCGCTGACCTGGGCGGCAGCGGAATCAGTCTTCGCTGGTATCGGCGGACCGGGGCAACCGTGATCGCACGCGGCATCGGGACCGACGCTGCCGCCGTCTACCTCGGACACACCTCCACCGTGATCACCGAGGGCCACTACATCGAGCCGGATCGTGCCGTGGATCCGACTCCTGCCGCGCACCTGGAACGTGCATTGCGACCGGACAAGCCAGACGGTTCGCTGCTGGCAATCCGTCCGGCCGACCGCGAAGCGGAGTTGCTCGACGCGGTTGACCGCGAGGGCGGGGATGACGCCGTGGCGTAGGCAGGTCGCGGCTCACGAACGTCGGATGGCGTCGTGGTTGCCCGGCGAGAAGTGTTCTCCGGAACATGTTGGGGGTCATGTGATCGAGCCCGGCCTCACCGATACGGGCGCCGGCGTGACGCCCGAGATCCTCGAAGCGCTGGCTCCGCGCGTGGGAGAGGACCACACCCCGCCGTGGGCAGCATCGGCTCACATCGAGCGCGAGGGACCGGTCGTTCCGCTGCCGGGTTGGTGCACGATCGCGGAGTGCAGTTCGGCTCGGCTCCGGGCCGCGCCCGGCGACGCAGTCGGCGGCTCTGACTGTGGGCGGAGTCGGTCGCGTACGAGCCCGATGATGGCGGTGTGGTCACCTTCGGTCAGGGGGAGGTAGCGGTGCCGGGGCGGGGCGACCAGCTGGCCGCTGTTCTCCACGATGCGCGGCATGGTGACGCGGGTGAAGTAGCCGTTGCGTTTGACGCCGGCCTCGATGACGTCGGCGATCCGGGCATCGAGCCTGGCGAAGAGGGCGGTGAAGGCGTGCAGGGCGCGGGGGTCGAGGTCGGCGTCGGGGCGGATGGTCTTGAGTCGGCCGATGGCGTTGGCGGCTTCGGTGATCGCGAGTCCGCCGGTTCCGACGCGGCCGCCGATGTTGCGCAACTGGTGTTGGAGGTCGAGGTAGGTCTGCGCGCGGGCGAGCCAGGCCTGTTCTAGGTCCCCGTCGGTCTTGGCGGCCAGCGGCGCGAGCCCTGCGGAGAGGAGCCGTTGGGAGTCGACCACGAGCCGCAGGTTCATCGCGTTGGGGAAGGACTTCATCCGGATGAGGAGGTTGTGCTCGGCTTGGAGCACCCCGAGCAGGCCGGGTTTGGCGGGACCGGTGATGACCTTGGCATTGGGGCGCCAGCCGCGCGCGTCGAGGGCGTAGTCGGGTGGTTCGAGGCTGGCGTCCAGGGCGCAGGCCAGCGCGGCCCAGCCGAGCCGTTCACCGCGGTGGAGCTTCTCCCAGCTGGGGATGTTGGAGTAGCGCTGGTCGAGCACGACCAGCGCGCGGACGGTGGCGGCAATGTCGCCGATCAGGGTGTGGGTCTGCCGGGCATCCAGGCTGTCTCGGCGCAGTCCGGCGTCGAAGTCGTGCTCGCCGAGTGCGGCGGCGCGGGCGACCTGGCGCCAGTGCTCGACCATCGGCAGGTCCTGTGGGGTGGTCAGCTCCTCCATGGTGGGGAGCCCGGCGCTGGATGCGTCGATGGCCTGGTCGAGCGCCAAGGCCAACGCGCCCAGGGCGCCGTGGTCGAGGCTGGGTAGCCGGAACGGGTTGGGCTGCCTGGGGTTTAGATTGCTGGCGGTGTGTGGTGCGACGGCGCGGGTGGCCTGTCGGCACCACAGCAGTGCGGCTTGCCGGTAGCGGCCGATCTGGTCCCCGATCTGGCGGCGTTCGGCGTCGGTGGTCGTGATCGGGACGCTGTGAGTGCCGTCGCCTCCGATGCGGAGTTGGACGCGGTGCTGGGTGAGCAGCGAGGCCAGCTCTGCTCGCATGAGGGCGCCGTTCTCGCCGTACATCAGGGCTCATCCAGCGCGTGGGCGTTGGCGAGGGAGGCGAGGACCAGCTCGATGTGGAGGGCCTGGACACCGTAGCCGGCGAGCTGCTGCACCGCGGAGACGGCGAGGGCCATCACGATGTCGCGGTCGTCGGTGATGCCGGCGGTGTTCAGGGCGGGGGTGTCGTCGTCGTGGACCCCGTCCAGCTCGATCA
>DASSLA010000095.1:0-2657 GCA_035689885.1 Marmoricola sp. | reverse complement strand
CCTTGCCCCTCCGGCGCACGCCCTGCTGGGACCCGATGCCGTAGGCGGAGTCGAAACCACCGGCCAGGACCAGCCGTTCGAGGACGGGGCGCGAGACCCGGGCGCGGTGCCAGAGATCGGTGAGCGACTGGAAGGGGCGGGCCGCGACCACGCGGTCCACCTCGGCGTCACTGATCCCCTTGACCTCGCTCAACGAGAGCCGGATGCCGTAGCCGCCATCGACCCGCTCCACGGCATAGGTCTTCTCACTGTGGTTGACGTCGAGGCCGAGGACGGTGATCCCGAACTGTCGGGCGTCGTCGAGGATCAGCCGCTTGGGGTACATCCCGGGGTCGTGGGTGAGCACCCCGGCCAGGAAGTGGGCCGGCCAGTGGGCCTTGAGCCAGGCCGACTGGTAGGTCGGCAGGGCGAACGCCGCCGCATGGGCCTTGCAGAAGCCGAACGACGCGAACGCCTCCAGCACCGCCCACACCTTCTCCACGAGCCCGAGGGGGTAGCCGCGCCCGAGCGCTCTCGGGAAGAACCACAGCTTCGACTCCGCCATCCCCTCGACGTCGCCCAGCGCCCGGCGTACCTCGTCGGCCTCGGCGTGGGTGACCCCGGCGAACGTGGCGATCATCTCGATCACCTGCTCGTGGAAGACCACCACGCCGTGGGTCTGCTCGAGGATCGGGCGCAGGTCCTCGTGGAGGTACGTCGGCGCCTTCCAGCCCTGCTTGGCGTCGAGGTAGGGGGTGATCATGTCGCTCTTGACCGGACCGGGCCGGAACAGCGAGATGTCGGTGATGATGTCCTCGAAGGACTCGATGCCGGACTTGCCGACCAGCTCGCGCTGCCCCGGCGACTCGATCTGGAAGACACCGAGGGTGCGGGCCGCGCTGATCATCTCGAAGGTGGCGGGGTCGTCGAAGGGCACCTGCTCCTCGTCGTCGAGGTCGATCTCGACCTGATCGGTCAGCTCGATCTGCTCGAGCGCGTGGGCCATCGCCGACTGCATGCGGATGCCGAGCACGTCGAGCTTGAGCAGGCCGAGGTCCTCGACGTCGTCCTTGTCGAACTGGCTCATCGGGAACCCGGCGAAGCTCGCCTCCACCGGCGTCCGGTCGAGCAGGGTCGCATCGGAGAGCAGCACCCCGCAGGGGTGGACGGCGATGTGGCGGGGCAGTCCGTCGAGCCGCTCGACCAGCCGGAACATCAGGTCGAGCCTTTCCTCGGCCAGCCCGCTGGCCCGCAGCTCGGGCAGCTCGCGCAGCGCCATCCGGGCGTCGCGGGCCCGGATGTGCGGGAAGGCCTTGGCGATCGCGTCGGTCTCACCCGGCGGCATGCCGAGCGCCGCGCCGACGTCGCGCAGGGCATGCCGCACCCGGTAGGTGTCCATCATGCTCACGCAGACGCAGCGCTCACCGCCGTAGCGGTCCAGGATCGCTTCGTAGACCTCGAGCCGCCGGGCCGACTCCACGTCGACGTCGATGTCGGGCAGCGCCTCGCGCAGCGGCGAGAGGAACCGCTCCATGAGCAGGTTGTGGCGCAGCGGCTCGACCCCCGAGACCCCGAGGAGGTAGTTGACCAGGCTGCCCGCACCCGACCCGCGCGCCGCGCACCGCACCCCGCGCTCGCGGATCAGGTCGGTGACGTCGGCGACGGTGAGGAAGTAGGACGCGTAGCCGAGCCGGCGGATCACCTCCAGCTCGTCGTCGAGCCGCTCCCGGACCCGTTGCTCCGGCGCCGAGCCGTAGCGCCGGGCGACCCCCGCCTCGCAGCGGGACCGGAGCATCCCGTCGGCGCTGCTGCCGTCACCCGCCAGCTGGAACTCGGGGAAGTGCACCTCCCCCAGCCCGAGGTCGGTCCGCGGGTCGAGGGCACACCGGTCGGCCACCGTGCGGGTGCCGGCCAGGAGCTGCCGAGCGTCGCGGGCGGTGTCGGCCGAGAGTCCGGCGAGCCGGCAGATCTCCTCGGCCACCTCGTGCATCTGCTTGCCCGACTTCAAGAACCCCTCGGCGTTGCCCCGGTCCACGTGTCGTCGGTCGAGGGCGACCAGCCGCCGGGCGGCGTCGAGCACGTCGACGGTCGGCGCGTCGAGCCGGTCGGCGTAGCGGACCACGTTGGTGAGCACGGTGCCGAGCCCTGCCTGTCGGGCGACCCCGGCCATCCGGGCTGCGTGCGCGGAGCTGCCCGGGCCCCACTCTCCGCCCCTCCCCGGGAGCCGGTGGGAGACCAGCTCGACGAAGAGGTTCTCGCGCGGCACCAGCTCCCGCCACGGAGCCAGCGCGGCGAGCGCAAGGTCGTCGCGGCGCCGGGTCACGGCGGCACCGAGCCCGGAGGACGGGCCGAGCAGGACCAGGACGTCCCCTCCTGCGAGGTGGGGGGCGAGCAGGTCGAGGTCGGCCACCGGGCTGCCTCGCTCTCCGGCCAGGTGGGTGGCCGAGACCAGCCGGCAGATCGCCGCCCAGCCGGCCTGGCCACCGCCGTCCCCGCCGGCGTTCGCCAGCAGGGTCACCCGGGGCAGGCCCCCCTGATCGGGACCAGGGTCTCGGTAGGCGCCGCCCCGGACGGGCGTGCGGGTGTGGGTGGTGGTCTCGGCACGGTCGCTGTGACGGTAGGCGAGGTCGACTCCCAGCACCGGGCGGATGCCGGCGGCCAGGCAGGACTTGGCGAAC
>DASSLA010000094.1:0-11388 GCA_035689885.1 Marmoricola sp. | reverse complement strand
GTCGGGCCCGGGGTCGGGCCCGGGGTCGGGTCCCGGGCCGGTGGCAGGGCCCGGTCCGTTGCCGGGACCGGAGGGCTGCCCGGCCGGCTCGTCCGCCGTCTGGGGGGCGGGACCCTGGTCGTCCGCGGCGGGGGCCTCGGGGGCGGTTCCCGCTGCGGCCTGGCGCTCCGGAGCCTCGCCGGCCGGGGCGGTCGGCGTGGCCGACGGGGAGAGCAGCCGGGGCTCGCGGGTGGGCGGGCGCTCGCGGAGGACGAGGTCGCCGATCTCGTCGGGGCCGGCGACCTCCGAGCTCGGCGAGTCGCCACGCTGGTCCGAGGCTGCAGGCCGCTCGTCGGAGCCGCCGGTGACGACCACGAGCGTTGCCACCCCGGCCACTCCGACCGCCACCACGCTGGCCGCCGCCACCTGGCCGTTGGCCACCACGAAGTCGCGGGCACGACCGACCAGGGACACGACGCCGAGGCCCGCGCCTCCCGCGGTCGCGCCGGTGCCGAGGTAGCCCGCTGCCGCCGCGCCCAGCAGGGCGGGGGCCAGCCAACCGGCGAGCGAGGAGTTGACGTCGACGAGCTCGAGGTAGACGGCCGTGCAGGGCCGGCAGTGCTCGAGGTGGTCCTCGACCTTTGCGGCCTCCCGCTTGGACAGGCCGCCCCGGACGTAGCCGCCGAGCTGGCCGCGGGTGGTCTCGCAGTCGGGACCGGCCAGGTCGCCGGCGTGCATCGTCAGGAACGCCTGCCGCAGCCCCTCGCGGGCCCGGTAGGCCAGCGCAGACACCGAGTTGGGCGACATCCCCAGCAGGGGCGCGATCTCGGCGGGCTTCTGGTTCTCCACCTCCAGGTGCCAGAGCACCATCTGCCAGCGCTCGGGGAGCGAGGCGAACGCCTTCGCCGCGGCACCTCCCTCGAAGCCGGCCACGGCGGTGTCGGTGAACGGCACCCCGGGGTCGAACGGGGTCATGTCACCCGCGGTGGTCAGCTTCTGGTTGCTGCGGATCTTGTCCACGTGCAGCCGTCGTACGGCGGTCAGCAGGTAGGCCCGGAAGGCGACGTCCGGCCCGCCACCGCCGAGCAGCACGTTGAGCACCTTGACGAAGGCGTCGGAGACCAGGTCGTCGGCGTCGGGCCCGCCCACCAGCATCCGCGCGAGCCGGGTGGCCGCGTCGACGTGCCGGCTGAACAAGGTGCCGTAGGCGTCGATGTCTCCGTCACGGACCCGGGTGATCAGTTCCGGGTCGGTGACCTCCGTGGTGGAGACCTCGGTTGTGCTCATGGGCACCGCTAACGACGGATGGGTGTGGCGCGAGTCCTCGGATTTTATTCCGTTTTCCGCGTCATGGAACCCGGAACGGTCCGTTTCCTCCCCGAAGGTCACACCGTGGGGGAGTGACCTTCATGAAAAGAGAGGGACGGCATGGGCATCTTTGCGACGAGGGATCGCAGGGCTGCGCGTGCCGAGGTGGCCAGGGGGTCCGGGGCGACCGAGAGCGCGTGGGGTGGGTTGCCGAGTGGGTTGGCCCCGCGTTTCGAGGTCGTCGCGGAGCACCTGGCCGCCGGACGTGACATGAGCGTCGCGTGCACGGAGGTGGGCCATGAGCTGGCCCGTGACGGTGCCGACCTGGGTGAGGCACTGGACGGGCTGCGCACGGTCTGGGCACGCGTCAGAGGAGGGGAGCCCGAGTTCCACGCGGTGCGGGCGATGTGCACCGCGTGGGGCGAGGAGACGCTCGGTTTCGTCCACCAGCTCTCGTGCGAGGACCCTCTGACCGGACTGGCCACCCGTGCGCACCTGCGGGCCAGGATGTCGGAGGCCTGTCGCGGGGCCGAGCAGCGGGACACGTCGGCAGCCACCAGCCACGCCCTGGTGGTGGTCGACTTCCCGCCGCTCGCGGACGCCTCCGCGCGGGACCCGCTCGGGGCAGCGCTGTGGCAGGTGAAGCTGGCCGAGACCATGCGGCTGGTCTTCCACGGCGAGGAACCGATCGCACAGGTCAGCCCGACGCGGCTGGTCGCCCTGGTGGAGAGGGGCGACCTGCTCGTACGGCGGGTGGGGCTGCTGCGCGATCTCGTCGAGGACCTGGGACCGGTGTCGGGGAGGGCCCGGACCTGGATCGAGGGCATGCCGTCGACCGACGACGGCGCGGCCTGGCTCCTCGACGAGATCGCGCGCGCCTGACCGCTCTGGACGTCACCTTCGCGCACTAGCCTGTGCTGCATGTGCGGTCGTTACGCCTCCAGCCGGCAGCCGGAGGACCTCGTCGAGGAGTTCGACATCCGCGCACCCGACCTGCCCCACCTCGAGCCCGACTGGAACGTCGCGCCGACCAAGGAGGTCTACGCCGTCGTCGAGCGGCCGCCCCGCGACGGTGAGGACCGCGAGTCGGCCGAGGAGCCCGAGCGCCAGCTCCGGGTGCTGACCTGGGGTCTGGTGCCGTTCTGGGCCAAGGACCCGTCCATCGGCAGCCGGATGATCAACGCGCGGATGGAGACCGTCGCCGAGAAGCCCGCCTACCGCCGGGCCTTCGAGAAGCGTCGTGCGATCCTCCCCGCTGACGGCTACTTCGAGTGGTACCCCACCGAGCAGCTCACGGCGAAGGGCAAGCCGCGCAAGCAGCCCTACTTCATCCGGCCCAAGGACTCCGGTGTCCTCGCGATGGCGGGGCTCTACGAGATCTGGCGCGACGCCGACAAGGCCGACGACGACCCCGACCGGTTCCGCTGGACCTGCACCGTGCTGACCACGTCGGCCGAGGACTCGCTGGGTCACATCCACGACCGGATGCCGCTGATGCTCTCCCGAGACCGGTACGACGCGTGGCTCGACCCGCGGATCAACGACCGCGACGAGCTGCTCTCCCTGCTCGAGCCGGCAGCCCCCGGCCGGCTGGAGGCGTTCCCGGTCTCCACGCTGGTCTCCAACGTCCGCAACAACGGGCCCGACCTCGTCGAGCCGCTGCCGCTCGAGGAGGTCCCGACCGACGCGCCGGTGCCGGGCGACGGCGGGGAGAGTCCCCGCTGATGCCTGCCGAGCGCATGGCCGCGACGCCCCGGGGCGAGGCCCGCGTGGTCGCCCGCCGCGCCAAGCGCCCGATCGCGACCCTGGTGCTCACCCACGGTGCCGGCGGCGGCATCGGCGCCCCCGACCTCGTGCGTCTGGCCCGCACACTGCCGCAGCAGGACATCTCGGTGACCCTGGTGGAGATGCCGTGGCGGGTGGCGGGCAAGAAGCTCGCCCCAGCGCCTGCCGTCATCGACGAGTGCTTCACCGCCGTGCTCGACACCATGCGGATGCGCTCGCCCCTCGTCGTGGGCGGGCGCAGCGCCGGCGCGCGGTCCGCGTGCCGAATCGCGCGTAGCGCCGGGGCCCGCGGGGTGCTGGCGCTGTCGTTCCCGCTGCATCCCCCGGGGAAGCCGGAGAAGTCCCGGCTCCCCGAGCTGCTGGGGGCCGGCGTGCCGACGCTGGTGGTGCAGGGCGAGCGCGACCCGTTCGGCACGCCCGAGGAGCTCCCCTCCGGCATCGACCTCGCCGTGGTGCCCTGGGCCGACCACTCGATGAGGGTGCCGAAGTCCGCGCCGCTGAGCCAGCATGAGGCGCTGGCCGTCGTGCTGGAGGCCACGCTGGAGTGGGTGGTCCGCGAGATCGCAGGGAATCGTTCCGGCTGACCCGGTGTTGTGGCGGTGGACAGGGACCGTCGTACGACGTCAGGAGGGCCGGTGCTCAGCACGCTCGAGCGACCTGCGCTCGTGGACGCTCCAGTAGTCTGGGAGGCAATGACCGACACTGATGCCGGCGACGCCGTCGACCCGGCCACCGAGACCGACGCCGAGCGCCAAGCCCGTTTCGAGCACGACGCCCTGCCCTTCCTCGACCAGCTCTACTCCGCGGCCATGCGGATGACCCGCAACCCCGCGGACGCTGAAGACCTGGTCCAGGAGACCTTCGCGAAGGCCTACGGGTCCTTCCACCAGTTCCGGCCGGGCACCAACTTGAAGGCCTGGCTCTACCGGATCCTCACGAACACCTTCATCAACACCTACCGCAAGAAGCAGCGGCAGCCGCAGCAGTCGATGACCGAGGACGTGGAGGACTGGCAGCTCGCGCGCGCCGAGTCGCACAGCTCGACCGGGCTGAAGTCCGCAGAGATGGAGGCGCTGGAGCACCTCCCCGACTCCGACGTGAAGGACGCCCTGCAGCGGCTGCCCGAGGACTTCCGCCTCGCCGTCTACCTCGCCGACGTCGAGGGTTTCCCCTACAAGGAGATCGCCGAGATCATGGAGACCCCCATCGGCACGGTCATGTCGCGATTGCACCGCGGCCGCCGTCAGCTGCGCGAGATGCTCACCGACTACGTGCGTGACAACGATCTGCTCTCGGCCGGCTCCAGGGGAGGAAAGTCATGACGACCGGCGGCCCCGTCGACGAACCCGTCGACGACCTGACGCAGGCGCTCAGCTCCGACAGCTCACCCCACCGCGGTCATCCCACCGATTGCTCCGAGGTGCTGGGCAGGGTCTTCTTCTTCCTCGACAACGAGCTCGAGCAGGCCGACTGCGCCGAGATCCAGCACCACCTCGACGAGTGCGGTCCCTGCCTGGCGCGCTACAACCTCGAGCGGACCGTGAAGAGCCTGGTGGCCCGCTCGTGCACCGAGGTCGCGCCCGAGGGACTGCGCCAGCGGGTGCTGCTCTCCCTCCACCAGGTGCAGGTCGAGATCACCCGGCACGACTGACCCGATTTCCCCGCACGGGCTTCCCGGTGCGAGGATGGCCGCCGTTTCCGAGCACTTGGAGGAACCCATGAGCAAGACCGGCCGCAAGCGCCGCGCTCGCAAGAAGAAGGGCGCGAACCACGGCAAGCGCCCCAACGCCTGAGCGCTTCTCGCGACACAGCAGGGCCCCGGGCCTCGCCGGTCCGGGGCCCCTTTGCGTCTCCGGACGACGGCTGCTGCTTGGATGGGCGGATGATCGAGCCGGGCCTCGAGGCCACCCAGGAGCACGTGGTGGCGGAGCAGGACACCGCCGCGGCGGTGGGCTCAGGTGCCCTTCCCGTGCTGGGGACGCCGCGCCTGCTCGCGTGGTGCGAGGCGGCCACCTGCGCGGCCGTCGCGTCGGCGCTCGGGGAGGGTCAGACCAGCGTCGGCACCCGGGTCAGCCTGGAGCACACGGCGCCCTCGCCCGTGGGTGCCACGGTGGCGGTCACGGCCTCGGTCGTGCACGTGGACGGGCGGCTCGTGCGGTTCAGCGTGGCGGCGCGACAGGACGGCCGGATGGTCGGGTCCGGCGAGGTGACCCGCGTGGTGGTCGACGCCGAGCGGTTCATGTCGCGCGTCACTCCCACGTGAGATCGGCGACGTAGCCGAGCAGGGAGACGCCGGGCACCGGTGACCAGTCGTCCTCGGGTGACCGGCGGAAGCCGAGGCGCTCGTAGGTGCGGTGGGCGGCGGCCATCCGGTCCATCGTGGACATCCGCACCCGGTGATATCCGAGGTCGAGGGCACGGCGGAGCATCAGCGCCACGAGGGACTGGCCGACGCCACGGCCGCGCGCTTCCGGGGCGACGGCGAGCATCCGGAACTCGCCCTCACCGTCCCGCGCGACCTCCCGGTACGGCGACCCCGCCGGGCAGAAGGTGACCGTGCCGACGAGCCGGCCGTCCGCGACGGCGACCCACAGCTCGCCACCCGCGGCACGTCCGGCCGCGTCGCCCAGCTCGCGCACGTAGGCGGCCGACGGCGCGAGGTAGCCGTCGCCGACGTAGACCTCACGGGTCAGCCGGCCGACGGCCTCGTGCTCGTCGGGCCGGGCCAGGCGCAGCTCGATCCCGGTGTCGGAGCGCGGTGACTGGTCAGATGCCAAAGGTGTTGCGCGGGTAGGCGGCGTTCACGTCGGTGATCACGTTGACCAGGTAGGGCACGTTGGCCGCGAAGGCGCGATCGAGGGCGGGCCCGATGTCCTGGGGGTCGGTCACGGTCTCGCCGGCCCCGCCGAGGGCCTTGACCACCTCGTCGTAGCGCGTCTGCGGCGCTAGGTCGGCGGCGACGTCGTACCCGTAGAGCATCTGCATCGGCTGCTTCTCCAGCCCCCAGGCCGAGTTGTTGCCGCAGACCATCACCACGGGCAGGTTGTGCCGGACCAGGGTGTCGACGTCCATCAGCGACATTCCCGCGGCGCCGTCGCCGTACAGCAGCACGACCTGGGCCGACGGCCGCGCGATCCGGGCGGCGATCGCGGCGCCGAGCCCGGCGCCGAGGCAGCCGTAGGGTCCGGGGTCCAGCCAGCCGCCCGGACGCCTGGGCTCGACGAACTTGCCTGCGAACGACACGAAGTCGCCTCCGTCGCCGATCACGACGGAGTCCTCGGCCAGCCGAGGCAGCAGCTCACCGTAGATCCGCGCGGGGTGGATCGGGTCGGCGCTGGCGCCCAGCAGCTCGGTGTCGCGGGCGGTCGCCTCCTTCACGATGCCCTGCAGCTGGCTGACCCACTCCGCCCAGTCGGGCTTGCGCACCAGGCCGTGGACGGCCTCGCGCACGCCGTCGAGGACCAGGGTGAGGTCGCCGGAGGCGTCGGCGGCGAGGTCGGCGTGCCGCGAGACCTGGCCGGGGGAGTCGGCGAGGTGGACCACCCGGGCCGGCGTGGCGCCGTCCTTGCCGCCGAAGACGCCGTAGCCGAGCCGGAAGTCGAGCGGCGTGCCGGCCACCACGACCAGGTCGGCGCCGCCGAGCGCCTTGCCGCGGGCCTTGGTGACCAGCATCGGGTGGCCGCCCGGGACCAGCCCGCGTCCCATGCCGTTGGTGATCACCGGGATGCCGGCCTCCTCGACGAGGCGCAGGGCCGCGTCCTCGGCGCCGTCGGCCCACACGTCGGTGCCGAGCACCAGCACCGGGCGGCGGGCCTGGCCGAGCAGCTCGGCGATCTCGGAGACCGAGTCGGGGTCCGGCGCGATCTGCTCGCGCTTGCCCACGGCCGGCCGGGTGACCGAGGAGGAGTTGAAGAACTCGTCCATCGGGACGTCGACGAACACCGGGCCTCGGTGCGAGGAGCCGGCGACGGTGAACGCCTCGTGCATGCCCTCGGCCACCGCGTCGGCGGTGTGGATGGTGTGGGCCAGCTTGGTGACCGGCGCCAGGATCGGCGGTTGGTCGAGCTCCTGCAGCGAGCCGGAGCCCCAGCGGTTGGCCGGGGCTCGCCCGCCGACCACGACGAGCGGGGAGCCGCTGAACTGTGCCTGGGCCACGGCGCTGACCCCGTTGGTGACGCCGGGGCCGGCGGTCAGGACGGCCAGGCCGGGTGTGCGGGTGAGCTTGCCCATCGCCTCGGCGGCGAAGGCGGCGGTCTGCTCGTGGCGCACGTCGACGATGCGCATCTGCGGGTCGGCGGTCACGGCGCCGTCGTACATCGGGAAGACGTGGGCACCGGAGAGGGTGAACATCACCTCGACGCCGTGCTCGCGGGCCACCGCGACGGCGTGCTGGCCGGAGTGTGCCTCGACCGGGCCGTCGGACTCGGCGGCGGGTGCGGGCTGGTCGGTCTGGGTCATGCGGTGACCCTAACCGGGGGGACGCCGCCCGTGGGACCGGTGTCGTCAGTCGTCGCCGAGCAGGCTCGGGTTGGTGGCCCGGAGGTGGTCGATCAGCACCAGCAGCAGGTCGCTGCGTACGGCGGGCTGCGGGGTGCCGAGCGCCATCTGGAGGTGCACGCTGCGCAGGAACCCCTGGGCGTTCCCGGCCACCGCCCCTTCCTGGTCGGCGGCGGCCGTGGCGACGCGAGCCACCCACGGCTCGAGCAGCTCGAGCGGGACCAGGTCGCGGCGGATCACGGCCAGCCCGGCGTCGGCCAGCCGATCGAGGTCGTCGGCGCGGAGGTCGCCCGGGCAGAGGACGCGGTCGGCGAGCACGTCGAGGAGGACGACCAGCTCCATCTTGCCCAGCCGGGGCGAGCGCACGAGGGCGGCGAGCGCGACCGCGCCGTGCGCGACGGCCGTGCCCAGCCGCGCGGACGGGCCGGTCTCGCGCAGGTCGCGTTCGCGGAGCAGCCACCCGGCGAGGTGGTCGCCCCAGCGCAGGACCGTGTCGCGGTCCAGCAGGCTCGCCTCGGCGTCGCGCTCGATGCAGTGGCCGAGCACACGCGCCGAACCGCTGCGACGGAGCACCCTGTCGTCGCCGGTGCCGCCCAGGCCGACATCGAGCCCGGCACACATGCCGTCGCCGAGGCCGGTGAGCAGGTCGTCGTACACCCCGTCGGTGATCCAGGTCGCCAGCGTGGGATGGGCGATTGCCTCCCGCACGTCGGGGTCCGGGTCCCCGAGCATCCGGGTGAGGTCGGCGGTCATCTCGTCCAGCGGCCGGTCGTCGGGCACCCGGCGACCCTCGGCCACCACCTGCTTCCAGAACGCCGACGACATGGGCCCGATTGTGTCACCGGTGCACTGACGGCACGGACGCGGTTCGCACCCGCCCTAGGCTGTCGGCGTGCCGTCCCTGCAGGGCCTCGCGCGTGCCCACACCGAGCTCGGCGTCGAGGACGTCGAGTGGCTGACGCTGCTGCTCGCGGACTGGCAGATCATCGCCGACCTGAGCTTCGCCGACCTGGTGCTCTGGCTGCCGGCGGCGGACGGTGACGGCTACTGGGCGGGCGCCCAGATGCGGCCGACCACCGGACCCACGGCGCTCGTCGACGACATCGTGGGCAGCTTCTCGCCGGTCGGGAGCAGGCCGCTGCTCGACGTCGCCCTGCGCGACGGACGCATCGCGCGCGAGGGCGACCCGGAGTGGCGCGACGACGTGCCGGTGCGCGTCGAGGCGATCCCGGTGCGCCGGGGCGAGCGGATCATCGCGGTGGTGGCGCGCAACACCAACCTGCACGGCGTGCGTACGCCGAGCCGGCTGGAGCTGTCCTACCTGCAGGCCGCGAGCGAGCTGTCACGGATGATCGCCTCCGGCACCTTCCCGTTCGCTGGCGACCGGTCGGACCACGCGGACACCCCGCGCGTGGGCGACGGGTTCATCCGCGTCGACGAGGCGGGTCTGGTCACCTACGCCAGTCCCAACGCGCTGTCGGTCTACCGCAAGCTGGGGCTTGTCGGTGACCTGAGCGGACATTCGCTCGCCGGCGTCACCCGCGAGCTGGTGCCGCCGGCGCTGCGCCCCGACGAGGAGACGATCAGCGCCGTGCTGGGTGGGCGGATGCCGCGGGACACCGAGCTCGGCAACGGTCAGGCCACCGTGATCCTGCGGGCGATCCCGCTGCGGCCCGAGGGGCGGCGTACCGGCGGCCTGGTGCTGCTGCGCGACGTCACCGACCTGCGCCGGCGCGACCGCGAGCTGGTCACGAAGGACGCCACCATCCGGGAGATCCACCACCGGGTGAAGAACAACCTGCAGACCGTCGCAGCCCTGCTGCGGCTGCAGGCGCGGCGCATCGGGGTCCTCGAGGGACGGGTCGCGCTGGAGGAGGCGGTACGCCGGGTGGGCGCGATCGCCGTCGTCCACGAGACGCTGAGCCAGACCTTCGACGAGACCGTCGACTTCGACGACGTCACCGACCGGCTGACCCGGCTCGTCACCGACGTTGGCACCCAGGGCGCGCCGATCCGCACCCGTCGTACTGGATCCTTCGGCGCGATCAGCTCGGACGCCGCGACCCCGCTGGCGATGGTGTTCACCGAGCTCGTGCAGAACGCCGTGGAGCACGCCTTCGACGCCGACACCCCGGGGCTGATCGAGATCGACTGCCGGCGCAGTGGTGCCGGGCTGGTGCTGTGCGTGCAGGACGACGGCGTGGGGATGCCCGCAGACTTCGACCTGGGACGCTCGGCCAGCCTCGGCCTGTCGATCGTGCAGACGCTCGTCGGGGAGCTCTCGGGGACCCTCAGCCTCGAGGCGCGCGAGGACGGTCCCGGGACGCGGGCGATCGTGACGATCCCGGACGTGGCCGAGCGTCGTTAGGTTTCGGACCTCGGGTCCGGTGGCTCAGGCGGAGCGCACCTTGGAGCGGGCGTTGCGGCGCTTGAGGGCGCGACGCTCGTCCTCGCTCATGCCGCCCCAGACACCGTGGTCCTGCCCGGCCTCGAGGGCCCACGCGAGGCACTGTTCGCGCACCTCGCAGCGTCGGCAGACCTGCTTGGCCTCCTCGATCTGGAGGATGGCCGGACCGGTGTTGCCGATCGGGAAGAACAGCTCCGGGTCCTCGTCGAGGCACGCGGAACGGTGACGCCAATCCATGGCTGGGGCAACCCTCCGAAAAAGACACTGGTGAACGAGTTCACGAACGCGGCCCGGCCTGAGCTCTTGCACGTCCGGGATTGTGTGCACACGTCGAGACTCGAGGCGCACTGGGTTCGATCGTTGCAAGTCAACCGGCGGATGACAACCCCCGCCGATGGTCAGGTGGGTCACAACTGCATCAGGAATAGGCTCGAGCCCGTGACCAGCACGCCTGACCGCGAGGACCCGAGCACCCGTTCGCCGTACTCCCGGCACGGTACCCCGGCCCCCTTGGCGGTCGCCGCGGGTCTCACCTTCGTGCAGGGACTGCTGACCGTGCTCTTCGGGCTCGCCGAGGCGGTGCAGATGGACTCCGACCGGTGGGTGATGGGCCTGACCACGAGCGTCTTCTTCGTCGTCTTCGGCGGCCTGCTCGGCCTGTGTGCGTGGGGCCTGCACCACATCCGCCCCTGGGCACGTGGCCCGGTGCTGTTCACCCAGCTGGTCTGGCTCGGCCTGGCCTGGAACTTCCGCGACGGGGGAACGCTGCCCGTCGCGATCGGGCTGGCCGTGGCCGCGGCGATCGTGCTCACCGGTCTGCTGCACCCGCACTCGGTCGACGCCATCGAGAGGGCCGCGTCGCGTCGCTGAGCAGGTCGCCCATCCACGTCGCACGTCCTGCGGAGTGGTTGCGGCGCGCGTGGACGTCCTGCGGTACGGCGCCCCGGGCCGCCGCTTCGCAGGACGTCCGTGCCCGCGACGACGAGAACGCAGGACGCACGCGGGACGGGCGCCAGCATCCGGCGTCTTCCGAACGAGGCGCACCCTCACCACGGCGCGTCGCGTGCCTCCTGTTCGGAAACGAGTCAGGAGGCCTCGCTCAGCGAGCTGCGCAGCTGCTGCAGCGTCCGGGTGAGCAGCCGGGACACGTGCATCTGCGAGACGCCGATCTCCTCGGCGATCTGCGACTGGGTCATGCCGCGGAAGAAGCGCAGGAGCAGGATCCGCTTCTCCCGTGGGGGAAGCCGCTCGATCAGGGGCTTGATCGACTCGCGGATCTCCACGTGGGCCAGTGCCTCGTCGTCGATGCCGAGGCTCTCGAGCATGCTGCTGCCGCCCTCCTCGTCGTTGTCGCCGGCGTCGAGCGACAGCGTGGAGTAGGCGTTGGACGACTCGATCCCCTCGAGCACCTC
>DASSLA010000093.1:0-6008 GCA_035689885.1 Marmoricola sp. | reverse complement strand
TCGGGGATCGTGCGCAGCTACGTCCCGGGGGAGACCACCGGGTCCGCGGTCGACGTCACCGCCCAGCTCGTCGATGACGGGATGCACGTCTCGCTCGACCACCTCGGCGAGGACACCCTCGACGTGGAGCAGGCCGAGGCCACCGTGGCGGCGTACGTCGAGCTCCTCGGCGAGCTCGCCCGCCGCGGTCTGGCCCGCCGCGCCGAGGTGTCGGTCAAGCTGTCCGCGGTCGGCCAGGCGCTGCCCGACTCGGTCGCCGGCGGCGGCCACAAGATCGCCCTCGAGAACGCCCGCACCATCTGTCGCGCCGCCCGCAACGCCGGCACCACGGTGACCCTCGACATGGAGGACCACACCACCACCGACCACACGCTGGCCACCTTGATGGAGCTGCGCAAGGACTTCCCGGAGACCGGGGCCGTGCTGCAGGCCTACCTGCACCGCACCGAGGAGGACTGCCGCACCCTCGCCCACGATGGCAGCCGGGTGCGGCTGTGCAAAGGCGCCTACAACGAGCCGCCGGAGGTGGCCTTCACCGAGCGGCACGAGATCGACAAGTCCTACGTGCGCTGCCTGAAGGTGCTGATGGCCGGCGACGGCTACCCCATGGTGGCCACGCACGACCCGCGGATGATCCGGATAGCCTCGGCGCTGGCCACGAGCAGCGGCCGGATGCCCGGGACCTACGAGTTCCAGATGCTCTTCGGGATCCGGCCCACCGAGCAGAAGCGCCTCGCCGCGGCGGGGGAGAAGGTCCGGGTCTACGTGCCCTACGGCGGCGAGTGGTACGGCTACCTGATGAGAAGGCTCGCCGAGCGGCCCGCCAACCTGACATTCTTCCTGCGTTCGCTGATGTCACAGAAGTAGGCCAGCGCGCAGGTTCCCAGCGTCAGACCCGTGAGAGGGGGAGGCCATGACCGTCGCCGTCATCGGTGCCGGGGTGATGGGGGAGACCCTGCTGTCCGGCCTGATCCGTGCGGGGCACGACCTTGCCGACCTCGTGGTGGGTGAGAAGCGACCCGAGCGCGCCGTCGAGCTGCGCGAGAAGTACGGCGTCACCGTGGTCGCCAACACCGAGGCGGTCGAGCGCGCCGACACCGTCGCGCTCGTGGTCAAGCCTCAGGACATGGGTGAGGTGCTCACCGAGATCGCCCCGCACCTGCGCACCGGCCAGATGGTGATGAGCCTCGCCGCGGGCACCACCACCGACTTCATCGAGAAGCACATCCCCGACGGGGTCGCCGTGGTCCGGGTGATGCCCAACACCCCGGCGCTGGTCGACGAGGGGATGGCGGCGATCTCGCCGGGAACCCACTGCGACGACGAACATCTGCAGGAAGCCGAGCGGCTGCTCTCCTCGATCGGCAAGGTCCTCCGCGTCCCGGAGAAGCAGCAGGACGCAGTGACGGCGATCTCCGGCTCCGGTCCCGCCTACCTGTTCTTCGTGGTCGAGGCGATGATCGAGGCCGGCGTACACCTCGGGCTGCCGCGGAGCACCTGCACCGAGCTCGTGGTGCAGACCGTCGTCGGGTCGGCCAAGCTGCTGCGCGAGACCGGTGACCACCCCACGGTGCTGCGCGAGCGGGTCACCTCGCCGGGTGGCACCACCGCAGCGGCGATCCGTGAGCTGGAGGACCACAAGGTGCGGGCGGCGTTCATCACGGCCATGGAGGCGGCGCGCAACCGCTCCCGCGCCCTGGCCGACAGTGATGACTGACGAGGGGACCGACGGTCCTGCCGGAGCCGCGCCAGGCTGCCGCGCCTGCGTCGTGTACGACGAGTCGCTGACTGCCTACGACTTCGGCCACCACCACCCGATGAACCCGGTCCGCGTCGACCTGACCATCGCGCTGGCCCGCGAACTCGGGGTCCTCGACCGGGTGCCGCCGTGTGCGGCTCCGGACGCGACCGAGGACGACCTCGAGACCGTGCACGAGCCCGACCTGATCGAGGCGGTGATGCGCGCGGGCAACGACCCCGCCACGGTGGACACCGCGCACGGTCTCGGCAGCGACGACAACCCGGTGTTCACCCACATGCACGAGGCCTCCCGGCACGTCGTCGGTGCCAGCCTCGAGGCAGCGCGGCAGGTGTGGACCGGACGGGTCGACCACGCGGCCAACATCGCAGGCGGCCTGCACCACGCGATGCCAGACCGGGTCAGCGGCTTCTGCGTCTACAACGACGTCGGGGTGGCGATCCGCTGGCTGCTGGACAACGGGGCGCGCCGGGTGGCCTACGTCGACGTGGACGTCCACCACGGCGACGGGGTCGAGCAGATCTTCTGGGACGACCCACGGGTGCTGACGATCTCGCTTCACGAGACCGGCCAGATGCTGTTCCCGGGCACCGGGTTCCCCGGCGACGCGGGAGGGCCTGAGGCGAAGGGGTCGGCGGTCAACGTGGCGCTGCCGCCGGGCACGTCCGACGCCGGCTGGCTGCGTGCCTTCCACGCGATCGTGCCGCCACTCGTGCGCGAGTTCGCCCCCGACATCCTGGTCACCCAGCAGGGCTGCGACAGCCACCGCGAGGACCCCTTGGCCCATCTGGCGCTCACCGTGGACGGCCAGCGCGCGAGCTACCTCGCCCTGCACGACCTCGCCCACGAGGTGGCCGGCGGTCGGTGGCTCGCCTTCGGGGGCGGCGGCTACGCGGTGGTCGACGTGGTCCCGCGGGCCTGGACCCACCTGCTCGCGGTGCTGTCGGGACAGCCGCTGTCCACGCAGCTGGCGACCCCCGACTCGTGGCGCGCCGAGGTGAGCGAGCGGCTCGGCGTACGCCCGCCGTTCCGGATGACCGACGGCCGCACGGCGGCGTACCGGGACTGGTCGGAGGGCTATGACCCCGACACCTGGCTCGATCGCGCGATCCAGGCGACGCGGGACGTGGCATTCCCGTTCAACGGGCTCGACCCACACCTCTGAGAGTGTTCAACTAGACCCGTCAAGTCCACACGCCGATGCCCCACTGACCACTTTCGACAATCTGTGGCACATTGGTCACATCTGGCCCTATATTTTCCCCAGCATGCACGTGTCAGCTGCAACGTGGTCGTTGCGGGACGTGCAAGAGAAAGATGGTGCGCCATGGCCACGAACCCCCCGGGAGACATCTCCGAGGTGAAGTTCCTGACCGTTGCCGAGGTCGCCTCGGTGATGCGTGTCTCGAAGATGACGGTCTACCGCCTCGTCCACAACGGTGACCTGCCCGCAGTGCGCGTGGGGCGCTCGTTCAGGGTCAGCGAGGACGACGTCAACGAGTACCTCAAGAACAGCTTCTTCGACGCGGGCTGAGCATCATCCATCCGAGGCGTGAGAGCGGTCACGCCGATTCGTCTGGTACCGGCGACCCCCGATAGGCTGTGCCCTTCGGATGGGGGCTTCCTGCTCCCCTGCAGACAACGGATGGGTACGACGTGGGTTCAGTCATCAAGAAGCGCCGCAAGCGCATGGCGAAGAAGAAGCACCGCAAGCTGCTGAAGAAGACGCGCGTCCAGCGTCGTCGCCTGGGCAAGTAACCCGTCACTCCGCGCGCTTCTTTCGATGGGACAGGTCGTACTCGTCACCGGCGTTGCCGGCGACCTCGGGCGTCGATTCGCCGCCCAGCTCGCCCGCTCGCCGAAGGTCGAGCGCGTCGTCGGGGTCGACGTACTCCCTCCCCGAGGTGACCTCGGCGATGCCCAGTTCGTTCGCGCGGACATCCGCAACCCGGTGATCGCCAAGGTCATCGTCCGGGAGCGGATCGACACGGTGGTCCACACCAGCATCGCGGCCACGCCGGCCTCGGCCGGCGCACGCAGCTCCACCAAGGAGCTCAACGTGATCGGCACGATGCAGCTGCTGGCTGCCTGCCAGCAGGCGCCCGACCTGCGCAGGCTGGTGCTCAAGTCCAGCGCCGCGGTGTACGGCGCCTCCAACCGTGACCCGGCGATGTTCACCGAGGGCCTGGCCGCCAAGCGGCTGCCCAGCGGCGGCTTCGCCAAGGACGTCACCGAGGTGGAGTCCTACACCCGCGGTTTCGCCCGGCGTCGTCCCGACGTCGAGGTGGTCACGCTGCGCAACGCCAACGTCATCGGGCCCACCATCACCAGCGGGATGAGCGGCTACTTCCGGATGCCGGTGATCCCGACCGTTCTCGGCTACGACCCGCGCCTGCAATTCCTGCACGAGCAGGACGCCCTCGACGTGATCGAGCACGCCACCGTCAGCGGGGTGACCGGCACCTTCAACGTGGCCGGCGACGGCGTGCTGATGCTCAGCCAGGCGATCCGCCGGCTCGGGCGCCCCACGGTGCCACTGCCGGCCGCGGCGATCCCGTCGTTCGGGTCACTGACCGGGCAGTCCCGCAACGCCGACTTCTCGCCGGAGTCCATCGCGTTCCTGACCTACGGCCGGGGCCTCGACACCACCCGGATGCGCGAGGTGATCGGCTTCGAGCCGAAGTACACCACCGCCGAGGCGTTCGCCGACTTCGCCCGCACCGTGACACCCGTGCTCGGACCGGACCGGGTCCGCCGGACCGAGTCCACGCTGGTGGGCGCGCTCGGCCGAGGAGGGAGGTCCGATGGGTGACGCAGAAGTGATCCCGATCGGCACCCGTGGCACCCCAGGGCGGGGCACCGGTGCCGCCAAGCCCTCGTCCGCGAGCCGCGGCCTGGTCTCCGGCAGCAAGCAGGGCGCCAAGCGAGCCCCGGAGCAGCCCGGCGAGCGAGCACGGAAGAAGGTGCCCGAGCAGGTCTCGACCGAGGATGTCGAGCAGACTCCGGCGCCGTCGCCGGCGCCCGGAGGTGAGTCGACCGGGGCACCTGCGGTGACGCCCGCGGAGCCCGCAAGGGAGCGGCCGCCGGTGACCACCGACCACCGTCACCCCGGTCCCGGCATCCCGCCGCTGGACTGGCTCAACGCCTTCACCTCGGCCGCCAAGGAGCTGTTCGGCGACAACTGGGAGCCGCGCCTCGCAGAGTTCCTCGCGTTCCTGCGCCGCCGCATCACCGGCGACTACACCGTCGACGAGTACGGCTTCGACCCCCAGGTCACCGAGCAGTTCATGATCGCCGCGCTGCGCCCGATCGCGGAGAAGTGGTTCCGCGTCGAGGTGCGCGGCGTCGAGAACATCCCCACCGAGGGCGGTGCCCTGGTCGTCTCCAACCACTCCGGGACGGTGCCGGTCGACGGGCTGATGACCGCGGTCGCGGTCCACGACCACACCGGCCGGTTCCTGCGCCCGCTCGGCGCCGACCTGGTCTTCCGCCTGCCCGTGGTGAGCACCCTCGCCCGCAAGAGCGGAGCCACCCTGGCCTGCAACGAGGACGCGGAGCGGATGCTCAGCGGCGGCGAGCTGGTCGGTGTGTGGCCCGAGGGCTTCAAGGGCATCGGCAAGCCGTTCAGCGAGCGATACAAGCTCCAGCGGTTCGGTCGCGGGGGCTTCGTCTCCGCCGCGATCCGCACCGGCGTGCCGATCGTCCCGACCTCCGTGGTCGGCGCGGAGGAGATCTACCCGCTGGTCGGCAACATCCCGTCGCTGGCGCGCCTGCTCGGGGTGCCCTACATCCCGATCACCCCGTTCTTCCCGCTGCTCGGCCCGCTCGGCCTCGTGCCGCTGCCCTCGAAGTGGCTGATCGAGTTCGGCGAGCCGATCCGCACCGACGAGTACGACGCCGGCGCCGCCGACGACCCGATGCTCGTCTTCAACGTCACCGACCAGGTGCGCGAGGCGATCCAGCAGACGCTGTACTCGCTGCTGATGCAGCGGAAGTCCGTCTTCTACTGAGGAGCGGCTCGGCCACGTCGTACGTCGGAGGCGCTGGCCGGGCGCGCTCCCAAACACATGTAACGCGGAGTTCTGGTTGCTTAGTGCACCGCCGGCAGTGCACTAAGTGTCGTGAACTCCGCGTTACAAGCGGTCTGGGCCGGACCGTGGCCTTCGTCCGTGTGGCGTCGCAGTGCCCGAGAAGGAGGAAGTTCGCGGCTCGGGAGAGGGATTGCACGCTCAGCCACGCGTGCTCACGG
>DASSLA010000092.1:0-2554 GCA_035689885.1 Marmoricola sp. | reverse complement strand
CCGGCCGCCAACGCTGCCGCGATCCTCGGGGAGGCGCGCGCCTGCCACGACGCGGGCGCGGCGGTCGCGATCTTCCCCGAGCTGAGCGTCACCGGCTACGCCGTCGACGACCTCTTCCTGCAGGACCCGCTCCTCGAGGGTGTCGAGCGGGCGCTGCACGACATCGTCGAGGCGAGCGCCGACCTGCGGCCGATCCTGGTGGTGGGTGCCCCGCTGCAGAAGGCCAACCGGCTCTACAACTGCGCGGTGGTGATCCACCGTGGGCGCGTGCTCGGCGTGGCCCCGAAGTCGTTCCTGCCCAGCTACCGCGAGTTCTACGAGGCGCGCTGGTTCGCCTCCGGTGACGACCAGGTCGGCGAGTCGATCCGGGTCGCGGGCGAGACGGTGCCGTTCGGCCGCGACCTGATCTTCCGCGCCACCGACGTGCCGGGCCTGAACCTCTTCGTCGAGATCTGCGAGGACATGTGGGTCCCTGTGCCGCCGAGTTCGTACGCCGCCCTGGCCGGTGCCACGGTCGTGGCCAACCTCTCCGGCAGCCCGATCACCATCGCCCGCGCGGAGGACCGCCGCCTGCTCGTGCGGTCCGCGAGCTCGCGCTGCTCCACGGCGTACGCCTTCGCAGCGGGCGGGCAGGGTGAGTCGACCACCGACCTGTCCTGGGACGGGCAGACGATGATCTACGAGGTCGGCGACCTGCTCGCCGAGTCCGACCGGTTCCCCGAGGGCCCGCGGCACTCCATCGCCGACGTGGACCTCGACCGGATCCGCCAGGAGCGTCTGCGCCAGGGCACCTTCGACGACAACCGTCGCCAGGTCGAGGTCGACGCCCGCCACTACCGGCACATCGACGTGGAGGTGGACCCGCCGACCGGGGACATCGGGCTGGCCCGCAAGGTCGACCGGTTCCCGTTCGTGCCCGACGACGTCGAGCGACTCGCCCAGGACTGCTACGAGGCCTACAACATCCAGGTGTCCGGGCTCGAGCAGCGGCTGCACGCCATCGGCCAGCCCAAGGTGGTCATCGGTGTCTCCGGCGGGCTGGACTCCACGCATGCGCTGATCGTCGCCGCCAAGGCGATGGACCGCCTCGACCGGCCGCGCAGCGACATCCTCACCTTCACCCTGCCTGGATTCGCCACCGGCGACACCACCAAGTCGTTCGCCACCCGGCTCTCCAAGGCGTTGGGCACGACGTTCGAGGAGCTCGACATCACGCCCGCTGCGCGGCAGATGCTCACCGACATGGGGCACCCGTTCGCCCGCGGCGAGGAGGTCTACGACGTCACCTTCGAGAACGTCCAGGCCGGCCTGCGCACCGACTACCTGTTCCGGATCGCCAACCAGCGCGGGGGGATCGTGCTCGGCACGGGTGATCTCTCCGAGCTGGCGCTCGGCTGGTGCACCTACGGCGTCGGCGACCAGATGTCGCACTACACGGTCAACTCCGGCGTACCCAAGACCCTGATGCAGCACCTGATCCGGTGGGTCATCGACAGCGAGCAGCTCGGGTCGCGCGACGGCGAGGTCAACGAGCTGCTCACCGAGATCGTGGAGCAGGAGATCACTCCCGAGCTGGTGCCGACCAAGGAGGGCGAGGAGCCACAGTCGACCGAGTCCTCGGTGGGCCCCTACGCGCTGCAGGACTTCACGCTGTGGCACGTGCTCCGGCACGGCTACCGGCCCAGCAAGATCGCGTTCCTGGCCGAGAATGCCTGGGCCGACGCGTCCGAGGGGGAGTGGCCGCCGAACTACCCCGAGCAGATGCGGCCCGCCTACGACCTCGCCGAGATCCGCAAGTGGCTCGAGGTGTTCATCCGGCGCTTCTTCGCCAGCCAGTTCAAGCGCTCCGCCCTGCCCAACGGACCGAAGGTCAGCCCCGGCGGCACCATGTCACCCCGCGGAGACTGGCGGATGCCGAGCGACGCGAGCGCCGCGGCCTGGCTCGCCGACCTCGACAACGTGCCCGAGTCGTGAGCGGCCACCGCATCCTCGTCGTACAGCACGAGGACCAGTGCCCGCCGGCCTGGTTCGGCGAGTGGCTCACCGCAGCGGGCCACGACCTCGACGTACGACGCCCGTACGACTCCGACGCGCTGCCCGCCGACCTCTCCGGCCACGCAGGACTCCTGGTCCTCGGCGGCACGATGAACGCCTACGACGACGAGGCTTTCCCGTGGCTGACCGACGTGAAGCGCCTGGCCGCGGAGGCCGCCGCGACCGGCGTTCCTGCGCTCGGGATCTGCCTGGGGCACCAGCTGTTCACCGTCGGGCTCGGCGGCAGCGTGGTCCGCAACCCGCGTGGCCAGCAGCTCGGCCTGACCCCCACCGGCTGGCGCCCCGGGGTCGAGGAGGATCCTCTCTTCCGCGAGGTCGGTCGACCGCCGCGTGCCGTGCAGTGGAACAACGACATCGTCGAGCACCTCCCGGCGGGTGCGGAGGCGCTCGCCACCACCGAGGACGGCGACGTCCAGGTCGCCCGGTTCGCGCCCACCGTCTGGGGCGTGCAGATGCACCCCGAGGCGGACGAGCACGTCGTCGCCCCGTGGGCCGCACA
>DASSLA010000091.1:0-32112 GCA_035689885.1 Marmoricola sp. | reverse complement strand
CAGCTCGGCGACGAGCAGCAGTGCGACCAGCCAGGCCACGAGGAAGCCGATCGAGTACAGGAAGCCGTCGTAGCCGTTCAGCGCGATCAGGCCGGAGATGCCCAGGAAGGAGGCGGCCGACATGTAGTCGCCGGAGACGGCCATGCCGTTCTGGAAGCCGCTGAACTGGCGGCCACCCGCGTAGAAGTCAGCCGCGCCGGCGCTCTGGCGGCTCGCCCAGAAGGTGATGCCGACGGTGACCAGTACGACGGTGATGAAGAGGACTGCGGTCAGGGTCTGGGAGCTCACTTCCGGCCTTCCTTCACGTAGCGGTCCTCGAGCTGGCGGGCCAGCGGGTCGACCTCACGCTCCATGTAGCGGGCGTAGAAGTAGGCGAGGCCGAAGGTGGTGACGAACTGCAGCAGGCCGAAGATCAGCGCGACGTTGATGTTGTCGAAGACCTCGTAGCTCATGAAGTCGGTGGCCCAGTTGGACATGAGCACGTAGAGCAGGTACCAGACCAGGAAGGCCACGGTGGCGGGGAAGACGAAGCGGCGGAAGCGACGTCGCAGCTCGACGAACTCCGCCGTGCCGTGCAGCTCCTCGTAGAGCGGGTCGTGCCGGGAGGCTTCGCCGTGGGCGAGGCCGGTCGGTGGGTTGGGCTCAGCCATGATGCACCCTTCTCGCGTGGGCTGTGATCCCCATCACCGTCGCAGCGGCGTCGTCCGGGTCGCCACACCGATGTCGGACATGTCGCCAGACGGGCAGCGCGCGTCGCTGAGCGGTCGCTGTCGAGCGACGAGCGGTCAGTCGCGCTGGAGCTGCACGCTCTCCGGGGTGTGCAGCCGCACCATGAACCGCGCGGCGTGCGCCGGGGCCCGGTGCCGGGTCATCCGGGAGACGCCGATCATCGTCGCGAACGCCGCCGGAACCGCCCACGCCGCGGGCTGGTTGAGCAGCGCGGCCGTCCAGCCCACCGTGCGGTCGGTCACCAGGTTGTCGACCACGGCCGTCCCGGTGAGCACGCCGCCCACCGCCAGTCCGGCGAGGGCGCCCGCCGCGGTGAGCCCGCGCCACCAGATGCCCAGCACCAGCAGGGGCGAGAAGGTCGCCGCCGCCATCGCGAAGGCGAGGCCGACCACCGTGGCGACCGCGACGTCGCGGGCGAGGATCGCGAGGGCGAACGGCACCACCACCGCCACGACGGCGGCCAGCCGGAAGGCGGTGACGCCCTCGACCCGGCGGCTGAACACGTCCTGCGAGACCACGCCCGCGACGGCAACGGTCAGACCCGACGAGGTCGCGAGGAACGCCGCGAACGCACCCGCGGTCAGCAGCGCGACGAGCAGGTCGCCGCCGAGTCCGCCGATCATCCGGGCGGGCAGCTCGAGCACCACGCTGTCGCCTCGCCCGTCGGCCACGAGGTCGGGGGCGTAGAGCCGGCCCAGTGCGCCGTACACCGGAGGCAGCACGTAGAAGCAGCCCAGCAGGGCGAGCACCGCGAGCGTTGTACGCCGGGCGGCGACGCCGTCGGGGTTGGTGTAGAAGCGCACGACCACGTGGGGCAGGCCCATGGTGCCGAGGAACGTCGCGATCATCAGCGAGTACGTCGAGTAGATCGGGTGCCCCGCCACGAAGTCGATCGGGTCGGACCAGTCCAGGCCGGAGACCTGCTCGACGACGACCGAGGAGTCCGCCGGCGACTGGGCGCCGTCGCCGAGCCAGACCATCAGCAGGAACACCACCGGCACGAGCAGGGCGGTCAGCTTCAGCCAGTACTGGAAGGCCTGCACGAAGGTGATCGAGCGCATGCCACCGGCGAGCACGTTGAGCAGCACGACGCTCGCGACGACCAGGCCACCGGCCCACGGGGGCATTCCGGTCGTCGAGCGCAGGGCCACGCCCGCACCCTGGAACTGCGGCATCAGGTAGAGCCAGCCGATCGCCACCACCAGGATCGACGAGGCCGTGCGGACGGCACGGGAGTCGAGCCGGGCCTCGGCGAAGTCGGGCAGCGTGTAGGCCCCGGACCGGCGCAGCGGCGCGGCGACCAGGCAGAGCAGCACGAGGTAGCCGGCGGTCCAGCCGACCGGGTACCAGAGCATCTCGGCGCCGTTGACGAGGACGAGCCCGGCGATCCCGAGGAACGAGGCGCCGGAGATGTACTCACCGCTGATCGCGTAGGCGTTCAGCCCCGGTCGCACCGAGCGGGACGCCACGAAGAAGTCGGAGGTGGTGCGGCTGAAGCGCAGCCCCCACGTGCCGATCGCCAGCGTGGCCACGGTGACGAGCAGGACGGCGACGAAGCCGAGGGCCGGGCTCATGAATCAGTGCTCACGGGTCAACGTTCACGGGTCAGGACCGGTCGACGACGCGGGCGAAGGCGCGCTCGTTGCGCTCGGCGCGCTGCACGTAGCGCCAGGCGAGCAGCGAGAGCACCGGGTAGCAGCCGAAGCCGAGCAGCACCCACGAGACCGGCATGCCGAGGACGTGGTGCTCGTTGAACCACGGCACCAGCCAGAACACCAGCGGCAGCATCCCCACCGTCAGTGCGAGTCCGAGCAGCACGGCGAGCGCGAGGCGGAGCTGCGCGCGCAGCAAGGTCCGGAGGTAGATCTCGCCGACCTCGCTCTGTGCGTCGATCTCCGAGGTCGCCGTACGACGCTGGTGGAGCCGCGGCCGCTCGGTCCAGGGACTCGTGACGCGGACCCGCTCGGGGCGCTGCTGGGTCACCGGTTCACCGCCCCGCCTCCGTCGTGCCCGAGGACGGTCGGGCGTTGCGCACCAGCAGGTCGCGCAGCTCGCGCGTGTGCCGCCGGCTGACCTGCAGCTCGCGCCCGCCGATCAGCACCGTGCAGCGTCCCGAGTCGAGCCGCACCTCCTCCACGTAGGCGAGGGCGATCAGGATCGAGCGGTGGATCCGCACGAACCCGGCGTCCTTCCACTCCTCCTCCAGCTGGGCCAGGGGCGTGCGCACCAGGTGGCTCTCGTGCGCGGTGTGCAGGCGCGCGTAGTCGCCCTCGGCCTCGACGTACCGGATCTCCGGGACGGGCACGAAGCGGATCACGCCGCCCCGCTCGACCGCGACCTGCTCCTCGGTGCTGCCCTCCGGGCTGGCTGCCAGCACACGGCGCACGGCCTCCTCGATGCGCTCGGCCCGCACCGGCTTGAGCACGTAGTCGACCGCGTTGAGCTCGAAGGCGTCGACGGCGTGCTGCTCGTGGGCGGTGACGAAGACCGCCGCCGGTGGCGTGCGGAAGCGCGCCAGCACCTGCGCGAGCTCGACACCGTTGAGCCCCGGCATCTGGATGTCGAGGAACACGGCGTCGAACTCGGCCTGGTTGAGCAGCCGCAGCGCGTCGGTGGGGGAGTCGGTCGCCTGCACCTCACCCACCCGGGGGTCGTGCTCGA
The DNA here is from genome assembly GCA_035689885.1 of Marmoricola sp. GTDB lineage: Bacteria > Actinomycetota > Actinomycetes > Propionibacteriales > Nocardioidaceae > Marmoricola. The sequence continues at coordinate 28,722 of DASSLA010000091.1, read as the reverse complement.
GCAGGTAGGTGAGCTCGTCGAGGGCCGGCCGCTCGTCGTCGACGACGAGGACGCGCAGGTGGCTCATCGGTACGCGCTCATGTGGTGATCCCCGGGGCGAACTTCGGGACGCGGATCGTGACCTTGGTACCCGCGTCCGGTGCGGTCTCGACGACCAGACCGTACTCGTCCCCGAAGGCCGTGCGCAGCCGCTCGTCGACGTTGGCCAGCCCGACCGAGTCATCGCCCGCCTCGCCGGCCAGCACCGCCCGGATGCGCTCGGGGTCCTCGCCGGCACCGTCGTCCTCGATGGTGATGACGCACTCGCGGTCCATGTCGCGGGCCTCGATGGTGATGTGGCCGCTGCGCGCATTGCCCTCCAGGCCGTGCTGCACGGCGTTCTCCACCAGGGGCTGCAGGCACAGGAACGGCACGCGTACGCCGAGCACCTCCGGCGCCACCTGCAGGGTCACCCGGAGCCGGTCGCCGAAGCGCGCCTGCTCGAGCAGCAGGTAGCGCTCGGTCGACCGCAGCTCCTCCGCCAGCGTGGTGAACTCGCCGTGCTGGCGGAACGAGTAGCGGGTGAAGTCGGCGAACTCGAGCAGCAGGTCGCGTGCGCGGTCGGGGTCGGTGCGCACGAACGACGCGATCGCGCCCAGGCTGTTGTAGATGAAGTGCGGGCTGATCTGCGCCCGCAGCGCGCGCACCTCCGCGCGGGCAAGACGGTGCCGCTGCTCGTCGAGCTCGGCGAGCTCGAGCTGGCCGGAGACCCACGCCGCGACCTCCTCGGTCGCGCGCAGCAGCGTCGCCGACGGGCTCTCGGCCAGCACCACGAGCGCCCCGGCCACCCGGTCGTCGATCACGAGCGGGCTGGCGATGCCGTGGTGCACCAGGCAGCCCTCGGTGTCGCAGCGCAGCTCGGCAGGACCGGAGACGACGGTCGAGCTGTCCGCGATCGCCCGGTTGGCCAGAAGGTGGGCGTGGTCGGCGTGCTGGGTGGACAGCCCGTCGTACCCGAGGAGGTGGTGGCGGTCGGCGATCGCCACGGCGGCACTGCCGAGCAGGCTGCGCAGGTGCTTGAGGGCGCGCTCGACGGACTCGCGGTTCAGTCCCTCGCGCAGCGCGGGTGACGCCAGTGCCGCGGTGTGGAGCGTGCGGAAGGTGGCCAGGTCGGCGTCGCTCCCCAGCTGCCGGGCATACCAGCGGCTGCGCAACCCCTGCAGTGCCATCGCTCCGGTTCCCTACCGGAAGTCGATCAGCTGCATGCCGGGATCGTCCGGCGGTGCGGGCGCCTCGGCGTCACCCGTCTCCGGAGCACCGGGATCCTGTCGGGCGGCCGGCGGAGGTGCCTCGGGCGGCAGCTCCTGATGGCGCACGACGGCCCGGTAGCACTCGGTCAGCCACGGCACCTGCATGCCGTCTGGCCCGCGGCCGTAGTCGGCATACAGCTTCTCGACGTCGTGCAGCACCCGGGAGCGCGCATGCTCGTCGAGGGCGGCGACCCGCGAGACCGAGCGGGCGAGGTCGAGCAACGTGTCGGCGGTGTGCGGCTGCCAGAACCGGTAGCGCTCGTGCTCGACGAAGCCGAAGTACGGCGACTCCATCAGCGGCATCACCGCCTCCTCGGTGGTCCGCTCGGGACCGATCATCTTGCGCAGCCGCTTCACCCACGGAATGCCCACGTCGTAGGTGTTCCAGACGACGGCGAGGATGCCGCCGGGACGCAGCACCCGCGCGATCTCGGCCATCGCGACGTCGTGGTCGAACCAGTGGAACGACTGGCCGCACACGACCACGTCGACCGACCGCGAGCGCAGCGGGATGTGCTCGGCACCGGCCACGACGTGCGGCACGGCGACGTGCTCGCGGAGGCGGGACAGCATCTCCGGGAGCGGGTCGGTGGCCAGCACCTGGTGGCCCTCGGCATGGAGCACGGAGGTGAGCTTGCCGGTCCCCGCGCCGAGCTCCAGGACGCGCACCGGCGACCTGCCGGCGAGCCAGGACACCGCCTCGGTGGGGTAGGACGGGCGCGCCCGGTCGTAGGCGTCGGCGACCCTGCCGAACACCTTGCCGAGGGGGGACTCCTGCGCGCTCATCGTGCGCTCGAAGTTACCCGATAGCCTTCGCCGCGTGCCCGCTCCCGCGCCCGACCCGATCGCCTGGCTGGCGGACCTCGAAGGGGTCCCGTCGGCCTACGCCGCGACGCGTGACGGGATCGACGCGATGCTGCGCGACCGGGGGCTGCGCAGGACGACTCCCGAGCAGACCGCCGAGTCGCTGCTGCGGGGTGCGCACGCGAGCGCGGTGCTCGACGGATCGGCGTCGTCGTTGGACGACGTTCGCGCCGGCGAGGGCGACGAGATCGCGCAGGCTGCCGTGCGGGTGAGCACCGAGCTGCTGGCCCAGGTGCCCGTCCTCGGCCGTGCCCCGGCCCAGGCGATCGCGCGGCTGCACGCCCTCACCGGTGGCGAGCAGCCGGGGCAGCCGACCTCGCCCGCAGCGGCCGCGCGGCTGCAGGAGCTGTCGCGGACACTGCTGGCGACCTCTGCGCCGGCCCTCGTCGTCGCGGCACTGGCGCACGCCGAGATCGTCGCCGCCGCACCGTTCGCGTCGGGCAACGGCATCGTCGCGCGCGCCCTCGAGCGGTTGGTGCTCGTCGCCCGCGGGGTCGACCCGGCGTCGCTGGTGGTGCCGGAGGCAGGACACCTGGCGCTGCGCGCGGAGTACGAGTCCAACCTTCGCGGCTACCGCGACGGTGGTCGCGCCGGCCTGCACTCGTGGCTGCTCTACGGAGCCGAGGCGCAGGCCCGCGGCGCCGAGGCGAGTCCGCTGCGCGGCTGAGGATTTCGGCAAGCTCCGGACAGATGAGCGGCATCGGGAGCCTGAGGCTCTCGATGCCGCCCGAACACACGGAGGCCTGGCTACCAGGCGTGCACCTATCTAAATGTTGACCACCGGGATATCCGGTGTGACAAACGCCCTGTAGGAAGGGTAGATCGCCGCGTGGGTACCGCCACCGTGTGAGTCTGTGGAGTTGTGTCCTGCGTCCTTTGTACGCCGGGGCACCTGCCATCTCAACCCTTGACTTTCAGGCTGTGGTCCGCCTGCGGCGCAGGTTCATCCAGATCGCCGCACCGATGGCGGCGACTCCGCCGACGCCCAGCGCCGCAATGGTCGGCCGGGCAGGAGGGAGCCGCACGCGGCTGCGCAGCGCGACCGGCTTCTCGAACATCAGGATGGGCCAGCCGCGCTCCCGCGCGATGCGCCGAAGGTCCTTGTCCGGGTTCACGGCGTGCGGATGTCCGACGACCTCGAGCATGTGCACGTCGGTCACCGAGTCGCTGTAGGCATAGCTGTTCTCGAGGTCGTAGCCGCGCTTGCGGGCGAGGTCGCGGATCGCCTTCGCCTTGTTCTCCGCGTAGGCGTAGAAGCGGATGTCGCCGGTGTAGCGCCCGTCCTCGACGGCCATCCGGGTGGCGATCACCTTGTCGGCACCGAGCATCTCGCCGATCGGCTCGACGACCTCAGAGCCGCTGGTGGAGACGATGACCACGTCGCGGCCCGCGGCGTGGTGGTCCTCGATCAGGCCGACCGCCTCGTCGTACACGAGGGGCTCGACGATGTGCTGCAGGGTGTCGGCCACGATCTCCTTGACCGTCTCGACGTCCCAGCCCGAGCACAGCTGCGACATGAACTGCCGCATCTTCTCCATCTGGTCGTGGTCGGCGCCGCCGACGAGGTAGACGAACTGTGCGTACGCCGAGCGCAGCACCGCCCCGCGCGAGATGAGCCCACCCGCCTGGAACTCGCGGCTGAACGCCAGCGTGCTCGACTTCGCGATGATCGTCTTGTCGAGGTCGAAGAACGCTGCCGTGGGACGTGCCACCGGACTCATGCCGGAAGTCTAGGCAGAGGGCGGATCACCCGTGCTGATAGGCCGTTTCGCGTCCACAGCGGTCTGGAGCACCGCACTGTCCACAACTTGGCGCCGCCACGTCGAGAACGACGTACGCCGGCACCACCATCGGCGTATGGACTCGACCGCACCACTGCTCGTCTCCGCAGACCCGCTCCTCGTCGCCGACGTCCAGCGCCTGGCGGCGGCCGCCGGTGTGGTCCCGCGGGTCGTCGGCCGGCCCGACCACGCGTTGCGCGACTGGAGCGCGGCCCCGGTGGTCCTGGTCGGGGCCGACCAGGCCGCCACGCTCGCGGCCACGTGCCCGCCGCGACGCCCGCGGGCGCACCTGCTCGCCCACGGCCCCGTGGCCGACTCGCTGTTCCGCGACGCCCTCGCGCTCGGCGCCGAGTCCGTGACCGAGCTGCCCCATTCGGAGACGTGGCTGGTCGAGCTGCTCACGGACGTCGGTGACGGAGCCTCCACTCCCGGTGTCACCGTCGGCGTGCTCGGGGGTTCCGGCGGTGCCGGCGCCACCGTCCTCGCCGCTGCCGTGGCCCAAGCGGCGGCCGAGTCGACCCCCACGCTGCTCGTCGACGCGGACCCGCTCGGTGCCGGCGTCGACCGCGTGCTCGGGCTGGAGTCGAAGCACGGCATCCGCTGGGACTCGATGCTGCAGACCACGGGTCGGCTGAGCTCCCGCTCCCTGCGCGAGGCGTTGCCCCGCCTCGGTGGGCTGTCCGTACTCACCTGGCCCACGGACCGGCCCGCGTCGCTGCAGGCGTTCGCGATGCGCGAGGTGCTGTCCGCCGGTCGGCGGGGGTTCAGGGTCGTGGTGGTCGACCTGCCGCGCCATCGGGACGCCGTCATCGAGGAGGCGATCAGCCGCTGCGACCACGTGGTGCTGGTCGCGACCCTCACCGTGCCGGGGGTGAGTGCCGCGGCCCGGGTGGCGCAGCGCCTGCCCGAGGTGAGTCCGGAGCGGCACCTGGTCACCCGCGGAGGTCGCAGCGGGGTCAGTCCCGAGTCGGTGAGCAAGCTGCTCCGGATGCCCCTGCTCCTGAGCATGGGCGACCAGCGCGGTCTCGACGAAGGCATCAACCTCGGTGCCGGTCCCGCCCGTTCGCGCCGCGGCGTGCTCGCGCGTGGTGCGCGTGCCGTGGTCGCCGAGCTGGTGCGCAGTCCGGCGGTCGCCGCGTGAGCGAGACGGTCAGCCCCGAGCTGCTCGACGGGGTGCGCGAGCGGCTGGCGCGCGACGCCGCCCCACTCACCCCGCAGCTCGTCGCGCGGGCCCTGCGCGAGCAGGGTCGCCCGGTCGGCGACGCCACCGTGCTGGCGGTCCACGACGCGTTGCACCGCGACGTCGTGGGTGCGGGGCCGCTCGAGCCCCTCCTCCGCCTCGACGGCGTCACCGACGTGCTCGTCAACGGGCCGGGACAGGTCTGGATCGACCGTGGCCAGGGGCTCGAGCTGGCCGGCGTGACGTTCCCCGACGACCAGGCGGTGCGCAGGCTCGCCCAGCGGCTCGCCAGCTCGGCCGGACGTCGCCTCGACGACGCGTCGCCGCACGTCGACCTGCGGTTGCCCGACGGCACCCGGTTCCACGCGGTGCTGGCGCCGATCTCGCGACCGGGGACCGTGCTGTCCCTGCGCGTGCCGCGGCAGCGGGTCTTCACCCTCGCCGAGCTGGTGGAGGCAGGTGCGGTGACGGCCGACTGCGCCGAGCTGCTCGGCCTCGTGGTGCAGCGCCGGCTGGCCTTCCTGGTCAGTGGCGGCACCGGCTCGGGCAAGACGACCCTGCTCAACGCGCTGCTCTCGCTGACGGGTGCCGACGAGCGGATGGTGCTGGTGGAGGACGCCTCCGAGCTGCGTCCGGACCACGGTCACGTCGTGGCGCTGGAGTCACGGCCGGCCAACATCGAGGGCGCCGGCGAGATCACCCTGCGCACGCTGGTGCGCCAGGCGTTGCGGATGCGGCCCGACCGCCTCGTGGTGGGGGAGGTGCGCGGCGCGGAGGTCGTCGACATGCTCGCGGCGATGAACACCGGCCACGAGGGCGGGTGCGCCACCGTGCACGCCAACTCCGCGGGTGACGTGCCCAGCCGGATCGAGGGCCTCGCGCTCGCCGCTGGGCTGACCCGCGACGCGGTGCACAGCCAGCTGCACTCCGCGGTCGACGTGGTGATCCACCTCGACCGTGGCCGGGACCGGCGACGACGGGTCCGAGAGGTCGGCGTGGTCACCAGGGCGGTCGAGTCCGTCGTGGTCGAGGTGCAGCCCGCGGTGACCTTCACCGACGGTGGCGAGGTCGTCTCAGGCCCTGCCTTCGACCGGCTGACCTCCCTGCTCCGGTCGTGAGTCCCCTGCTCGACGTACCTCTCCCGGCGCTCCCGGTGGCGTTGCTCGCGACCGTTGCCGTGGCCCTCGCGGTGCCCGGTCGGGCCGGGACCGCGGTGGCGGCCGCACTGCCGCGACGGTTGGTCTCGCGCGTGCTGGTGCTCCCCGCGGTGGTCGTGGCCGTGCTCGTCGCAGGCACCTGGTTGCCCGGCACCACGCTTGCCCTCGCCGTGATCGTCGGGGCGGTCGCCCTCGCGGTCGGCTCGCTGGTGCGACGGCGACGCCGGGCCCGCGCCGCGGACCGGCGTGCCGACGAGGTCCTTGCCGTCTGCGAAGCGCTCGCCTCCGACCTGACGGCCGGCCAGCCGCCGGTGGCCTGCCTGACCCGGGCGGCGGCGGAGTGGCCCGAGCTGGGACCGGTCGCGGTCGCCGGGGAGATGGGCGCCGACGTCCCCGCCGCCCTGAGGCTGCTCGCTCGACGCCCCGGTGCCGGCCAGCTGCGCAGCCTCGCGGCGAGCTGGCAGGTGGCCCACGAGACCGGCTCGGGCCTGGCCGCCGCGGTCCAGCGGGCCGCACACGGCATCCGGGCGGAGCGGCGCACTGCTCGTCTGGTCTCGGCTGAGTTGGCCTCGGCGCGGGCCACGGCGCGGATGCTCGCGATGCTGCCGGTCGGGGTGCTCCTGCTGGGAGCGGGTGTGGGTGGCGATCCGCTGGGGCTGCTGCTGACCACGCCCTTCGGGCTGGGCTGCCTCGCCGTCGGCCTGGGACTGTCGCTGGCCGGACTGACCTGGCTCGAGCGCATCGCCGACCAGGTGCTGCGCCGATGAGCTGGCTGGTCGCGGGCTGTGCGATCGTCGCGGTGCTGCTCCTGCTCCCGGTTCGCCCGCAGGTCGACCCGCCGGCCGCGCGGGTCGAGGCGGTGCCCCAGGCGTCGCTACTGGTGCGGCTGCGGCCGGTGCTGGTGGCCGGAGCGGGCGCGGGGACGTGGGCGGTGCTCGGCGGCATCGCGGGACTGGTGGGCGGCTGCGTGGCGGCTGCCGTGGTCTGGCGAGTGCTGGGGAGGACCGAGGACCCCGCCGTCGTACGCCGCCGCCAGCAGCTGGTCGCCGACCTCCCGCTCGGTGTCGACCTGCTGGCGACGTGCTTGGACGCGGGTGCCGCCCCGGAGTCGTCGTTCGCCCGGGTCGCCGAAGCCATCGGCGGTCCGGTGGGCGAGGAGCTGCTGGGCGTCCACCACCGGCTGGCGGTCGGCGTCGACCCGGCGGAGGTCTGGGCCGGGCTGAGCAGGCACCCGCAGCTCGGGCCCCTCGGCCGGGCGGTGGGTCGCGCCCACGACACCGGCGCCTCCGTGGCGGACGCGGTGCACCGACTGGCGGACGAGCTGGCCGACCGTGGTCGCGCGGAGGTCGAGGAACGGGCCCGCAGCATCGAGGTGCGGGCGGCGGCACCGCTGGGACTGTGCCTGCTGCCGGCGTTCATGGTGCTCGGGGTGGTGCCGATGGTGGTCGCGGTCTTCGGCGCGATGGAGCTGTTCGGGTGATCGCGACGGCCCCGGTGTGCGGCGTCCTGCCCGGCCGCCGGGTGTCCACAGGGCGCGCGGGACGTGGCTTGTCCACCGGTCGCGGACAAGGTGGTCGCGGCCGCTGCGAGGGACGAGAAGCCTCAACCCTGCAAGCACCAACCATGCTCCGGCCGACCGGCCGGGGCCGGCAGTCAGGAGCACTCATGAGCACCACCCCCCTCGCCCTCGTCCGCGACGACGAGCGCGGCGCCACCACCGCGGAGTACGCCACCGTCACCGGCTGCGGCGTCGGCTTCGCCGCCGTCCTGTTCAAGTTCCTCACCAGTGAGGCCGGCCAGCAGCTGCTCGAGGTGATCTTCCGGGCGATCAGGGCGCTGCTGCCCTTCTAGGACGGCCGCGAGCGCGCCGGCGGGGCGTGGGGCGACCGCCCCGCCGGCAGCACCCCGGATCACAGGACAGGAGCAGGGATGACCACACGACGGACCGGCCGGAGTGCCGAGACGGGTGCCGTCACCGTCGAGACGGCGATGGCGCTGCCGATGCTGGCCCTCTTCACCCTCTCGATGGCCTGGCTGGTGAGCATCGGTCTCACCCAGGTGCGAGCTGTCGACGGGGCGCGCGAGGCCGCCCGGGCGGCGGCCCGCGACGACAGCGACTCGACGGCGCGGGCCCTCGGCGAGCGGGTGGCCACTCAGGGGTCGCGCATCGCCATCGACCGCCGTGACGGCACGGTCGTGGCACGGGTCAGCAGCCCGGTCGGGGGACCGGCCGGGCTGTTCGGCGACTGGGTGGGTTTCGAGGTGCACGCCGAGGCCGTGGCTGCTGAGGAGCCGACGGGATGAGGCCGTACGCGTGCCGGCCAGGGACGGCGGACCGCGACGAGCGGGGTGCGGGCACGGTCCTCGGGCTCACGATGGCCGCCGTGGTGCTGTTCGTGGCGTTGGCCGTGGCCGGCGCCACCGCCGTCGTCACCACCCACCGCGTGGCGCAGTCCGCTGCCGACCTGGCGGCCCTGGCGGGGGCGACCGCGCTGCAGCAGGGCGACGACGCCTGTGGCCAGGCGGGCGAGGTGGCCCGCGCCAACCGCGCCACGCTGCGCAGCTGTGCGGTCGACGGGTGGACGGTCACGGTCAGCGTGACGGCCTCGGGAGCGACCGTCCTCGGCCGCCGGGTCGAGCAGGCCGCGCGGGGCCGGGCGGGGCCGGTGCTCCGCACAAGCCCTTAGGCCGGGTCGCCGCCAAGGTTCGAGTAGTCAGCAGCGTCAGCGGCGCTCGTCCGCACCTGCGTCCTCGCCGCTCTCCCGCTCCCCCCGCTTGTAGGCGTCCAGCTTGTTGCTCAGCTCGCCCAGCTCGCGACGCTCGGCCCGGTGGGCGCGCACCCGACGGATGCCGCTGCGCAGCATGCCGAGCCCCAGCACGATCAGCAGCAGCGTCGCCATGCCGAGGAAGAACATGATCGACGTGGTGCCCTCGAGGTTGAACGAGCCGAGGTCGAGGGTCGCCGACCCGCTGCCGCCGAAGAGGGCGGCGATGACGAGCAACGAGGCGATGAGCAGGACGATGACAGCTGCGACGATCACTGGTTGCTCCTACCTGTGGTGGACCCGAGATCTCGAGCCTAGTGCCCGGTCAGGTGCCCGGTCAGGTGCCCGGTCAGGTGCCGGGTCAGAGCGCGGGTCAGTCCTCGGGGGCGCCCTCGAGCAGCAGGTCGAGGAGCGCGACGGCGCCGGCTTTGTCGAGCGGGTTGTTCTGGTTGCCGCACTTGGGCGACTGCACGCACGACGGGCATCCGTCGGCGCAGGCGCACGACGCGATGGCGTCCCGGGTCGCGCGGAGCCAGGCGGCGGCCGCGTGGAAGCCACGCTCGCTGAAGCCCGCCCCGCCGGGATGGCCGTCGTGGACGAAGACGGTGAGCTGTCCCGTGTCGGGGTGCATCGCCGTGGAGACCCCGCCGATGTCCCAGCGGTCGCAGGTGGCGAACAGCGGCAGCAGCCCGATCGCCGCGTGCTCGGCGGCGTGGGCCGAGCCGGGCAGGTCGGCGGCGGTGAACCCGCGCTCGGCGAGGAGGTCGGACGGCAGCGTCCACCAGACCGCCGTGGTCTGCAGCACCTGCTCGGGCAGGTCGAGCGGCTCCTCGCCGAGCACCTCGCCGGTCGGCACCTTGCGCTTGAGGAACGACACCACCTGGTGGGTGACGCGCACGTCGCCGAGGCTCAGCCGCGCCTCCCCCCACGTCGTCGCCTGGCGCTCCTGCAGGATCTCGATGTCGGTGACCTCGCGCGCCGTCGTGGAGTAGTCGGGCCGGGCCGGCACGACGACCGCCACCGACTCCTCCAGGTCGAGCTCGGTGACCAGCCAGGTCTCGCCCTGATGGAGGTAGACCGCCCCCTTGTGGGCGGTGCCGTGGGCGGAGGAGTGGTCGACCGTCCCGAGCACCCGTCCGGTGTCGGCCTCGACCAGCCGCACCGGCGTACCGCCCGTGGAGCGGATGTCGGCGAGGTCGCAGGCCCGCCGCCGGTCGGTCCAGAACCACCCCCGCGGCCGGCGGCGCAGCAGACCGCCCTCGGTCAGGGCGTCGACGGCCGCCCGGGCGCCGGGGCCGAAGTGGGGCAGGTCGTCGAGCGTCAGCGGCGCCTCGGCCGCGGCGGCACACAGGTGGGGGCCGAGCACGTAGGGGTTGTCGGGGTCGAACACGTTGGCCTCGACCGGCCGGCCGAGCAACGCCTCGGGGTGGTTGACCAGGTAGGTGTCGAGCGGGTCGTCGCGGGCGACCATCACTCCGAGCGCCTCACGGGCACCGCGGCCGGCCCGGCCGACCTGCTGCCACAGGGCGGCGCGGGTGCCGGGGAACCCCGCGAGCAGCACCGCGTCGAGCCCGCTGATGTCGATGCCCAGCTCGAGGGCGTTCGTCGCGGCCAGGCCCACGAGGCGGCCGCTGCGCAGCGCCTCCTCCAGCTCGCGCCGCTCCTCCGGCAGGTAGCCCCCGCGGTAGGCCGCTACCCGGTCGACCAGCGTCGGGTCCACCTCGCCGAGCAGCCGGCGGGCGGTCAGCGCCACCGTCTCGACGCCGCGCCGGGACCGGACGAACGCAAGGGTGCGGACCCGCTCCACGACCATGTCGGTGAGCAGGTCGGCCACCTCGCTGGTCGCGGAGCGGCGCACCGGCGCGCCGTTCTCGCCGACGCCGGGGACGAACGGCGGCTCCCAGAGGGCGAGGGCGGTGCGTCCACGGGGCGAGCCGTCGTCGGTGACCGCCACGACGTCGAGACCGGTCAGGCGGGCGGCGGACACCTCCGGCTCGGCGACGGTCGCGGAGGCGAGCACGAACGTCGGGTGCGCGCCGTACAACGCGGCCACCCGGCGCAGCCGGCGGACGATCTGCGCCACGTGGGCCCCGAAGACGCCGCGGTAGTGGTGGCACTCGTCGATGACCACGTAGCGCAGCGCTGCGAAGAAGCGGGACCAGCGCTGGTGGGTGGGCAGCAGCGAGCGGTGCAGCATGTCGGGGTTGGTGAGGACGTACTCCGCGTGGTCGCGCGTCCAGTCGCGCATCTCCGGCGTGGAGTCGCCGTCGTGGGTGGCGCAGCGCAGGTCGGCCAGCCCGAGTCGGTTCAGGGCGGTGAGCTGGTCCTGGGCCAGCGCCTTGGTCGGGGACAGGTAGAGCACCGACGCCCCTCGTTGTCCCTTGGTCCCGCGCGCGGACTCGATCGCCTCCACCGCGGGCAGCATGTAGCCCAGCGACTTGCCCGACGCCGTACCCGTGGCGGCCACGGTGTGGACACCCGACCGGACCAGGTCGGCCGCCTGGCGCTGGTGGCTCCACGGCGTGGGTACGCCGCAGCGCTGGAACGCCTCGCGCACCGGGTCACTGACCCACTCGGGCCAGTCGGCGAACCGGGCAGGACGCTCGGGCATGACCTCGAGGTGGGTGAGGCTCTCGCCGCGCCCCGTCGCCGTCGACGCCGAGCGGTCGAGGCGTTCGACCAGCCCTTCGAGATCCACCACCTGCACGCGTACAGTCTCTCAGTGGCCTCCGACGTATTCGACCGACCTCGGGGTTGACGTGGTTCAATACCTTCACTGTTGTTGCACGTCCAAGGGCTGGGTCTGCGTCGGACCCTGCTCAAGAGGGAGCGACCGTGGATCTTTCGCTGCAGACTCGTGAAGTCGACGACCGCACGATCGTTGCGGTGGGCGGCGAGATCGACGTCTACACGGCTCCCAAGCTGCGCGACAAGATCACCGAGCTGGTCGGCGAGGGCCACCACGACCTGGTGATCGACATGGAAGGGGTCGACTTCCTCGACTCCACCGGCCTGGGCGTCCTCGTCGGCGGCCTGAAGAAGGTCCGCGCGCACGACGGCTCGATGGAGCTGGTCTGCTCCCAGGACCGGCTGCTCAAGATCTTCCGGATCACCGGGCTCGCCAAGGTGTTCACCATCCACGAGTCCGAGGACGCCGCGCTCAAGGCCTGAGTGCTTTCCGCCTGGATCGCGCCGCTCGAAAATGCCCATTTGGGGCGTCGTCACGCTGCCCGGATGACCCGCGCCTGGCAGGCGTTCTCCTCGGCGTGTCGACGCGCCCATCTGCTACGTGAACCCGGTCACAACCTCGGGCGCGTCGGCACGTAGACTCCCGGGCGGTCACCCACAGACGAACCCCGAGGAGAACCATGACAGGGTTGCAACCCGCTGTCGTCGAGCTCACCGGCGGCAACCTCGTGCTGGTCATCGTCGTCGCCCTGATCGCGCTCGCCGCGCTCGGGATGGCTGCGATGTTCCGCAAGGAGGTCCTGTCCGCCGGCGAGGGCACGGACAACATGAAGAACATCGCGCACGCGGTGCAGGAGGGCGCCAGCGCCTACCTGACCCGGCAGTTCCGCACGCTCGGCATCTTCGCCGCCGTGGCCTTCGTGGTGCTGCTCGCGCTCCCCGCCGACGACATCGGTGTCCGGATCGGGCGCTCGCTGTTCTTCCTGCTGGGCGCCGGCTTCTCCGCCGCCATCGGCTACCTGGGCATGTCGCTCGCCGTCCAGGCCAACCTGCGCGTGGCGGCCGCAGCCAACACCGTCGGGCGCGACCCGGCGATGAAGGTCGGCTTCCGCACCGGTGCGTTCGTCGGTATGGCGACCGTGGGGCTGGGCCTGCTGGGCGCCAGCGCCGTGGTGCTGATCTTCAAGGACGAGGCCGCGCACGTGCTGGAGGGCTTCGGCTTCGGCGCCGCCCTGCTCGCGATGTTCATGCGTGTCGGCGGCGGCATCTTCACCAAGGCCGCCGACGTCGGCGCCGACCTGGTCGGCAAGGTCGAGCAGAACATCCCCGAGGACGACCCGCGCAACGCCGCGACCATCGCCGACAACGTGGGCGACAACGTCGGCGACTGCGCCGGTATGGCCGCCGACCTGTTCGAGTCCTACGCCGTGACCCTGGTCGCGGCCCTGATCCTGGGCTCGCAGGCCTTCGGCAACGACGGGCTCGTCTACCCGCTGATGATCCCCGCGATCGGCGCGCTGACCGCGGTGCTTGGTGTCTACATCACCCGTCCGCGGGCCGGTGAGAACGGCCTGACCACCATCAACCGGGCGTTCTACGTCTCGGCGGCGGTCGGTGCGGTCGCCTCGATCATCGCCTCCTACGTCTACCTGCCGAGCACCTTCGGCGGGTTCGAGAACGTGATGGGCACCGACATGGGCGGCGCCTCCGGCGACCCCCGCCTGATCGCCTCCGCCGCGGTGGTGATCGGCATCGTGATGGCCGCCGGCATCCTGGCGCTCACCGGTTACTTCACCGGCACCGAGTACAAGCCGGTCAAGGACGTCGGCAAGACCTCGCTGACCGGTGCGGCCACGGTGATCCTGAGCGGTCTCTCGGTCGGCTTCGAGTCCGCCGTCTACACCACCCTGGTGATCGGCAGCGCCGTGTTCGGCGCCTTCCTGCTGGGCGGTGCCACGCTCACCGTGTCGCTGTTCGCGGTCGCACTGGCCGGCTGCGGTCTGCTCACCACGGTCGGCGTGATCGTGGCGATGGACACCTTCGGCCCGGTCTCCGACAACGCGCAGGGCATCGCCGAGATGTCCGGTGACGTCAGCCCCGAGGGCGCGCAGATCCTCACCGAGCTCGACGCCGTCGGCAACACCACCAAGGCGATCACCAAGGGCATCGCGATCGCGACGGCGGTGCTCGCCGCGACCGCGCTGTTCGGCTCCTACTCGACCTCGGTCTTCGAGGCGGTCCGGGAGGCCGGCGCCGACCAGGGTGACCTGATCTTCGACGTGTTCAACCCGGGCGTGCTCGTGGGCGTGCTGCTCGGTGCGGCCGTGGTGTTCCTGTTCTCCGGTCTCGCGATCAACGCCGTCGGCCGCGCCGCCGGCGCGGTGGTCTTCGAGGTACGTCGCCAGTTCCGGGAGATCCCCGGGATCATGGAGGGCACCGGCCGTCCGGAGTACGGCAAGGTCGTCGACATCGTCACCAAGGACTCGCTGCGCGAGCTGGTGACGCCCGGTCTGCTCGCGGTGATGGCGCCCGTCGCCGTCGGCTTCGGCCTCGGCGTCGAGGCGCTGGCCGGCTTCCTGGCCGGTGCGATCGGGACCGGCACGCTGATGGCGGTGTTCCTGGCCAACGCCGGTGGCGCGTGGGACAACGCCAAGAAGCTCGTCGAGGACGGCCACCACGGCGGCAAGGGCTCGTCGTCGCACGAGGCGACCATCATCGGTGACACCGTCGGAGACCCGTTCAAGGACACCGCCGGTCCGGCGATCAATCCGCTGATCAAGGTGATGAACCTGGTCTCGCTGCTGATCGCCAGCGCCGTGGTCTCGATGAGCATCGGCGAGGACCAGAACGACCCGCTGCGTATCGTCATCGCCCTGGTGGCCGCGGCGGTCATCGTGGTCGCCGTGGTGGTCTCCAAGCGACGCTCCAGCGTGATCAGCGACGACCACGACGACTCCGGGTCGTCCTCGTTGAGCTCGCACCACACCACCACCGCGTAGCTCGACCGAGGGTGTCTCGGACACCCGCCGGCAGACCGGGCACTCCTCGTCACGAGGGGTGCCCGGTCTGCGTCTCCCCACGTGGCGCGCGGCGGGGGTGCACGGTGGCTGGATAGCGTGCCGGGGTGATCGAGGATGCCGTGGCACCGGCGAAGCAGCTGCGGGAGCGGCTGCAGGAGGTCGGGTTCATCTACGACGCTGTGGCCGACGTGCTCGGGGAGACCGGGCACGCCGCCCTGGGGCGCAACGAGACGCTGCCGGGCCTGCGCGCCACCCGGGGTGGCAGTCCTGTCGAGACGCTGACCAGGCTGTGGCTGCTGCAGGCGCCCGTGCCGCTGCCCCAGCTCGACCGGGCGCTCCCCGGCATGGTCGAGCGGCTGTGCGCAGCCGGGCTGCTGGCGCGCTCGGGGGACGAGGTGCGCGCGCTGCTCGACGTACGCCCCCACGCGTCGAACGACGTCGACCTCTGGGTGGCGAGCGACCTGACGCCGGGCATGGACGGGCGGCCGGCGCAGGTCGCTGCGGACCACGTGCTCGGGATCAGCTCCGCCGGGACCTCGCTGGCCCAGCTGACGGTGCGCCGGCCCATCGACCGGGCGCTCGACCTCGGCACCGGCTGCGGCGTGCAAGCGCTGCACCTGGCCACGCACGCCCGGCAGGTGGTGGCCACCGACGTGAACCCTCGTGCCCTGCAGCTGACCCTGTTCAACGCCGAGCTCAACGGGGTCGCCGACCGCGTCGACGTGCGGGCGGGCAGCTTCTTCGACGCCGTGCCCGGCGAGCTCTTCGACCTGGTGGCCACCAACCCGCCCTTCGTGATCTCCCCGGCCGCCGGCGAGCGGCTGACCTATCGCGACTCGGGGATGCCCGGCGACCGCGTGGTGGAGCACGTCGTGCGCGAGGTGCCGCGGTTCCTCACCGAGGGCGGCACGGCGCAGGTGCTCGCCAACTGGATGGTGCTGCGCGACCAGCCGTGGGAGGAGCGGCTGGCCGGGTGGATCGACGGCTGCGACGCGTGGGTGGTGCAGCGCGAGCTGGTGGACCTGCCGACGTACGTCGAGCTCTGGCTCAAGGACGCGGGGCAGCACCCGTCCACCGGCGCCGGGGTCGAGGCCGGGGACTACCACCGGCGCTACGACACCTGGCTGGGCTGGCTGGAGGAGCAGGGCGCCGAGGCGGTCGGGTTCGGGTGGATCAACCTCCGCAGGCTCGACGGCTCGGCCGGTGGGCCGGTGGTGCGCCTCGAGCACTGGCCCTACGACGTCGAGCAGCCCATCGGTGCGGAGGTGGACGACCAGCTCGCCCGGGGCCGCCGGGTCGGTGACCTCACCGACGTCCGGCTGGCTGCCCAGCACCTCCGGGCGCGCGCCGACCTGCGCCAGGAGACGTACGGCGCACCGGGGGCCGAGGACCCCGAGGAGATCGTGGTCCGCCAGCAGCGCCGGCTGCGTCGGGCCCGTCAGGTCGACACCGTGGAGGCCGCGCTGGTCGGGGCATGCGACGGCGATCTCAGCGTCGCGCAGATCCTGGCCGCGCTCGCCCAGCTGCTCGACCGTGAGCCTGACGAGCTGGCGACGGCGTACCTTCCTGTGGTGCGCGACCTCGTCACCGAGGGCTTCCTGGAGCTGGCCCGATGACCGCCCCCGACTGGGCGACCAAGCCCACCGTCGTCGGCGAGCGCGTCACCCTGCGGCCCTTCCGGCCCGGTGACGCCGAGCTGATGCAGGCCTGCTTCGACGAGGAAGCCATCCGGCTCACCGGGTCGGCCCACAGCACCGAGGAGGCGCGCCGGATCGTCGCTGCCGGCCTGGAGGACCGGACGCGGCAGTGGTACGCCACCCGCAACGACCAGGCCGATCGGCTCGACCTGGCCGTCGAGGACAGCTCCGGCGTGCTGGTCGGCGAGGTCGTGCTCAACGACTGGGAGCCGGGCAACCGGTCCTGCGGCTTCCGCATCCTGCTCGGGCCACGGGGCCGCAACCGCGGGCTGGGAACCGAGGCCACCCGACTGATCATCGACCACGCCTTCGACGTGCTGGGGCTGCACCGCGTCGAGCTGGAGGTCTACGCCTTCAACCCACGCGCTGCGGCGGCCTATCGCAAGGCCGGCTTCGTCGAGGAGGGGCGGCGCCGCGACGCCCTGGCGTACGACGACGAGTGGTTCGACGCGGTCGTGATGTCGGTCATCGCGACCGATCGCCGCACAGCTCGCTGAGCCCCCTGACCGCCGGAAAACCAGTCGCTGACGGGGCGTGCCGCTCCGTAACGTTGCGGGGTGCGCCAGCTCCCACTCGACCACCCCGGCACGGCCGACCACCGGTCGCCCGGCCGGCTGCTGTGGTGGCTGGCGAAGGGCCAGTGGCACACGCTGCTGCTCGGAGCGCTCTTCGGGATCGCCTGGATGAGCGCCCAGGCGGTGATGCCGGCCGTGATCGGTCGCGCCATCGACGCGGGTGTCGCCGCGCGCGAGACCCGCGCCCTGGCGGCGTACGCCGGTGTGATGCTCGTGATCGGCCTGGTCCAGGCGGCGAGCGGGATCATCCGGCACCGGTTCGCGGTCACCAACTGGCTGACGGCGGCCTACCGCACCGTGCAGCTGGTCGGCCGCCAGGCGGTGCACCTCGGCGGCAGCCTGCCGCGCAAGGTGTCGACCG
Organism: Marmoricola sp.; assembly: GCA_035689885.1. GTDB lineage: Bacteria > Actinomycetota > Actinomycetes > Propionibacteriales > Nocardioidaceae > Marmoricola. Next base: position 11,345 of record DASSLA010000091.1, on the reverse strand, counting down.
GCGAGGTGGTGGCGATCGGCACCACCGACCTGTCCCACCTCGGCAACCTGATGGACGTCAGCGCCCGGTTCGCGGGCGCGATCGTCTCCTTCGCGCTGGTCGCGGTGATCCTGCTGCAGACCTCGGTGACGCTCGGACTCGTCGTGCTCATCGGGGTGCCGCTGCTGATGCTGCTCGTCGGTCCGTTGCTCAGCCCGCTGCAGCGGCGCAGCCACCACCAGCGCGAGTTGATGGGCCACCTGGCCAACACCGCCAGCGACATCGTCGCCGGCCTGCGCGTGCTGCGCGGCATCGGCGGAGAGCAGGTCTTCCTCGACCGCTACCGCCGTGAGTCGCAGGAGACGCGGCGTGCCGGCGTCGCGGTGGCGCGGCTGCAGTCGGTGCTCGACGCGCTGCAGGTCTTCCTGCCCGGGGTCTTCGTCGTGATCGTCGTCTGGCTCGGCGCGCGCTACGCCGTCGCCGGGAGGATCAGCGCGGGCGAGCTGGTCGCGTTCTACGGCTACGCGGCGTTCCTGATGATCCCGTTGCGTACGGCGACCGAGTACGCCAACAAGCTCATCCGCGCCCGCGTCTCCGCGCAGCGGGTGTGCCGGGTACTGGCCCTGTCCACCGACCACCCCGATCCCGAGGACCCGGTGCTGCCTCCGCCGCCCGGGGCCGAGCTCGTCGACCGACGCACCGGACTGCGCGTCCTCCCGGGGTCGCTCCTCGCGGTGGTCGGCGAGGACCCCGAGGAGGCGGGCCGGCTGGCCGACCGGCTGGGCCTGTGCGCCCCGCAGGTGGACGACGAGGTCGAGCTCGGCGGTGTGCCGCTGAGTGCGATGCGGCGTGAGGACGTGCGGCGCCGCATCGTGGTCTCCGACACCGGCGCCATGCTGTTCTCGGGCCGGCTGGCCGACCGACTCGACGTCGCCGGCAGGGGCGAGGTGCTGCACGCGCTGCACACTGCCTCGGCCGGGGACGTGCTCGCGGGGCTGCCCGACGGCCTGGACTCCGAGGTCGCCGAGCGCGGACGCACGTTCTCCGGGGGGCAGCGCCAGCGTCTGGTGCTGGCCCGGGCGCTGGCATTGGACCCCGAGATCCTCGTGTTGGTCGAGCCCACCTCGGCGGTGGACGCGCACACCGAGGCCCGGATCGCGCAGCGGCTGGCCGACCACCGGGCCGGCCGTACCACCGTGGTGACCACCACCAGCCCGCTGCTGCTCGACGCGGTGGAGGAGGTCGCCTTCCTCAGCGGGGGGCAGGTGGTCGCCGTCGGGCGGCACCAGGACCTGCTCGAGACGCAGCCCGGTTACCGCTGGGTGGTCACCCGTGAAACACGGGAGGAGGTGCTGTCCGGATGAGCAACGAGACCGCTCTCCCGGTCGCGGACGGGCGCGCGGTGCGCCGGCACGCGCAGGCGATCGCGCGTCGGCACCCGCGCCTGCTCGGCGGGGCCGTGGTGCTGCACGGAGCCGCCGCGCTCGCTGCCCTGGCCGCGCCCCGCCTGCTCGGCGACCTCGTCGAGGCGGTCGAGCAGGGCACCACCGTGGCCCACGTCGACCGCGTCGTCGTGCTGCTCGCGGTGTTCCTCGTGCTGCAGACGGTGCTGACACGCTTCGCCCGCTACCTCAGCCAGGTGCTCGGTGAGCAGGTGCTCGCCGAGCTGCGCGAGGACTTCGTCGACAGCGCGCTCGCGCTGCCCGTCGGGACGGTCGAGGCCGCCGGGTCCGGTGACCTTCTCACCCGCACCGGTCGCGACGTCGACCAGCTGGGCTGGTCGGTGCGCTGGGCGCTGCCGGAGTGGACGATCGCGACGGTGACCGCGGTGGTCACCTTCGCGGCGGCAGTGAGCGTCGGGTGGTGGGTGCTGGTGCCGTGCCTGCTCGGCCTGCCGCCCCTGGTGATCGGCCTGCGCTGGTACCTCGCCCGCGCCAAGGACGGCTACCTGCGTGAGGGGGCGACGTACTCCCGGATCAACGCCACCCTCACCGAGACCGTAGACGGCGCCCGCACCGTCGAGTCGCTGGGTCTCGCCGAGGAGCGGATCCGGGCCATCGACGACGACATCCGCGAGAGCTACGCGGCGGAGCGCTACACGCTGTGGCTGCGCACCGTGTTCTTCCCGAGCATGGAGCTCTCCTACCTCATCCCCACGGTGGCGACGCTGCTGCTGGGCGGCCACCTCTACATCGACGGGTCGGTCTCGCTCGGTGACGTCACGGCGGCGACGCTCTACGTGCAGATGCTGATCGACCCGGTCGACCGGATCGTCTCCATCCTCGACGAGCTGCAGCTCGGCGCCTCCTCGCTGGCGCGGCTGCTCGGGGTCGCGCAGGTGCCGGACGACCGTGAGGTCAGCGGTCGCGAGCCGCAGGGCGAGGCGCTGGCCGCCTCCGACGTCCGGTTCGCGTACGTCGAGGGGCGCGATGTCCTCCACGGCATCGACCTCGACGTCGGCGTGGGCGAGCGCATCGCGATGGTGGGGCCGTCGGGCGCGGGCAAGTCGACCCTCGGTCGGCTGCTGGCGGGGATCCACCCGCCGCGCACCGGCGAGGTCACCGTCGGCGGCACCGGCCTGGTCGAGCTGCCGCTGGAGGACCTGCGCGGGCACGTCGCGCTGGTGACCCAGGAGCACCACGTCTTCGTCGGCACCCTGCGGGAGAACCTCGCGCTCGCGCTGCCGCCGGGCCGGCGCGCCGACGACGAGGCGATCCGCGAGGCCCTCGACGCGGTGGACGCCCTCGCCTGGGTGGAGGCCCTGCCGGCGGGGCTGGACACCGTGGTCGGCTCGGGCGGCCGGAAGCTGACCGATGCGCAGGCCCAGCAGGTGGCCCTGGCCCGGCTCGTGCTGGCCGACCCGCACACGCTGGTGCTCGACGAGGCGACCTCGCTGATCGACCCACGCGCGGCGCGCCACCTGGAGCGCTCGATGGCGGCGGTGCTGCACGGCCGGACGGTGATCGCGATCGCGCACCGGCTGTTCTCGGCCCACGACGCCGATCGGGTCGCGGTGGTCGAGGACGGCCGGATCACCGAGCTCGGCGCCCACGACGAGCTGGTCGCCGCCGGGGGGTCCTACGCCGACCTGTGGGACAGCTGGAGCGGTGGGGTGGACCACCGTTAGACCACTTCGACGGCCCCGGCCCCCTTCGGGGGCCACGCCCGCTGCACTGGACACGTTGACGGCGTGATTGCCGTGACGCGCTACCTTGACGGGCAGTTCGGCGGTCGGATCCGGCCCCGGTGACGCATCATCGTTCCCCGGCACCACCCAGCAGAAGGACGTCAGGCACCCCCAGTGGCAACCAAGCTCGTCATCGTCGAGTCCCCGGCCAAGGCCCGCACCATCGCGGGATACCTCGGCCGGGACTACGTCGTGGAGTCCTCCATCGGACACATCCGCGACCTCCCCGACGGGGCCGCCGACGTCCCCGCCAAGTACAAGGGCGAGTCGTGGGCACGGCTCGGGGTCAACATCGACCAGGACTTCGACCCGGTCTACGTGGTGCCGCGCGACAAGAAGCCGCACATCACCAAGCTCAAGGGACTGCTCAAGGACGCCGACGAGCTCTACCTCGCCACCGATGAGGACCGCGAGGGCGAGGCGATCGCCTGGCACCTGTACGACGAGCTGAAGCCCAAGGTGCCGGTGCGCCGAATGGTCTTCCACGAAATCACCCCCGCCGCGATCAACGCCGCCGTGGAGAACCCCCGCGAGATCGACATGGACCTCGTCGAGGCCCAGGAGACCCGTCGCATCCTCGACCGCCTCTACGGCTTCGAGGTCAGCCCGGTGCTGTGGCGCAAGGTGATGTCGGGGCTGTCCGCCGGCCGCGTGCAGTCGGTCGCCACCAGACTGATCGTCGACCGGGAGCGCGAGCGGATGCGCTTCCGGGTGGCGTCGTACTGGGACCTCGAGGGCACCTTCGACGCCGGCGAGAAGCACGACCAGCGGATGTTCCCCGCCCGGCTGCACTCCATCGACGAGACCCGGGTGGCGCGGGGCAGCGACTTCGGCCCGGACGGCGAGCTGAAGCCCAAGGCCAAGGTCGTGCACCTCAGCAAGACCCGCGCCGAGGCGCTGGCGTCCTCGTTGCACGACACCGAGTTCAGCGTCCGGTCGGTCGAGTCCAAGCCCTACACCCGCAAGCCCTACGCGCCGTTCCGCACCACCACGTTGCAGCAGGAGGCCGGGCGCAAGCTCGGCTACGGCGCCTCGCGCACGATGTCGATCGCGCAGCGGCTCTACGAGAACGGCTACATCACCTACATGCGTACCGACAGCACCACGCTGTCGGAGACCGCGATCGCGGCGGCGAGGGCGCAGGCCCGCGATCTCTACGGCCCGGAGTACGTCCCCGACGCCCCGCGCATCTACGCCTCGAAGGTGAAGAACGCGCAGGAGGCGCACGAGGCGATCCGCCCGGCCGGCGACTCGTTCCGTACGCCGGCCCAGACGGGCCTGACCGGCGACGAGTTCCGGCTCTACGAGCTGATCTGGATGCGCACCATCGCCTCGCAGATGAAGGACGCGCAGGGTCGCTCGGTGACGATCCGGCTCGGTGGCACCGCCGGTTCGGGCGAGGACGTGGTGTTCTCCGCCAGCGGCCGGGTGATCACCTTCCACGGGTTCCTGAAGGCCTACGTGGAGGGCAGCGACGACGCCGACGCGACCCGCGACGACCAGGAGACCCGACTGCCCGACGTGGCCGAGGGCGACGTCGTGAACGCGGCCTCGATCCGGGCCGAGGGCCACCAGACCAAGCCGCCCGCGCGCTACACCGAGGCCACGCTGATCAAGGAGCTCGAGGAGCGCGAGATCGGTCGTCCCTCGACGTACGCCTCGATCATCGGGACCATCCAGCGCCGCTACGTCTACAAGAAGGGCACCGCGCTGGTGCCTGCGTGGCTGGCGTTCTCCGCGATCCGGCTGCTCGAGGAGCACTTCGAGCGGCTGGTCTCCTACGACTTCACCGCCCGGATGGAGGACGTCCTCGACGACATCGCCGGTGGGCGCCGCGACCGGGTCACCGAGCTCGCCGAGTTCTACTTCGGCAGCGGTGAGGTCGAGGGCCTGCAGAAGCTGGTCACCGAGCTCGGCGAGATCGACGCCCGCGAGCTGGCCACCTTCCCGATCGGTGGGGAGGACAGCGGCATCGTGCTGCGCGTCGGCCGCTACGGCCCCTACCTCGAGGGACCGGGCGACGACGACACCCCTGCGGCCAAGCGGGCCAACGTGCCCGAGGACCTGCCGCCCGACGAGCTCACCCTGGAGAAGGCCAAGGAGCTGCTGGCCAACCCGGCGGGCGAGGAGATCGTGCTGGGTGATCACCCCGAGACCGGCCTCAAGGTGGTCGCCAAGAACGGCCGCTACGGGCCGTTCGTCACCGAGGTGCTGCCCGAGGACGCCCCGAAGAAGGCCAAGCCGCGGACCAGCTCGCTGTTCAAGGACATGTCGCTGGACACGATCACCCTCGAGCAGGCGGTCAAGCTGCTCTCGCTCCCGCGGGTGGTCGGCACCGACTCCGAGGGTGTGGAGATCACCGCGCAGAACGGCCGTTACGGGCCGTACCTGAAGAAGGGCACCGACTCGCGGTCACTGGAGAACGAGCAGCAGCTCTTCGACATCACCCTCGACGAGGCCCTGGCGATCTACGCCCAGCCCAAGCAGCGCGGACGCGGCGGCGCCTCGACCGCGCCGTTGAAGGAGCTCGGCAACGACCCGGTCTCCGGCCAGCCCGTGGTGGTCAAGGCCGGCCGGTTCGGCGAGTACGTCACCGACGGCGAGTACAACGCCACCCTGCGCAAGGACGACTCCGTCGAGTCGATCACGATCGAGCGCGCGGCCGAGCTGCTGGCCGAGCGGCGCGCCAAGGGCCCGGCGAAGAAGTCCGCCAGGAAGGGCGCGAAGAAGAGCAGCGCCAAGAAGAGCACCGCGAAGAAGGGTGCGAAGAAGGCGCCGGCGAAGAAGGCGGCCAAGAAGAGCTGAGCCCCGGCAGCGCGGTCACACCCGCCCTCTAGGGTGGCCCCGTGTCCGAGCAGTTCCCCGGGGTGTACGCCGAGCGTGGCGTCTTCGTCTGCTTCGAGGGCGGCGAGGGTGCCGGGAAGTCGACCCAGGCCCGGCTGTTGCGCGAGCGGCTTGAGGCCGACGGGCACGCCGTACTCCTCACCTTCGAGCCCGGCGACACCGCCGTCGGCAAGGACATCCGCCGCATCGTGCTCGACCCGGCGACCGGCCACCTGGCCGACAGGACCGAGGCGTTGCTCTATGCCGCCGACAAGGCCGAACACGTCGAGAAGGTCGTCCGGCCAGCGCTGGAGCGGGGCCAGGTGGTGATCACCGACCGCTACGTCGACACCTCGCTGGCCTACCAGGGGGCGGCGCGGGGGCTGCGGGTCGAGGAGCTCGAGCCGGTGCTGCGCTGGGCCACCGGCGGCCTGCGCCCACACCTGACCGTCGTGCTCGACGTGGACCCGGTCGCCGGGCTGGGCCGCTTCGAGGGCCGCGACCGGATCGAAGCGGAGTCGGTGGAGTTCCACCGGCGCGCCCGGGCCGGCTTCCTCGACCTGGCCGCGGCCGACCCCGACCACTACGTGGTGCTCGACGCCCGCGCGCCCGTTGAGGAGATCGCCGAGACCGTGCACGCCCGGCTGCGCCCGCTGCTCGGGGGGGCGTCGCGGTGACCGTGTGGGACAGCCTGGTCGGCCAGCGCCCGGTGGTGCAGCAGCTGCAGCGCGCCGTTGCCGGTGAGATGACGCATGCCTGGTTGTTCACCGGACCGCCCGGGTCGGGACGCTCCAACACCGCGATCGCGTTCGCGGCCGCGCTGCAGTGCGAGCAGGGCGGCTGCGGGGAGTGCGCGTCGTGCCACCAGGTCAGCGTCGGCTCCCACCCCGACGTGAGCGTCACCCGCACCGAGAAGCTCTCCATCGGGGTCGACGAGGTGCGCGAGCTGGTGCGCAGCTCGGCACTCTCACCGGTCGGGCGCCGCTGGCAGGTGATGGTCGTCGAGGACGCCGACCGCCTCACCGACCAGGCCGCCAACGCCCTGCTGAAGGCGATCGAGGAGCCGACCGAGCGCACCGTGTGGCTGCTCTGCGCCCCCACGGTCGAGGACGTGCTGCCCACGATCCGCTCCCGGACACGGTTGGTGGTGCTGTCCACCCCGTCGGTGGCCGATGTCACCGACTTCCTGGTCCGCTCCGAAGGGCTGCCGGTCGAGACCGCGTCGTACGCCGCCCGCGCCAGCCAGGGCCACATCGGCCGTGCCCGGGCCCTGGCCCGAGACGAGGACACCCGCCGGCGACGTCGCGAGGTGGTGGCCATCCCCGGCCGGCTCACCTCGCTGGGGGCCTGCATCGCCGCGGCGGCCGACCTGACCGAGGTCGCCAAGGAGGAGGCCGACTCGCTGACCACGGTGCACGACCAGCGGGAGAAGGACGACCTCGACCGGGCCTACGGCGTGGTGGAGCGCGGCCGCCGTCCGCGGGAGTACGCCCCGGCCCTGCGCGACCTGGAGAAGTCGCAGAAGACGCGAGCGAAACGGCGCCACCTCGACGTGATCGACCGCGGCCTGATGGACCTGGTCTCGGTCTACCGCGACGTGATGGCGCTGCAGCTGGGCACCTCCGCCGAGCTGGTCAACGAGGAGCTGCGCGGCGACGTGGTCGCGCTGGCCAACGCGTCGACCGCGGAGGACAACCTGCGCCGGATCGGGGCGGTCTTCGAGGCCCGCGAGCAGATGCTGGAGTTCAACGTCCCGCCGCTCCTGGCGCTGGAGTCGATGATGGTCGCGCTCCAGGTCTCACGACACTGACCCAAACCGACCATCCGCCCCCTACGCTGACGGGATGGCGCAGCCCTCCCCCCCGCCTCCGCCCAGCAGCCGTGGGAGGAGCACCGCCGCGATCGTGGTGGCCGTGGTGCTCGTCATGGTGGCGGGGATCGTGGGGATCGGCCTGGTCGGCCTGGCGGCGTACGTCTTTCTGCGGGACCGGGACGAGGGCGGCTCCGCGGGGACCACCCCGCCGTCGCCGAGCGCGACCGTGCCCGAGCCGACGGCGCCGGCTGACCTGAGCGAGTTCTACGACCAGGAGCTCGACTGGCGCGACTGCGGCGGCCAGGAGTGCGCGCGGCTGACCGTCCCGCTGGACTACGACGACCCGGACGGGCGCACGATCCGCCTCGCGGTGCTGCGGGTCCGGGCGACCGACCGCGGCAACCGGGTCGGGCAGCTGGTGGTCAACCCGGGCGGTCCGGGCGGCTCGGGCGTGCAGTACGCCGCGGCCGCAGGGTTCGTCTTCGGGGACACGGTGACGAGGTACTTCGACGTGGTCGGCTTCGACCCGCGGGGGGTCGGGTCGAGCACCCCGCTGGAGTGCATGGACACCGAGCAGACCGACGAGCTCGTCGCCGCCGATCCGGACCCGGACAACGTCCGGGAGGCGCGGCAGCTCGACGCGATGATCCGCGCCTTCGGCGAGGGGTGCCTGCGCGAGAGCGGTGACCTCGCCCGGCACATGTCCACCGTCGAGGTGGCCAAGGACATGGACATCCTGCGCGCGGCGCTGGGGGAGCGGCAGCTCGACTACTTCGGTGCCTCCTACGGCACGCTGATCGGCGCGACCTACGCCGACCTGTTCCCCGACAACGTCCGGCGGATGGTGCTCGACGGGGCCATCGACCCCGCGTTGTCCAACGAGGAGCTCAACCTCGGCCAGGCGCGCGGCTTCGAGACCGCGCTGCGGGCCTACCTCGAGAGCTGCGTCGACGCGGGCTGTCCGCTCGGTGACACCGTCGACGAGGCTGCCCGCGGCCTGCGCCGGTTCCTCGACCGGGTCGACGCGCAACCCCTCGAGACGTCCGACGAGCGCGACCTCACCTCCGGGCTGGCCACGCTGGGGGTCTGGATGCCGCTCTACGTCAAGGAGTACTGGCCGCAGCTCACCGCGGCGCTCAACCAGGCGCTCGAGGGTGACGACGGCACCGGGCTCCTCCGTCTGGCCGACCAGTACACCTCGCGCGGTCCCGACCGCTACCTCGACAACTCGCTCGAGGCCCTCTACGCGGTGAACTGCCTCGACCACAGCGACTCGATCCCGACCCGCCAGGTGCCCCGTCACTTCGCGGACTTCGAGGAGGCATCGCCCACCTTCGGCCGGGCGTTCGCCTTCAGCCTGTCGACATGCTCGGTGTGGCCGGTGCAGTCGGGCAGCAACACCGAGGCGATGGCGGCGTCCGGGGCGCCCCCCATCGTGGTCATCGGTACGACGCGTGACCCCGCCACGCCGTACGAGTGGGCCGAAGCGCTGGCGAGCCAGCTCGAGTCCGGCGTGCTGATCTCGCGCGACGGCGACGGCCACACCGGCTTCAACCAGGGCAACCAGTGCGTGGACGCCGCAGTCGAGCGCTACCTCGTGCGCGGCGTCGCCCCCCGGTCCGACCTCGACTGCTGACCCGCCGACCGGGCAGTTCTGGTTGCTGAAAGGGTGCCGAGCGGGCAGTTCTGGTTGCTGGAAGGGTGCCGAGCGGGCAGTTCTGGTTGTTCGTACGCCGCGTAGCGTGGTCGCATGACCCGCGGCCGGGCCCGAACCGTCGCACTCCTCGCCGGCCTTCTCGCCCTGGTCGCGTGCGCCGGCACCGGGAGCGATGCCGAGCGCCGTGCCGAGGCGCGGGAGACTCCGAGCGCCTCGCCCTCGACGACCGTCTCGCCCACCCCGACGCCGCGTCCGGCCTCGCCGGCCACTCCGCGGGTCCTGGTCACCCACGCCACCGTTCCCCAGCTGCGCATCGACGCAGCCACGGCTCGGGCCCTCCGCGCCGGAGACGTCCGCAGCTGGCGGCGACTCGGCCGGCCAGCGGCGCGACTGCGGGTGGTCACCTCGGTGCGGGCGGTGGAGCGCGATCCCCAGGTGATCGGGTGGGTCCCTCTCGATCGGGTCGGACCCAGCGTGCGGCCGGTCGTGGTGGGCGGGAGGGACCCGGTGCGCGACCACCCTTCCGCGGTCACCGTCACCGTCGTCGGCGACGTGATGCTCAGCCGCGGCGTGGCGGATCCCACCGCTGCGCTGCGCCCGATGTCCCGGCGGCTGCGCGGAGCGGACGTCACCGTCGGCAACCTGGAGAGCACGCTGTCGACCAACGGGTCGCCGACCCAAGGCGGCGACTCGTTCGGCGGCTCTTCGGCCCTGCTCGGGCCGCTGCGCCGAGCCGGGTTCGACGCGCTGTCGCTGGCGAACAACCACACCGGGGACTATGGGACGGGTGCGCTACTGGAGACCGTCCGCATGCTCCGGGCGAGCCCGATCGCCCCCTTCGGCGCCGGGCCCAACCTTGCTGCTGCGAGTCGACCGGCGATAGTGGAGGGGGGTGGGACGAGGTTCGCCTTCGTGGGCTTCAATGCGATCGGTGAGACCCGGCGGGTGACCCCCGCGACACCGGGTGCGCTGTCGATCCGGATGCCGCCGCGCACGGGTCCCCTCGTGTCGGCCGACCTGCGCCATGTCGAGCGGGTGGTGCGTCGTACGGCGCGGGTGGCCGACGTGGTCGTCGTGCTGCCGCACTGGGGCACGCAGTACACCCACCGTCCCGAGCCCGTCCAGCGCGTGGTGTCGCGCGCGCTGGTGAGGGCCGGTGCGGACCTCGTCGTGGGTGGTCACCCGCACTGGGTGCAGGGCGTCGACCTCGTCCGGGGCGTCCCGGTGCTGCACTCGCTCGGCAACTTCGTCTTCGACATGGACTTCATGGAGCAGACGATGGAGGGCGTCGTGCTCGAGACGACCTGGTGGGGCCGGGAGCTGAAGGCGATGCGGCTGGTGCCCTACCGGATGGACCCGGTCTCGTTCGCGCCTCGGGTGGTGCCTGGTGCGGGGATCCTTGCCGACGTGTGGGAGACGAGCACGGGACCGTTCCGGGGTTGAGGAATTGCGCCGGGGGGCGGACGTCCTGCGATTCGGTCGCGTTCGCGTCGGACGTCCTGCGATGTGGTTGCTCTCGGGTCGGACGTCCTGCGTCCCGGTCGTCCGAGCAACCGCCACGCAGCACGTCCCGCCGGCGTACGGCGAGACCGCAGGACGTCCGGGCCCAGACGGCTCAGCGCAGCCAGGCCGCGACGGTCCGCGCCGTACGCCGCAGCTGCGCTCGGTCGATCACCGCCGGGACGTCGCCGGGCGAGTGATACCCGGCGTACGGCGTGCTGCCCAGCCGCACCCCCGGCAGGCCGGCGCGGACGAACGACCAGTGGTCGCTCGCCCGGTTACCGGTGCACGGACGGGCCTCGCCCCCCGCTCGTCGCGCCGCGGCGAGCAGCTGCGCCCGCAGCGGCGTCGATGCTCCCGCGCTGCACACCGGCAGCACCGACCCG
>DASSLA010000090.1:0-6493 GCA_035689885.1 Marmoricola sp. | reverse complement strand
CCTAGGTGGTGGGGCGCTGCTGCTTGCCCGGCCGCGCGCGCTTGCGCGACTGCTTGCGCTCGCGGGCGATCTCGGCGCGGTACGCGTGGAAGTCGACCTGGATGGTGTGCCGCCGCGAGGCCACGTAGCGCTTCGCCACCTTCCGGTCGTACGACGAGACCTCCGCGCGCATCTCCGGCGCCGAGGGCAGCTGCCCGACTCCGGTGACGAGGTCGCCGACCCACTCGGCCTGGGCCTCGGCCAGCGGCATGATCGCGCCGAGGGGCTGGATCAGCCCGACGAAGTACAGCCCGGCGTGGTCGGGGTGCACCACTCGTCGGTAGAGGTCGACGTGGTTGTCCTCGGCGGAGACCACGTCCGGCGGCAGGAACGGGAAGCTCACCTTGTAGCCGGTGCAGTAGACGACGACGTCGTACTCCGCTGCCGAGCCGTCGCTGAAGAACACCTTGGCGCCCTCGAAGCGGTCGATGTTGGGCCGCACCGTGATGTCGCCGTGCCCGAGCCGGTTGAGCAGTTCCTGGCTCACCGTCGGGTGCGCGTGCAGCACGGCGTGGTCGGGCTCGGGCAGCCCGTAGTCGGTGACCTTTCCCTGGGTGAGCCGCAGCAGCGCGGTCATCGACCACTGCTGCAGCTTCAGCGGCCCACGGGCCAGCGGGGAGTCGGTGAGGTGGTCGGTCGGGATGCCGAACATGTACTTCGGCAGGATGTGCGCCCCGCGCCGCATCGCCAGGTCGGTGCACTCCGCGACGCGCGAGGACTCGACCGCGATGTCGCAGGCGGAGTTTCCGATGCCGAGCACCAGCACTCGCTTGCCCTCGAGCAGGTCGGGCGTCCGGTAGTGGTGGGCGTGCACCTGCACGCCGGGGAACGTCTCGGCCCCGGGATAGGAGGGCTCCGGCCAGCGCGGGTCCCAGTGGTGGCCGTTGGCCACGATCACGTCGCGGTAGTGCCGCGTCTGGGCCTCTCCCCCGTCCCGCGACCGGAAGGTGACGGCGTAGCGGCCGTCGGGCGAGTCGACCGGCTCCACCTTGGTGACCTCGGTGCGGAAGGTGATCCGCTCGCGCAGGCCGAAGTGGTCGACGAAGTCGTCGAAGTACTGCGCGATCTGCCGGTGGTCGGGGTAGTCCGGCAGCGACTCCGGCATCGGGTAGGCGGCGTACTCCATCAGCTGGCGGGAGGTGTTGATGTGCAGGGACTCGTAGGCCGAGGACATCGCGTTGTCGTTGCCGTAGCGCCAGTTTCCGCCGACACCGCTGCCGGCCTCGAAGCAGTCGAAGGAGACCCCGCGCGAGGCGAGCACCTGGGCCGCCGTGATGCCCGAGGACCCTGCCCCGACGATGCAGACCTGGGGTGAGGGTGCCGTCATGGGAGGAGACCCTATGGCGGAGGTGGGGTCGCCTGTATAGGTCGCCTGTATAGGTCGCCTGTATAGATTGCCCGAGTGACGATTCTCGACGACGCCCGTGAGGGCATGGACCCTGACATCCGCGTCCAGGACGACCTCTTCGGCCACGTCAACGGCCGCTGGCTCGAGACGGCCGAGATCCCCGAGGACAAGCCGAGCTGGGGTCCGTTCGTCATGCTCGCCGACGAGGCCGAGCAGCAGGTGCGCGCGATCGTCGAGGAGTGCGCCGACTGGGTTGCCGCCGGCGCCACCGGGACGACCTCGCTGGAGAACGCCGACGAGGCGCGCAAGATCGGCGACCTCTACCGCAGCTTCATGGACGAGGACCACATCGAGGAGCTCGGCCACACCCCGATCGTGCCGCTGCTCGAGGAGATCGACGGACTGCGCGACCTCGGCGACCTCGCCCGGTTCCTCGGCTCCTTCGAGCGCCGGGGCGGGGGCGGGCTGTTCGGCTCCTACGTCAACACCGACGACCGCGACTCCGACCGCTACGTCGTCAACCTGCTGCAGGGCGGCATCGGCCTCCCCGACGAGAGCTACTACCGCGAGGAGAAGTTCGCCGAGATCCGCGAGAAGTACGTCGCCTACCTGACCCGCATCCTCACCCTGGCCGAGCGCGAGGACGCGGAACGGACCGCGCAGCGGGTGCTCGCGCTGGAGACCCGCATCGCCGAGGGGCACTGGGAGCGCGCGGAGACCCGCGACGTGCTGAAGACCTACAACCTCACCTCGCTGGCCGATCTCCGCTCGACGATCCCCAGCTTCGACCTCGACGCGTGGATCACTGCCATCGGCGGCACCGAGGAGACGCTGGCCGAGACCGTGGTGCGGCAGCCGTCGTACTTCACCCACCTCGAGAAGGTGCTGTCCGAGACCGACATCGAGGACTGGCGCGCCTTCCTGGCCGTGCGTGCGATCCGCACCGCCGCGGCATACCTGTCCAGCCCGTTCGTCGAGGCCAACTTCGACTTCTACGGCCGCACTCTCTCCGGCACCCCGGAGCTGCGGGTGCGCTGGAAGCGCGGTGTCGGCCTCGTGCAGGGGGCTCTGGGCGAGGCCGTCGGTCGGGAGTACGTCGCGCGCCACTTCCCGCCGAGCTCCAAGCAGAAGATGGACGAGCTGGTGGCCAACCTGCTCGAGGCCTACCGCCGCTCGATCACCGACCTCGACTGGATGGGCGAGGAGACCAAGCAGCGCGCGTTCGAGAAGCTCGACACCTTCCGCCCCAAGATCGGCTACCCGGACAAGTTCCGTGACTACTCCACCCTGGAGATCAGCGCGGACGACCTGCTCGGCAACGTGCTCGCGGCCACCGCCTTCGAGACCGACCGCGAGCTGCGCAAGATCGGGTCGCCGGTCGACCGCGACGAGTGGTTCATGCTGCCGCAGACCGTCAACGCCTACTACAACCCCGGCACCAACGAGATCTGCTTCCCGGCCGGCATCCTGCACAAGCCGTTCTTCGACCCCCAAGCCGACCCGGCCGAGAACTACGGCGGCATCGGCGCGGTCATCGGCCACGAGATCGGGCACGGCTTCGACGACCAGGGCGCGCAGTACGACGGGCTGGGCAACCTCAACGACTGGTGGACCGCCGCCGACAAGGAGGCCTTCCAGGTCAAGGCGAAGGCCCTCATCGAGCAGTACGACGGCCACGAGCCGCGCGACCTGCCGGGCGAGCGGGTGAACGGGTCACTCACCGTCGGGGAGAACATCGGCGACCTCGGCGGCCTGACCATCGCGCTCAAGGCCTACCTGATCTCCCTGGACGGGGCCGACGTGCCGGAGCGCGACGGGATGACGGGCATCCAGCGGCTGTTCCTCAACTGGGCCTACGTGTGGCGCACCAAGCGACGCAAGGAGCTCTCGCTGCAGTACCTCACCACCGACCCGCACAGCCCGCCGGAGTTCCGCGCCAACATCGCCAGCAACCTCACCGAGTTCCACGAGGCGTTCGACACGGGGCCCGGCGACGGGATGTGGCTCGAGCCGGAACAACGGGTGCGGATCTGGTGACGCTCGCCCCGTCGGCCCGACTAGGCTGACGGCACCCGACGACGAGGAGGCCTGCGATGATCAAGGTGGCGACCGAGCTGCACGTCGACGGTGGCCTGCTCGTCGGCCACGACGGATCGCGGGCCGCGACCGAGGCGGTGCAGTACGCCGCCCGGCTGGGCCGGCGCCTCGGCTGCAAGCTCCACGTCCTGCGCACCTGGACCATCTCCACCGCGCCCCGGCCCGCCTCGGCCGAGCCGGGTTACGTGCCACCGCTGGACCACTTCGAGGCCGCGACCCTGGAGCGCCTCCGGGCGGACGTGGCCGCCATGGACCTGCCCGAGGACTGCGAGGTGGAGTGCCACGTCCTGCACGGCTCGGCCAGCCGTCGGCTGCTCGAGGCCTCCGCGGGCGCGGACATGCTCGTCGTCGGCTCGCGCGGTGCCGGCGGCTTCCGCGGACTGCTCTTCGGCTCCACCGCCGACCAGGTGGTGCGCAACTCGAAGCGACCGGTCGTGGTGGTCCCGGTCGACGCCCTCGACGAGTCGCACGAGCTCGACGGCAGCGTCACGCACCACACCTCCTGAGCCGTCGTTCCGGGGTCTTCCGGGGCGTCACGGACCACGTGTCCGGACTCCTTGTCGGCGGCTGCCCGCGGGCGTAGCCTCGTGCCACATTCGGTGCGCATCACGAAACGAGTCGCTCAATGCGCAACAAGGTGGCCACACGGAACCAGACCCTCCTGCGGTTGCTGACGCACGCCCGCTATGAGGTCCTGCCCACCCCGACGACCGAGGACAAGGTGCTCGCCTCGGTGCCGCGCGACGTCCCGGTCACGGTGACGGCGTCGGGCGCCAAGGGCCTCGAGCCGACGCTCGCGCTGGCCGGGGCCTTCTCGCGGCACGGCTACCGCGCCGTACCGCACCTCGCCGCGCGGATGGTCCGTGACCGCGCCGAGCTGGTCGACATCCGGTCGCGGCTGGCGGAGGCAGGCATCAGCAGCATCTTCGTGCCGGGCGGCGACGTCGAACCGGTCGGGGACTACCCGGACGCCTTCAGCCTGCTCGAGGACCTCGCCACCCTGGACCAGCCGTTCACGCACATCGGCATCACCGGATACCCCGAGTCGCACCCCACGATCACCGACGACCTCACCGTCCAGGCGATGTGGGACAAGCGCCGCCACGCCACCCACGTGGTGAGCAACCTGACCTTCGACGCCAAGGCGGTGCGCACCTGGGTGGAGCGGATGCGAGCGCGCGGCGTCACGATGCCCCTGATCCTGGGGATGCCGGGCCCGGTGGACCGCACCAAGCTGCTGGCCATGGCGACCAAGATCGGCGTGGGCGAGTCGACCCGGTTCCTGGTGAAGCACAGGGGCACCTTCGCCCGGCTCGCCGCCCCTGGTGGCTTCACCGGCCAGAAGTTCCTCGAGGACTGTGCCTCGACCGCGGCCCGGCCCGACTACGCCGTCGAGGGGCTGCACATCTTCACCTTCAACCAGATCGCCGAGACCGAGGCGTGGCGGCAGGAGCTGTTGGCGCGGATGTCCTGAGTCAGCCGAGCAGGTGCTGGGGGTGCTGGGGTGCTGGGGTGCTGGGGTGCTGGAAGCATGCCGAGCGGGCAGTCCTGGTTGCCGGAAACCTGCCGACCGGGCAGTTCTGGTTGCTGGCGTCAGCGAGTACGTCGCAGCCGGACCGGATCCCGGGCGGTCGCCGGTTCCACGACCTCCCCACGCTGGGTCATCTCCACCTTGCCGGCCTCGACCAGCCGATGCGCTCCGCCAACCGGTGTCAGCGAAGCAAGTAGCGGACCTGCTCGGGGATCGAGCGGCTCAGGAGCGGCAGCATCACGCGCGGGCCGGACCCGTTGCAGAACACCACGTCGTCGAAGCGGTGGATGCCGGGACGGGCGACCACGTTGCGGTACTGGTCGCGGACCCGGCGGAGCTGGGCCGGTGTCATGAACGGGGACGGCTCGTCCGGCTGGTGGCGGGCACCCAGCGGGTAGTCCCGCCCCGGCGTACGCGTCATCTCCACGTGGCACCCGAGGACGTGCGCGACGTCGCGGCTCTCGGCGAAATGCACCAGGCGGTCGAAGGACGCCATCAGCGCTGGTGGGTCGTCGACGTAGATCCGACCCGGGTAGACCGTGTCGCCGGTGTGGAGCAGGCCGGTGCGGGCGTCGTACAGGGCGATCGACGTGGCGTGGTGCCCCGGGATGCCGAAGACCTCGACGACGCGGCCGCCGAGGTCGAGCGAGACGATCTCGTCGGGCCAGTCGGTGAAGCCGAAGAACGAGCGCACCTCGGCCACGTCGGTGCCCACCACCGTGGTTACCGGCCGGTCCGCGAACGAGGCGTCGCCGGCAGTGTGGTCGCCGTGCCCGTGGGTGTGCGCGACGACCAGCTCCTGGTCGCCGATCAGGCCGTGGACCGCGTCACGGATCAGCCGGTCGCGGGTGGCGCCGGTGTCGAGCAGCAGCGCGCGCCCCTCCCCCACCAGCAGCAGGAGGAACGGCGCCTCGTAGGTGAGGTCCTTGCTCTGCCGGATCACCACGGTGCCGGGAGCCACGGTGTGCACCTGCAGGGGCGGGTCCGTACGCCGGCGTCGGGACCGCGAGCCGTGGATCCACGTGACGTCGAGGTCCAGCGGGACGCGGTCGGGGGCCATGGCGCCATTGTGCTGGGTTGTTCGTGCTGGGTTGTTCGTGCTGGGCCAGTCCGCGCTGGGAATCACGCTCGGAGGGCCCGCGTCCGCTGGGGCATCATGAGCGGGTGACCCACGACGGCTCGAGCGAGATCGACCGCGCCCTGGAGGCGCAGATCCTCGAGCTCCTCGAGCACCGCGCACCCGGAAGGACGATCTGCCCCTCCGAGGCGGCGCGAGCGGTGGCCTCCGGGGACGGCGGAGAGGACGACGACGTGTGGCGTGAGCTGATGGACCCTGCCCGGGCAGCCGCACTTCGACTGGTCGAGGCCGGCGAGGTGGAGATGACCCAGGGCGGGGAGGTCGTGGACCCGGCGACCGCCCGAGGACCGGTGCGGCTGCGGCGGGCCCGATGACGTCCCCTGCCGCGGGCGTGGGAGTG